>JAEEXG010000092.1 GCA_016291405.1 Lachnospiraceae bacterium
GTAAGCTTTCCCTTGGCAGCCTTAACATCTACGTTATTAAAGCCTGCACACCTTAGGGCTATGACCTTTACCCCGATTTTATAAAGGCCGTCAATAACCTTTTTATTTATCTCATCGTTTACAAACACGCACACAACGTCGTGGCCTTCCGCAAGTTTCACGGTGTCCTTTGTAAGCTTTGTGTCAAAGAAACTGATCTCGCATCCAAACTTTTCGTTGGTCGCTTCAAAAGAAGCCTTATCGTAATTGTTTGTTTTTTTCAAATTAAAAAGTACATCATGATTCAGATCAGTATGTTGTGTTGAGAAAGAATCGATAAATGATGAGAAGATAATAAAAGAGGTTTAGTGGGCTAATATCCACCAAACCTACAATTATTTCTTTTGGTTCACAATCTATTTCAACTTATTATTTCTTCTTATATTTTGCCTGGCTAATATAAATTCCAATGGGATTATATGCATATCCACTGCCCTTTTCTTCGCCCCAAATATTCTTAACCTTGTAGCCGTACTTTTTATAATTCGCGAAACCTTTCACATTTAACCTTTCATCTGCCTTTATTTCAGATATTACAAACGTCTCGGACATAGTAATTGAAGCCTCAACATCAAACCCAACACCGGCCTTTACTACTTTCGCAGAAACTTCTACATTAGATGAAAACTTTGCTTTAGCAGTTCCGGAAATGGTAAGCGACAAGCTTGATGATGGGCCATCGTACCAATTACTATAGAAAGGTTCATCAGGGAAATAACATTCTTCCAACGCAGTTACATCATAAACACTATCACCTATTGCCATAATGGAATCAGTATCTCTTTGTAAAGATTGAACGCTTTGCTCCATAATAGGTACATAAAAAATGTCTACATCTTCTAAAACATAACCATCATCTGAATCTTCTGCAATAACAGTAGCTATAAATTCCTGCTTTTCTGCTTCTGTCAATTTATGCGCTTCACATATTCTTGCGCTGTTAATCTTATATTTGTCAATACTACTAGCAGCTTCAACATTAGTGGTTCCTAGCAGAAGCGATAATGCCATACTAACAGAAAGAAGTTTCACTATTTTTTTCATGTCCAATTCTCCTTTTTTGAATGATGAATATTTGTTGTCAAGTTATGCACTGTTTTTAACACCAATGCTCTTAATACTCCTTATTTTTTTGCTTGAGAAGATAATAAGAATTGCTCCTATCAGAATCAAGGAAAGTAACATAACGAAAGGAATCCATAAACTATATGTATCTAGAAATGGAGTAAATTCTTTAACCTGTTCGGCTACATACGCCTTCTGATCCGGTGCTATTTCGCCTATCAAACCGGTATCAGTCGAAATTGTCTGAGTCATAGGCACAGCAATAATTTTATTCGAATACATTATTCTTGATAAAAAGAATATAGTTAATGTACCTAGTAATCCAGCGATTAACAGTGCTGCCCCAATTCTTCTGTTTTTCTTAAACGCCTCAAGTTTTAATGACTTTCCTAATTTAGTATCTGTATCGCACAAACACTCGCCATGCAAAAGATAATCTACCGATACTTCAAAAATGTCGCTTAAAGTCATCAAGTTATATGCATCCGGAAGGCATTCACCATTTTCCCATTTAGATATAGTTTGTCTTGATACGCTTAGTTTTTCAGCTAGTTCCTCTTGCGATAAACCCAACCGTTTTCTTTCTTTAGCCAATTTATCCTTGATTTCCACCAGATTATTCCTCCTTTCTTTTTTAGTTGCTTGCGATTCTTTAATTATCATCATTCAATTCCCCATTTTTATCTACCAACATAAGTTTACATTTCAGCAAAAGAAGGTTACATTAGATATATTTTTGCTTACATAAAACATTATAGCATCAAATAATCTCAATCATTTACGATAAAATTGAATATTTTATTAAAATATTAATAATAAAAGTTGTACTCTATATATAAAAAAGGCAGATGCATTTGCATCTGCCTTTTTCATTTTAAATTAAATCGTCACTTCGTTGGCGCACTCCTTACCGGCTAAGACATCTGCTATGTTTGTAAGCGTTGTCTCTGCAATGTTTGCAAGGGCTTCCCTGGTTAGGAAGGCCTGATGGGATGTGACGATGACATTTGGCATTGTGATAAGTCTAGCAAGCGTATCGTCTTCCAAAATGTGACCGGAGAAATCTTTAAAGAAAAAACTTGCTTCTTCTTCGTATACGTCTAAGCAGGCTGCGCCGATTTTACGCTGCTTTATGCCTTCAAGTAAAGCCTCTGAATCAATTAGCCCGCCACGGGATGTGTTGACTAGAATAACACCCTTCTTCATTTTCTTTATAGCCTCAGCATCCACCATATGGAAGTTTTCTTCGGTTAAAGGACAGTGGAAAGAAATTATATCGCACTTTTCCCATAGTTCGTCAAGTGAAACATATTTCACATCAAGGTCTTTTGCAGGGAACTTATCAAAGGCGTAAATGTTCATGCCAAAGCCTTTACAGATATCTATAAATATTCTTCCGATTTTACCGGTTCCCACAACACCTACGGTCTTTCCGTGAAAGTCAAATCCCGTAAGGCCGCTTAAACTAAAATTAAATTCCTTGGTGCGGTTATAGGCTTTGTGGATTCTTCTAACGGAAGTTAAAAGTAAAGCAATGGCGTGCTCTGCCACCGCATAGGGCGAATAGGCAGGCACTCTTACTATGGTAAGTTTTCCCTTGGCAGCCTTAACATCTACGTTATTAAAGCCTGCACACCTTAAGGCAATTACCTTTACCCCGATTTTATAAAGGCCGTCAATAACCTTTTTATTTATCTCATCGTTTACAAACACGCACACAACGTCGTGGCCTTCCGCAAGCTTAACTGTATCCTTTGTAAGCTTTGTGTCAAAGAAACTGATCTCGCATCCAAACTTTTCGTTGGTCGCTTCAAAAGAAGCCTTATCGTAATCCTTTGTATCAAAGAACGCTATTTTTGTTTTTTCCATACTGCCCTCCCTTTTTTTGTTTTCCACTTTTCATCATACCATAGGCGCATTAAAAAAGTGGCGGTTATTCCGCCACTTTCTTGTTATCAGGTTTAAAATCGCCGCTTGGAGGCGCGGGCATATTTTCAGGATCAAAGCCTTCGGGAGGTGTGGGCATTTCACCAGGTTCAAAACCTTCAGGCATTTCAGGTCGTTCACCTTCATTTAAGCCTTCAGGTCTTTCAGGCCTCTCGCCTCCATCAAAGCCTTCCTTACCTCCAAATCCTCCGGGGCCTTGCATGCCGCCCTTAAGATTTCCGACTGTTGTATTTATTGAATCAACAGTAATTTCTTCAGTCACATCACCGATTGATAAAGTGTAGGTTTCGCCTACCTTAATCGAAGGAGCGCTAAGTAAAATTGCGGAGAAATCACAAGGGATCATTTCGTCTATCAAAATGTTTTCTTTATTATCTTTAAGCACCAGCTCTCCGCTTGAAACTATAGATCCCGGTGCGTAAAGAATCGAAGCCTGAGTGGATGACGCGTCAGCGCCTTCAATCATCTGAGAAGAGCCTGCCGCAATCACGGTGCCGCCGGTAATTACAAGCTTTCCGCCGTTTTCGCTTCCGTAGTCTATGGCGTTGTTTGTGCCCTGACCGTTTAGGCTCACAAACACGATACCACCTTCAATGTAAATGTCTTTATTTGAATCAAGGCCGTCAACATCGGCGCCGGATTCAGAAATAAGCTTCACACTTCCGCCTGAAATCTTTATATAACAATCATCTGATTCAGAGTCCTTGCTTGTTGCATTAAAGCCGTCATCGGTAAAAGAAACCGATACGTTAGCATCGATAACTGTGATTGCAAAGCCTTCGATGCCTTCTTTTGCCTTTTCTATGTTAATATCGCCTGATGCCAAAATAACTTCTTTTTCCGAAGTGATGCCGTCATCCCCTGCGTTTATGGTAATAGATGCATCATTTACAGTGACATTTCCGTTTGTATGAATACCGTCTTCATCAGCATCAATATTTAGCGAAACTCCCGATAATGTAAGCTTATCGTTTGCCACAATTCCGTGGGCTGATGCGGATTTTACGTACAAAGAACCCGTTCCGTTTATAGTTAAGTTATCTTTTGCGTAAATAACTCCGTCAACGCCCTCTTCGCTTGCTTCATCTGAATATTCACCTGTTACGGTTAAAGAGCTCTCACTTCCATCGGGAAGTGTCAAAAATACCTTGTCGGCTTCTTTTACCTTAATGCAAGCATCATCTGTGCATGTTATGTTAACTGAATTAAGTTTTATCCATACCTTTGAAGACTCATCGGTTTCAACAATTACGCTTAAATCTTCTGCGTCTCCGCT
>JAEEXG010000043.1 GCA_016291405.1 Lachnospiraceae bacterium
CAACCTATATCCGCACATGAGCGTTTTAAAGAACCTTACAATCGCTCCCATGAAACTTCATCACAAGAGCAAGAAAGAAGCGGAGGAACTTGCATATCACTATCTTGATGTCGTAGGGCTGAGAGATAAGGCAGATGCGTATCCCACCACTCTTTCAGGCGGACAGCAGCAAAGGATTGCCATAGCAAGAGCGCTCTGTTCCCAGTCAAAGATAATTCTTTTTGACGAACCGACTTCAGCGCTTGATCCGGAAACTATCCAGGAAGTGCTTGATGTAATGATAAAGCTTGCAAAAGAAAACATTACCATGGTGGTCGTCACTCATGAGATGGGCTTTGCAAGAGAAGTGGCTGACCGAATTGTATTTATGGCGGACGGTCAGATTATAGAAGAAGGCGATCCTGAGCACTTCTTCGAAAATCCCGAAAGCGAACGAGTTAAACAGTTTTTGGGAAAAATAATACGAAAATAGAGAGGATAAGTGCATGAGAAAAAGAATATTTGCATTACTTACAAGTTTAGTTTTATCACTTTCACTAATGACAGGTTGCGGAGAAACAAAAGCTTCCGCATCAACCGGCGAAGCTGCTTCCGCTCCGGCGACTGAATCTGTTGCAGCAGAAGAGAGCGAGACCGAATCTGTTGCAGCAGAAGAGAGCGAGACCGAATCGGTTTCTTTCGGTGCTGACACACAGGCTATCATTGATAGAGGCGTATTGAGAGTGGGCGTAAAGAACGCTGTTATAGGCTTTGGCTTCCAGGATACCCTTACCGGAGAGTATTCGGGACTTGAAATTTCCATAGCTGAAAAGATTGCGGAGTCTCTCGGTGTTGATATCGAGTTTACCGCAGTTACCGCTGCTACCAGAACCGAGCTTCTTGATGCCGGTGACATTGACTGCGTTCTGGCAACCTTCACCATCACCGAAGAAAGAAAGAACAGTTGGGATTTCTCAACACCTTACTATACCGACTATGTTTCGGTTCTTGTAGAGACTGCCACAGGAATTAAGACTCTTGAAGACCTTAAGGATAAGACGGTCGGTGTTTCTTCCGGATCCACATCAGCTAAGGCTTTGACAAATGCAATGATTGAAGCGGGTGTAATAGACGGCTCATCATTTGATGCAGATTCTTTTGACGCAGCAACATGGACTGAAGGTGTTTCATTTAAGCAGTATGATGACTATCCGGCTATTTCAACAGCTCTTTCCGCAGGCGAAGTAGATGCGTTTTGCGTTGATAAATCCATTCTTGCAATTTACAACACGGATACGCGTGATTACATAGATGCCAAGTTCTCACCGCAGGATTACGGCGTAGCTACAAAGAAAGGCTCAGATTTCTCGGTATATGTTGAGACACTCGTTTCAACATGGTTATCAGACGGAACCATCGCCGGATTTGTAACAGAGAACGGTCTTGAATAATTAAGCTTTCGATGGGAGAAGATTATGTCCGGTTTGTTTACGACAAGGGCCTGGGAGAAGGTTTGGATATATAGGGATACATTTCTCTTGGGATTATGGAATACGGTTAAAACTTCATTTTTGGCAATACTTTTGGCCATTGTCCTGGGCATAATCTTCGGCCTTATGGCAACAAGCGGAAAGAAAGTTTTGAAGGCTGTTTCAAGGGTTTACATTGAAGTCATTCAGAACACGCCCATTTTGTTACAGTGTTGCTTCCTTTATTACGCGCTTGCTTTTTCGGGGCACAGTATCGGAATTATTGCAGCGGGCGTAATTGCTCTCGGAGTTTATACCGGCGCCTATATGGCGGAGGTGTTCAGATCGGGTATCGAGGCGATACCAAAGGGACAGTTTGAGGCGGCTCAGTCCCAGGGATTTAAGTATGTTGAAAAAATGTACTACATTATCCTGCCCCAGACGTTAAAGATAATTCTTCCTCCGGCGGTAAACCAGGTGGTAAACCTTATAAAGAACACGTCTTGCCTGTACATTATAGGCGGCGCGGATCTTATTTCGCTTACTTACAGTTTTGTTACCGGAGAAAATACCGGAGGCTCGTACGCTCCGGGATATATAGTCAGCGGTCTTTGTTTCTTTATCATCTGTTTTCCTTTATCCAAGTTTGCAAGCACCTGGGAAGAATACTTAAAGAAGCGAGACAGAAAAACGAACATCGCAGTAAAGGAGGCATAGATGAGCGAACTCGAGGCAAGCTTTTCACTGTTAAAGAACGCAAATGTATTACTATATGTCGGCAGGGGTGTTTTGTTTTCGGTGATAATTTCGGTGATAGCGGTTTTGCTTAGTATAGCATTCGGCACGGTTCTTGCCATACTCAGAAACTACTGCACCAAGGGTGTTTTGAAGGTGTTTCATATTATTTCGACCTTTTATATTGAGGTATTCAGAAACACGCCACTTTTGCTTTGGATTTTTATCTGTGTTGTTTTTTGTCCGGCGCCCGCTTTTTTCAGCAGGAAGATGTTCGGACTTACATCAGTTGAGACAAAACTTTTGTGGAAGGCGGCAGTGGCACTGATACTTTTTGAGTCGTCGATAATTGCGGAAATAATAAGAGGCGGTCTCAACGCGGTCGCAAAAGGACAGTTTGAGGCGGCATATTCACAGGGCTTTGGTACCGTAAAGACCTTCACTTTGATTATTCTGCCCCAGGCATTTAAAAGCGTAATACCCACACTTCTCGGTCAGGTTATTTCGACCATTAAGGACTCATCTTATCTTGCAAACGTGGCAATCATTGAACTGATGGCGAGGGTGAAGACGATTCTTGCGATGGCCAACAGATATACCGGGCAGGGAAATATTCATACCTCGGATGTATTCGTTTTGTTTGGACTGGCAGCAGTTATTTATTTTGCCATTAACTTTACACTTTCCTGCATAGTAAGAGGCATGCAGGATCGTAAGAAGCGAGTGGCACAAAGAAACAGGGCACTGGCCTAAGGAGCATGACATGGAGAAATATGTTGTAACGCTTTCGAGACAGTTTGGAAGTATGGGAAGATCTATTTCAAAAAGAATGTCCGAAATGCTGGATGTGGATTTTCTCGACAGAGATATAGTGGAGGAAACGGCAAAGAGAATGGGCCTTCACGTATCGATGATAAGCGAAGAAGAGGAGGCTGTTAAAGCAGGTTTCTTTGGACGAATCTACCCTTTGGGAATCGGTGTTCCGTCGCTTAAAGACGATATTTTCAACACCCAGCAAAGTATTATTAAGGATTTCGCAAATCGTGAATCCTGCATAATCGTTGGCCGTTGCGGCGATTATGTATGCAAAGGCCATCCCAATATGTTGAGCGTGTACGTTTACGCGCCCTACGAAGCAAGGCTTGATAATTGCGTAAACAAGCTTGGAATGGACGAAAAAACGGCAAAGAGAATGATTAAGGAAGTGGATGCGGCCAGAGAGAACTACCACAAGATGTACGTTCCGGGTTACACCAATCCTTTTGACAATAGAGATATCTGCATCGATTCAAGCCGGTTCGGAGTGGACGGAACCGCGGAGATTTTAGTGGATATCGTAAAGAAAAAACTCATCAGAGAATAAGGGATATGAGCAAAAAGAAGATTAAACTGCCACCCATCGGATTAAGAATCATCAAATCTGCAGTGGCGGTTTTTATGTGTTATGCGGTCAACCTGTTAAGAGTAGGCGGCGGTATAGTTTTTTACTCCCAGTTGTCTGCACTTTGGTGCATGCAGGATTACGCATCAGATACAAAGAAAAACGCAATACAAAGAACTGAGGGCACATTTATAGGGGCGTTATACGGCCTGATTGTTTTGGTTATGTTTAACAGTGTTTCTCTGGACGGATACTTGGCTGTTTGTGCCAGAGCCCTGACGGTTGCGGCTTTTATAGTGCCGATTATCTACACGACAGTCATTTTGAACAGGAGGAATGCTTCCTATTTTTCCTGCGTGGTCTTTTTAAGCATCGTTGTTAATCACGCAAACGATATTAATCCGTACCTGTTCGTTTTAAATCGTGTGCTTGATACGATGATAGGTATCGCTATCGGTGTGGGGCTTAATCTTTTCAGGTTTAAGCGAAAAAAGAATCAGGACACGCTGTTTATTTCAGGCCTCGACGACACTTTATTTAATGAGAACAACAACCTTTCGGCATACAGTCGCGTGGAACTTAACAGGATGATTGACGAAGGGCTTAATTTTACCATTTCTACCATCAGGACCCCGGCGTCACTGATAGACCCCCTAAGGGATATTCGCTTAAAACTGCCTGTGATAGCCATGGACGGGGCGGCACTTTTTAATATAAGCGAAAAAAGATTTGAGAAGGTTTATATCATTCCGATGGAGACTGCCCGGGAGGTGTCAAAGTTCTTTGAAAAGCTTGAACAGCCCTTTTTTACCAACATAGTAATAGACGATACCGTACTGATTTATTACAATAAAACCGACAGTGAAATATATAACACGATTGTTGAGAAACTCAGGAAATCTCCATATCGAAACTATATAAACAGGCGCGCTCCCGAAAATGAAAATGTTGTCTACTACATGACCGTAGATAAAAAAGAAAGAATCGCGGACGTGCTAAGTTCATTTAAGGCAGCGGGTTTTGACCGACTTCTTAAAATCACGGTTTCGGATTCGAACGAGTACGAAGGATACACCTATTTAAAAATCTATAATCGCAATGCTTCCAAAAAGAACATGATAGATTATCTTCTGCAAATGACCGATGTTAAGTCTGTTTCGACATTCGGTACAATACCGGGGCAGTATACGCACCTTATTACGCCGGGAGATTCAAATACTGTGGTCAGGATGATAAAGCATGATTTTGAAAGATAAAAACGGGGTGGCAAATGGTTACACTAAACGATTATCTCTATAACGGCGACACGGTACTTAAAATAATCCGGAAGTATTCCCACGACCTAAAAGAAGAGTCTGTGAAGACCGGAAACGCCATGGATATGCTTCACAGCAACTTTCTCTTGCGGCTCGAGGAGTTACTGGTTCACAACGATTTCTTAACGTCCCAGTCGCAGAGAATACGCGAACTTTATAAGTATATGACCAGACAATATCCTTACCTAGCGTTCACCTTCAAGGGCAGGATTAAGTCACTTATAAGGGTTGAGGGAAAGTTTAACGCATACATCGTCGAGACAGTCTATGACTACTATAAAAAACACGGGACCTTCCCGGACCCGGCGGAGATACGTAGTAAGATTGAGCATTTTAGGGATCTTATTGCCTACAGAATCGTGATTTCAATGCCGCGGTGCCACGTTAAGAGCGTCGAGGAGCAAAAGAAAAAAGAACTCGAGTGTCTCTACGAAATCGCCAACATGCTGCCGAATTTTCTGGAGCTTCGGGGGTTTAGTGCCGAGGTGTCTTCTTTTGACCACGGGGCTTATTCGGAATTGCTGGATGAAGCGGTGCAGCCGTATTTCAAGGATTACATTTTGAATCCCGGCGGAAACGGCTATAAGTCGCTACACATAACGCTTTATGATAACGAGTCGAGAAGCTACGTGGAAGTGCAGCTTAGGACAAAAGAAATGGACGATTACGCCGAGATAGGGCCTTCGAATCACTTGGGGTACGAAAAGCACCAGCAGGAGGAGCGGGCGCGAAGGGACAACATTCCCGTGGGCGAATGTATATATTTTGACGAGGCTTTTGAGCGGGGAATGTTGTTACAGCAACTTGATCTTTCGAAGGTCGACGTGAACATGTTCGGGGCCATCAACAACAGCCTTATAAATGACGGCTGCGGCCTCTACAGGGGAAGATTGATTCTGCCTTTCGAGCATTTGTCGAGGTTTCAGAATGACGTGATAGATTGAGTAGGCGGTTAATAAAGTATGAAATGTAATAAGATGAATATTTTAAAGAGAAAATGATATATGTAAGGTATCTGCAAAGGTAAAGTCTCTGGCATGAGCCATGCGGGCTCGTAGGCCTGCGGCCTACTTCGTCGCGGGTCCTCATCTCCATCCGTAATCAATTCCTTAGCAATAAAAAATGGCCTTTGTGCAAGCACAAGGCCATTCTTTTGTTGCTAAGCAGCTGATGGCGGGAATCGGAAACGAAGAAAACCGGCTTCAAAATGGCACAAAATCGGGATTCTTAGTTGAAGAACCGGCGAAATAGCGCAAAATGCTGAGAAATTAAACGAAAGGAGGAGTTGTTGTAGGAGGCAGCTGCTTCCTTTTTTTCTCAATTTTTTCTCAAAAAATGTCTTAAAATGTTAAAAAGCAGAGCATAATGGCTCTAAAAATGTTGATAAAGCATGGAAAAAGGCTCTAAAAATGTTAAAAAAAAGGGGCGAATGGCTCTAAAAATGTTGACACTGGTTGGGAGTGACAATATAATTTTAGTATAAACAAACTAGGGAAGGAGTTCTGAATGGACTACTTAAAAAGAAAGATAGATGCATACCTTGATAACTGGTTCAGTGATAAAAATAAAAAGCCACTGATTATTAAGGGAGCGCGTCAGATTGGAAAGACTAAATCAATCAGAGTGTTTGCGGCAAAGCATTACGAGAATGTCATAGAAATAAACTTTATAGAAAGCCCGAAGTTTAAAAAGATTCTTGAGGACGGATATGGCGCTGACGAAATAGTGAAGAATATATCACGGATTGAACCGGGCTTTTCGTTTGTGCCGGGAAAAACGCTCTTGTTTTTTGATGAAGTACAGGCATATCCGGATATAGCAACTTCTTTGAAATTTTTCGCTCAGGATGGGCGCTTTGATGTTATATGCAGCGGTTCGTTGTTGGGAATAAATTATAAGCAGATTGAGAGCGTTAGCGTAGGATATAAAGAAGACTATGAGATGTACTCAATGGACTTTGAAGAGTTTCTGTGGGCAAGAGGTTATGATGACTCACTGAAAAAGGATCTGCTTTCACATATGGTTGAAGGAAAAGCTTTAAATGATGTCACCATGGATACTATGACGTCATTGTTTTTGGACTATGTCATTTTGGGTGGAATGCCTGAGGTGGTTACAAGATATTTTGAAACAAATTCTTTTTCCGGCACACAAGAACTTCAGAAACAGATTATCAATGCATATCGCGAGGATATTAAAAAGTACGCGGCAGGAGTAGACCAAGTACGTATCGCGAGAGTATTTGATTCGGTTCCTGTTCAATTGGCAAAAGATAACAAGAAGTTCCAAATCTCAAAGGTGGCTTCGGGTGCAAGGTTCCATGACTATGGCGCCTGTGTTGATTGGCTGGTAGATGCCGGAATTATAAAGAAATGCTATTGTCTGAATTTCCCAGAACTCCCTCTTAAGGGAAATTATGACGATACGAAGTTTAAGCTTTATTTTGGTGATACGGGTCTTCTTACGGCTATGTTAGATGATGAATCGCAGGAGGATTTACGGGCAAATAAAAATCTGGGAGTATACAAAGGCGCAATATACGAAAGCATAGTTGGAGAGGCTTTATACAAACAGGGATATGGCTTGTACTATTACAAGCGAGAAGATGGCACGCTTGAAGAAGACTTCTTTATAAGGGATACAGAAAATCTAATTCCACTGGAGGTTAAGGCCCGTAAAGGAAGATCCCAGTCTATGAGAAATCTCATCTATAATGATAAGTACTCAGACATCAAGTGGGGAATAAAACTGTCGCTTAATAATATTGGACTCGATAACAATATATGCACATTTCCGTACTTTTGTGGATTCCTGTTAAAAGAATGGGTGGCGGCAAAAGATAAAAAGTTGTTTAAGTCTTAGTATAAAATGTATTAGCAGATTATTTGATAATGTTTTTCAAAGACACGTGAGATAGGGGCTGGGAAAAATGAAACCATCGACATCTAAAACTGAACAAAGAGCAATAGATGCTCTTAGAGTGCTTGTTGATAAACATAATACAATGGGACATTTACTAAATGAGACTGACAAAGAAATGTCCTGGGATGGCTATTTTTCACTGTATAAAAAGGATAACGGATGCCAAACGAAAGAAAACTTTGAAGGAAAAGTATTAGTCCAGGTAAAAGGCCATGATGATAAAAAGCGAGAATATATTAATAAACAGCGAATCACTTATCCTGTTGAGGTCGATGATTTAAAAGTCTATGCAACTGACAGGGGAGTTTTGTACTTTCAAATATTCATTTGTGGCAACCAATCAAGCATTTTTTATGCTTCATTATACCCTTCTAAATTGGCAAGTTACATCGAGCAGGCTGAGGCAAGGAAGGAAAAGCGAGGAAAAGAAAAAGTTGGAACTATTAGCATTCCGTTTTCGCGATTAGAAAAGAAGGCTGAAAAGTTGAATGCTATTGCGAAACAGTTTTTCCGGGAGGCTGATGTTCAGGGAAGCGTAAATAATGAACTTGTAAAGAATAGAATCCGTCTTACAGACTTCAATAAACTAGAGGTTGTAGATTTATCGGTTTATGGGAGCAAGAATCCATCCGATGTGTTGAAAAGATTTGGTACTGGAGACATTTGCCTTTATGGAAAAATGAAAGGTGACCAGTATGCGCGTCCGATAGAATGGATTGATAACTGTGTTAAGTTGGCATTAACTGATAGCATTGAGCGAAAAATCGCAATTAGTGATACTGTTTTTTATAATTCGTTTTATCATACAGAAGATTCGGCGGGGACTCATATTTTAGAGTTTAGCCCTAATCTTACTTTTAATGCGACTGAAGGCACATTTTTATTTACTCCTCAGTCATCAATTAGAGAACTGGGTAATGATGCCAAGTTTTTAATGAAATTGGTGCAAACGGGTGCGTTTACATCAGATGGAGTGACAATTCCGATAGATAATCTGAAACCTACCGAGGAACAATTGGGTAAGATTGCATTTTTCTCTGATTTATTCGATGTTTGTGAGATGATAAGCTTTGATACCAGCGCAAGATTCAAGAAATTGACTGAAAAGGAAACCGCTCAACTATGCAAATTGATTCGAATAGTAAAGGGCGAAGATAATTTTCAATTCAAGGATAGGCTTTCGAAGTACTATTGGCAAATGGGAGAGAAGGTTTATCCACTTCTTGTGGTACGAAATGATGAAAACATCGAATTAGTAGACGGCATTTATACAAACAAATTTCATATTTATCTACCAGGCGAAGAAAACAATGGAAAGGGAAGCCGAGTGCCACTGTTTATCTATTATGGAGCGGATAAACTGAGTAATTTGTACAAGTATGATTTTGAAGAACTCAGAAAACAAATCGATTATAGCGATTTGAATGAAAAAAGTGCTAACGCATTGAACAATTTTGGACTCTTGACGTTGATTAATGCATATGATTTATGCGGAGATAAGAGGTTTTTGGAGTTGGCTGAATACCTGATGAGTAAGATTGAGTGTTACCTTTCGAGAGATTACCATTTGATAAATATTCTTCAGGTAAAGAAACGTAAAGAGGGCTTAGACGATGAGGATGTAAATCAGCTTAACAGTGTTAAGGACACTGACAAGGTACTATCATTCGGGAAATACACTTTATTGGGAGATAAGAGTAAAGCGAAAGCCTTTTTTGATTTGCTTACGAAAGAAGAGCGAGATTTTTATAAAACTTACCCTATTTACTATCTGTATAATAATTTATAAACATATTGATGCGGCTACCCCCAATAGGGTAGCCGCGCTTTATATACATTAATCAATGCTTGAGATTTACTTTGTGTAGACTTCTCTACAAAAAGGGGCGTATACTAATTACATGCATGCTATTACGGAAGAAAACCGTGTAAGCAAGGGAGTTTGTAATTATGAATGAATTTGCCAAGCAAATCTTAGAAATAGTCACAAATAATCCGGGAATAAAGGCTAAAGACATAGCTAAAACATTGGGACGTGAAAAGACGGAAGTCAATTCGGTCCTTTATGGTGTTTTAAAGGATTATTGTCATTCTGATAGTGCTTATAAGTGGTATCCGAACGCCCAAAAAGAAAACAAATTGGAAACCGTTGAAAAAAAAGATTGTGATAAGGCTTTGTCGGACGTTTGTAGATACTATTTGAATTGCCTTAGTTTGGAAGAAAATAATGGCATTTCTACTTTTTTACAATCTCAGTTTTCGCTGAATTATGTTGAATTGCCCAGTGTCAATATAGATGGCACTACGGCCAATGTGGATAGTTTAGTTGCAAAAGTTTCGTCTGGGAAAAACCTTGTAGCGCATGTGGGTTATCCAGTTCTTATTGAAAAATTTTTTTCAAAGAAAACTGGTAAGGATTTTTTGATGATTGCTCCTGTATTTTTGTTTCCGGTAGAGATATCTGGCGGAGCAATCAGTGTGTCGTCTACTCCACATGTAAATATGGAGGTAATCAAAAAGTATTCAGCTAAGGACATAAATAGCCAAGTCTATGAGCTGATTGAATTGGAGAATGATTTAGGTCTTAATGTTGCGGATGACGATTTAGAATTGGAAGACATTGTGGCACGACTTCAAGATATCAGAGACTGGCAATGGAAAGAGCCACTTGATCCTTCAAAAATAGTGATGGAGCCGCGAGTTTATGACTTGTCTGAAGAAGGCATTTATAACAGGGCCATTTTTGTTGTCACTGAGAAATCGCCATATACATTGGGTTTAGAGTCAGAATTGTTACATCTGGCTCAGCTTAACGAGGAGTCATATAAAAATACGGCCTTGTATGATTGGATTCATAGTGAGTCAATACGCAAAGAAACAGAAAGCGGCGGAGACATTCCGTTGCTGGAAGTGTTGCCTATGAATTCAGAACAAGAGAGCGCTGTAAGACAGGCTATGAGTGACAAATTGACGATTGTCACAGGACCGCCTGGAACTGGAAAGTCACAGGTTGTTACAAATATTGTTGTTAATTCTGCGTGGGAAGGCAAGAATGTTCTTTTCACAAGCAAGAACAACAAGGCAGTAGATGTTGTCGAAACGCGTGTGAACGCATTAGGAAAGCGTCCCATAATGCTAAGAATAGGTGGAGATAATAACGCTCCGCACCTTGCAGAATTGATTGAGGATTTGCTTTCCAGTTCGCCTGATGTAAATGACCAGCAAGAGTACAATATGTCCTATGCCTCATATCAGGAAAAGGTCTCTTTGTTTAAAGAACTCAAAAAAGAGAAGGACTCAGCTATCAAAGTTCGGAATAGTGCAGACCATGCTGAACAGAAGATGTGTCAGTTTAGAGACAGGTGGGAGAAGTGGATTAATACGCTTTCCGTTGAAGACGCAAACAGCTGCGAAGCGGATTTAAAGAGTTATTCAAGCACTTATGAGGAGTGGAGCAGAAGCAAGAATTCTTTATTTGGAAAAATCTTTTGGTTTGCCATAGGCGGAAAGAAGACGGAGGAACTTGAAGGTCGATTCGAAAATCTAAAGGCACACTTCGTAAAATATGGGCGCAATGTTACAAGTAGTAATGCCGAATCAATTGATTCTGACTCTCACAAGAACATCTGCGAAGAAGCCGGAAAAATGATTTTTGAAATCAGGAGCATATGCGAATACAAAGATGCGTTAAAATCCTTGGAGGCCATTCGCCCCTTTGAAAAAATAGATCGTGAACTTCTTCTGGTAAAAAAAGAATTGGCCACCGTGGCTGAAAAGCTGTGGGAAAAGTGGCTAATAACAAGACCGTTAAAAATGGATGTTTCTTGCCGTAAGGACATGAATGAGTTCGTTTCAACAATGAAACTGATTGGTAATGGCACGTTAGCTGAGTTCCCTGACATTAGAAAAAAGTTTAATTCGCTTCAGAAGAAGATGACGGAGTTTCTTCCCTGCTGGGCGGTTACTTCTCTTTCTGCCAAAGGAAGAATACCATTCGAACCGGGAATATTTGATTTGGTAGTTATAGATGAAGCGAGTCAGTGCGACATAGCTTCTGTATTGCCTATGCTATACCGGGCAAGAAGAGCGGTTATTATTGGTGACCCTAAGCAGTTAAGTCATATAAGCACAATATCTAACGCGCAAGACTTAGGTTTGATTCAGAAATATGGTGTAAGCGCCGGTTGGTCTTATTCGGCTAATTCGTTGTATGCTATGGCTAGCAGCATCTCAGATCCTGACCAGATTATTAGCCTAAGAGACCACCATAGAAGTTTTGGAGATATTATAGAATTCTCTAATGCTGAATTTTATGATGGCAAGTTGCGTGTGGCTACAAACTACAGCAAGTTGAACTGCCCCAGAAATATTGAGCCGGGAATACGGTGGATTGAGACAGTTGGAGAGACAGTTCGTCCGTCATCCGGTGGGGCTTACAATGATTCTGAGGCCAAGAAAATAGCCGAAGAATTGAGAAGGTTGGCTGTTGCCAATGAGTACGAGGGCTCGATCGGAGTAGTTACGCCTTTTAGAGCGCAAGTCGAACAAATAGAAAAAGTTATTAATCAGGATGAGGAGTTAAAAGCTACACTGGCGAAAAATGACTTTTTAATAGATACTGTCCATAAGTTCCAAGGAGATGAAAAGGACGTAATATTCTTCTCTCCGGTTATTTCTCATGGAACTGCGGACGGTGCGCTTACTTTCCTCAAAAAGACAGGAAATCTGTTTAATGTAGCTATTACGCGTGCTCGTGCAGTTCTTATTGTCGTGGGTGATATTGGATATTGCGCAAAATGTACTGTTCCTTATATGGAGCATTTTGTACAACATGTTAACAAACTCAGAACAGAGCAGGGAAAACGAGAAGAAATTCCAGAAACATTTGTATACGAAAGGCAGTATCCTAAGGTTGCAAATGGGGATCAAGTCTCAGATTGGGAAAGGTATTTCTATACTGCTCTGTTTGATCAAGGTATTAAGACCATTCCACAATATCCTGTTGATAAATATAAGCTTGACCTTGCAATAGTTAATGGAGATAGAAAACTTGATATAGAAGTCGATGGAGAAATGTACCATAGAGACTGGAATGGTGAATTGTGTTATAGAGATCAATTGAGAAATCAGAGATTATTTGAACTTGGATGGGACGTAAAACGCTTTTGGGTTTATCAAATCCGAGATGATTTGCAAGAGTGTATTAAACAGGTTAAGGAATGGATTGAGCAATAATTGATTATAGGGTTACGAAGTGAGGGGGACATATGGAGAATGCTCTTTTTAAAAAGGTCAATTTTGTTGGTAGTTATTACGATAAAGAAATGGCTTTTTATTCAAGATATTTTCAGAACGAAGATGAAGAACTTAAATTTTTTGAGGAAGTCTTCAAAAATGATGAAATCGACTGTGTGCCCAGATTAATGATGAATATCACAGAAAGATGGGTTAGCTTTGCTGATGATTTAGAAAAAAATACGTCCACAGTGCGATGCGCTAAGAATTCTTTGCTATAGAGCGTGTATAGAAGGATTATTCTATCTCAGTGGTGACAAGAGTGCTGCAAATTCTTTTTTTAAAGACAATCTTGTAGATGAGGATAGGGATAGATTAAAAAAATTAATTACTACTGTGGCTGCATACAATGGCGAAAAAGAAGCGCAAATTCCCTATGCAGATTTACATCCGCTGGATGCATATATTAGAATAATAAGACACGCGGTTGTTCATGAAGGCGTGTTTTCTATTTCTGACTTTTTTCAGATAGTGAGTATGGAGTTATGTCTGTAATTCGAGATTATGGCAAGAGAAAAGATTTGCTTTGCGAATCTGATCTTTGTTACGCAGACTTTAGGGACTCGTTTGTTAGAGCATCAATTAACAAAATTAAGAAGTATCTGAACACACATTTTTAAAGTCGGCCCGCAGTTAATGCGGGCCTTTTTGTGGGGCTTGCATTATTGTTATTGCGGTGGTATTCTACAATGATTTAGTGGCATAACACTATTTGGCAGGACTGGGACAGGAAAGGATAGTTTTATGTACCATTGGGTAGAAGACAAAGATTATTTAAAGCGTTCCTATAGTGTGTGCGCGGACATAGTTAATCAATTGGTCCAGAACCTTAAAAACTATGGCATTGAAGCGAAAATGAATGTTGTAGGCAGTAAAGGCCGCAATATGATGACGAAGAACGCTCAAGAAGGCGTCGATTATGACTTTAACCTATTAATTGTCAACGCAGATGAATTGGGCGATGAACGGGCTTTAAAGACCGATGCGCAAAAGGCTTTTAATGAGGTTCTTGCAAATAATGGTTGGGGCGACTGCGAAGATTCTACTTCTGCACTTACCACAGAACAGAGAGTATTCAATAAAGGCAATAAAACCCCGTTTCACATTGATGTGTGTATTGTGAAGTATGATTCTTATGGAAGGCTTCAAAGGCTGATTCATGATAAAACCGGTAATGTCTGGTTTGATCGGTATTATTGGAATACGGTTCGGAACTCGGAGAGGCTCTGGGAAAAAGAAGCAACACTAAAGCCTCATGCAGATTATTGGCAATTGGTTAGACAGACATATCTTGATAAGAAGAATATGTATCTACAAAGGCCATATGACCATTCGCATCCTTCTTTTGTTTGTTATATTGAAGCGGTAAATGAAGTGTATTACAGGTGTATTGGTAGATGGCAATGACCCGTGCCGGCTCGTAGGCTAAAGAGCAGCCTACGAGTCGCGGGCTTCGCCCTATAAATCCGCAAGTCAAAAGCCTTGGCCGTGAGCAAGCTCCCGCCAAGCCTTTAAACTTACGTCTTTGCATGGCTCATGCCTTCGCGGAAATCGTCCCCGTGGACGGCTCCTCGGCCATGTCATACAATTGCAAATAAAAAAGGTATGAACCTTTAAGTTCATACCTTTTTTTATTTGCAGCTGATGACGGGAATCGGACCCGTGACCTCCGCCTTACCAAGGCGACGCTCTACCGACTGAGCCACATCAGCATCATATCCTCTCGGACACGAATGATATGATAGCATAGTGAGTGAAGGATTGTCAATGAAAAATGGGATGAAATTGTTTGTATTTCAGTACAATCGGATATTTCATTGACAATTCTTTTTAGAGGAGTATATTAGAGGATGTCGTTATTAAAACTACGTTTATAACAAAGAGGTGAAGAGGATGAAAAATTCTAAAGGTAAAGGGCTCTTATGGGGCGCTTTGGCGGCTTTTGTTGTTGGCTTCTTTTTGATGGTTGACGCAACGGCGATTGGCTTTTTCTTGTGGATTGCGGCATTATTGATGCTTATTATCGGACTTCTTGAAATCAGCAAGGGAAGAGGATTTGGATCTGCTAAAAGAGTTTTAAAGAAGATGACCGATGAAACAGAAAAGCAGAGAATCATGGCCGCACTTGAAAACGGATCAGCCAAAGAGTACAGAGAAGTAAACACTATAATTACAGACCGTGAAGTTATTTTTGGCGGAAGAGAAGGAGGAGTGATTCCTACTTCCGATATCGTGAATGCTTACTATACAAACATTCACAACAATGTTTACGATTACAATTACAAGTGGATTAAGGTAATCACAAAGGACTCAAAAGTTTATTACGGCTCATGGTCAATGAGAAGAAACAACGCAGAGTATGATACCGTACTTGAAAGACTTAGAGGAATTGCTCAAAGCAACAGAGCAGAAGGAGGAATCGAATAATGTTTATTATCTGGGGATCTAAAAATGATGTTAAGACAGAGAGAACCTTGGGATATTCGGTATGTCCTAACTGCGGATACAATACAGAAAAGGTTTTGGCAAAAGAAAAATTTAAGTTTACACTTTTCTTTATTCCTATTATTTCTGTTACAAAGAAACGCGGTATTTGCTGCCCTGAATGCGGCATGTATAAAGAACTTTCAAGTGCAGAATATAAAGAACTTCTTGAAAGACAGTAAGTAAATTAAGATTATTAAAGGCCTGTGCATTAATTGCACAGGCCTTTTTGTGTTAACTTTATTGACCGGCTGCGGCTGCCTGGGCTGCTTCCCATGCTGCCTGAGCGGCTGCGTTTCTTGCATCGAGTTCAGCTCTTTCTGCTTCTACTCGGCCTTCCCAGCCTTCCTGCATAAAGAACTGCTCGTTGTGGTGACAGAAGCCGTTGTTTGCGGCATTTTGTGCACCGGCTCCGAGAGGATCTAACTCTGTGGCAAGTACGTTTGAGCCCTGCCAAAGTGAAGGATCTTCGGGAGGAAGAGTGGTGGTTACACCTTCATAACAGAAGGGACATCCGGGACATGCTCTTAAATTATCGTAAGCACAAATCTGACCCTGAATGTGAACATCACAATATTCTGTAGGAACAGAGTCGGGAGTGAAGTACTCGCTTACTATGCAAGCATCACAAAGTCCGGGAGTGGGGAGCTTACCTGACTGTGAACAAACAGGCACTCTCACAATTCCTTCGGGAACAGGGAATCCGGGATCCGTAAGGTCTTCGTGAACCCTTGACATAACCTTTGAGAACATTACCTGAACCGCTCTTTGTTCCTTTGAATTCATTACTTCGTTATTATCAAATCCGACCCAACAGGTTCCTGTGTAGTAAGGTGTGAAACCTGCAAACCAAACGTCACGTTCATCTGATGTGGTACCTGTCTTACCGGCAATTGACATTCCGGCAAATCTTGCATTAGTACCTGTACCAAAGCGTACACAGTCTGTCATGGCGCTTGTAAGAAGAAAACTGGTCTGTTCGGAGAACACTCTTCTTGAATCGGGGTTTGTGTTATCGATAATAACATTTCCGTCCGCATCGGTAACCATGGTGTAGAGAGTAGGCTCAATGTATACGCCCTGATTTGCTATACAAGCGTAAGCTGCATTAAGTTCAAAGTTCTTTACACCGTTTGTGATACCGCCCAAAGCAAGGGGCTGACCGATATCTGTAAAGATTCTGTCGCCAATGGGCTTTGCTTCTTCCAAAGTGGTGAAGCCTAAGTTCTGTAAGTAGTTAAATCCCAAAGCGGGAGTAATCTGTGTAATCGTCTTTACGGCTACGATGTTAAGGGACTGCTCAATACCTTTACGGATAGACTGAAGTCCTCTGTAACCGTCTTTATACCAGTTTGCAACAGGTGTTCCGTCGATGTAGTTAAAGGGAGCATCGTTGAAAACTGTCGCAAGGCTCATGCCTTTAGCATCAATAGCGGGACCAAATGCCGCAAGAACCTTAAAGCAGGAACCTGGCTGACGCATTGACTGAGTGGCACGGTTAAGGGTTCTGTTTCCTTCCTTTTCTCCTCGTCCACCAATCATAGCCTTAATCTGGCCTGTCGCCTGATCGGCAACGGTAAATGAAATCTGAGGCTGAATGGTAAGGTGGATAAAAGGTTCACCAACGATTTCGTCCCCTTCTTCCATAACAGCTGCCTGGTATTCTTCACAGTCGGCATATGCATCTTCCTGTGCTGTGTATAGCATGTTAAAAGAAGCCGACCTGTTTTTCCTAAAGTATGTTCTAAACATTTCGGAACTGTGATTTACAATGGTTCCGTCTGCCTTCTGAACGGTAAGTCTGTAATCAAGATACCATTTGTCGATACCAAAGTAGTTTTCGGGATTTGCAAATTCTTCATCACAGATTCTTTGAATTTCGGGATCCATGGTTGACTGAATTCTTAAACCGCCACTGTACATTAACGCGTATGTCTGATCCTCTGTATATCCTAAAGCCAAAAGGTCTTCTTCAAGCTTTTCTGTTACAGCATCAACAAAGTAAGAGTTAACTGAAGCCTGCTCGCCTTTTAATTCGTTGTTAGACTGAATTCTTGCATAAACATCGTCGTTCCAGGCTTCGTCGTATTCTTCTTTTGTAATGTAGCCTTGCTCAAGCATCTTATTTAAAGTGTCTTCCGCACGGCCTCTGTTGTTGTCCGGGTGAATGATGGGGTTATACTTTGTGGGCGCCTGAGTGATGGGAGCGATAACCGCACATTCGGAAAGTGTCAAATCTTTACAGTCTTTTCCGAAATATCTTAAACTTGCGGCCTGCACACCCAAAGTATTTTGTCCGCAGTTGATGGTGTTTAAGTAGGTTGTAAGAATGGCGTCCTTATCGGTAGTCTTTTCAAGCTGAACCGCCAAGTACTGTTCCTGAATCTTACGCCTTATCTTTTCCATGCTGTTTTTCTCGGTAGCCCAGCCTTCAAATACGTTATTCTTTATAAGCTGCTGGGTGATGGTACTACCACCTTGTCCCATTCTTCCGTGCTGAATGGCATATACAGCCGCACGAATAATTGACTGAATGTCGATACCGTTATGCTGATAAAAACGTTCGTCTTCAAGGGCCACAAAAGCATCCTTCATATTCTGAGGAATGTCTTCACTGCTTATAATGATACGGTTTGAACTCTCCGCAACAAGCTTTCCGATTTCATTGCCTTCCGCGTCATACACAAAAGAAGCAAGCTTTGTGGGAGTAACGTTTATTTTTGAAATATCGGGAGCGCTTGATAAGATTCCCTTAAACAAGCCGATTCCGAGCGCCGCACACATAACGCCTACGGCAAGTATTGCTATGCACGCAGCTTCTATAAATATCAAAAGAAACTTGCGCGACCATTTCGGACCTCTTGCATTTAAGGCCGCCTGACGAGCCTTAATGCCCCGCCTACCATAGTTCATATATTCTCTCCTTTAAACAGAAGTAATTATTATTAAATTGCACACTACAACTAACTAATGCATTATACCAAATAGGGCTTAAAAAAAGAAGTCGCTTAAGCAAATCTTCACAAATTCGTAAGCAATGCATTATAATAAAAACATGAATGAAGCATATAAAGTTTGCGTTGAAGGGGGAAGCGGTGAGACTGAGTTAAAGAAGTCTCGTTTTATCGCCCATGTAGCCCCCGTTAAAAGTGAAGAAGAAGCGGTTTCTTTTGTTAATTCCATAAAAAAAGAATATTACGATGCGCGCCACAACTGTTACGCCTACGTAATCGGAAAAAACAGCGATAAAGTAAAGTATTCAGACGACGGAGAGCCTCAGCAGACGGCAGGCCTTCCTATTTTTAATGTGATAAAAGAAGCCAAAGTGACGGACGTTTGCATTGTGGTAACAAGGTACTTTGGGGGCACTCTTTTAGGAGCGGGGCCTTTAGCCAGAATGTATGTGGAAGCGGCATCTCTTGGCCTTAAAAACTCAAAAATCGGCACAATGCGATACGGCGCAGAAATTAAAATCGAGGCGGATTATAAAAACGCAGAAATCATAAAACGTTATATAGAAAAAGAAGAAATTACCCTAAACAATATCTACTATGCAAACAACGTTTGCATGTATATAAGAGTCGATTTTAACGATGTTGAAAAAGTTAAGTCGGACCTAGTTTCTTTGACCAATTCAAAGATGGATTTTTCTAAAATTTCAGACGCTTATTTTATTGACATGAAAACCTGAGTATTCTATATTTATTAAGAAGTTTTTTTGTTGTATTTTAAGCATTCTCTTTATGAAAGGTGGTGGTTTTATTATGTCAGGTCATATATCTTCAGACAGTACCGATCCCCGAGCGGGACAGAATAATAAAACTACATCTTTAAAGGAGAAATTGCTATGGAAGAAATCAAGGAATTATTAGAGACCAAGCAATACACACGCTTAAGACAGAAGCTCATCGAATTATATGATGCAGATATCGCTCAGGTGCTGGAAGAAATCCCGGAAGAAGACATGATCAAAGTCTTCAGAATTTTGCCAAAAGATAAGGCAGCCGACGTATTTGCATATCTTGAAGTAGAACATCAGCAGATGATCATTACTTCCTTGTCGGAACGTGATGCCGCAAACATCGTTAACAACATGATGGCCGACGATGCTGCAGACTTATTTGAAGAAATGCCTGCAAACGTCGTTAGAAGAATACTTGCATCCGCAAGTGCTGACACAAGGCGCGACATCAATCACCTTCTTCGTTACCCCGATTCATCAGCCGGCAGTATCATGACTGTCGAGTTTGTAGATTTAAAAGAAAACCTTACCGTAGCACAGGCTTTGGAGCGTGTGCGAAAAGTGGGAAGAGACTCCGAAACCATCAACAATTTGTACGTTTTGGATAAATCAAGAACCCTTCTTGGTATTCTTACTTTAAGAGGTTTACTCTTGGCAGATCCAGATAAAACCGTGGGAGAAATAATGGAAACAAACGTGGTTTCCGTCAACACTCTTATGGACCAGGAAGACGTTGCCAAGCAGTTTAAGAAATACGACTTTACCGCAATGCCCGTTGTTGATAATGAAAACCGCCTTGTGGGTATTATCACCGTCGATGATATCGTGGATATCATGGAAGAAGAAACAACGGAAGATATTGAAAAGATGGCCGCTATCGTGCCTTCCGACAAGCCTTATATGAAGACAAGCGTCTTTGAGACTTGGAAGAAGCGTATTCCCTGGCTGTTACTCTTGATGGTTTCCGCTACATTTACGGGAAGCATCATGAAAAACTTCGAAGAAGCACTTGGCGCCATTCCGGCACTTAGTTTCTTTATACCAATGCTTATGGATACAGGCGGTAATGCCGGCGGACAGGCAAGCGTTACCGTAATTCGTGGACTTTCCCTTGAAGAAATCGCTTTTAAAGACTTTTTCAAGGTTTGCTGGAAAGAAATAAGAGTGGCTTTCCTTTGCGGTGTCACCCTTGCGGCTTGTAACTTTTTAAAGCTTTTGTTCTTTGATAAAGTGGGAGTTACAATCGCTTTTGTTGTTTGCATCACACTTATTGTTGCCATCTTTGTGGCAAAGCTTGTGGGCTGTTCACTTCCTATGGTGGCTAAGCGCTTAGGATTTGACCCGGCTGTAATGGCAAGCCCCTTCATCACCACAATCGTCGATGCGCTTTCACTTATCGTGTATTTTGCGGTAGCTACAAATATTTTAGGAATATAGATAAATGAACATTGCCAAATTATATGAAAACAAAAGAACCGTTTACTCAATGGAAGTTTTCCCTCCAAAGAAAACAAGCGCCCTTGAGACGGTTTATAACACTCTTTACGGCTTAAGAGGAATCGATGTTGACTACATATCGGTTACCTACGGAGCAGGTGGAAGCAAGCAGCAAAAAGAAAAAACTGCGGAAATAGCTTCTTTAATTAAGACTGAATACGGGATTGAGCCCTTAAGCCACTTAACCTGCGTTGGTGCAGACAAAGAAGAAATTAAGGAAGTTTTGGATAACTTAAAGGCCTCCGGAGTTCAGAATATTCTTGCCTTAAGAGGAGATATGCCTCAGGACGGAAGCGAAAAGATGGCATTTTCCCATGCGGATGAGCTTGTTAAATTTATAAAAGAATACGATCCTTTCTTTAATGTTGCGGGTGCTTGTTATCCTGAATGTCATCCCGATGCAGAAAACCTTGATAAAGATATTGAAAACCTAAAGAAAAAGGTTGATGCAGGGGTAACTCATCTTACCACTCAGCTTTTCTTTGATAACGAAGTCTTCTATGCATTTAGGGAGAAGGTTGAAAAGGCAGGCATCAATGTCCCTATTGCGGCAGGTGTTATGCCCATAGTTAAGCAGTCTCAGATAGAGAGAACCGTTGCAATGTGCGGAGCATCCATTCCCACAAAATTTGCAAGAATCATAAGTAAATACTCAAGCTCACCGGAAGCTTTGTATCAGGCGGGAATGTCGTATACCGTTGACCAGATCACAGACCTTGTGGCAAAAGATGTTCGCGGAGTTCACCTTTATATGATGAATAACGTCGAAGTTGCAAAATACATTACAAACGCTA
>JAEEXG010000044.1 GCA_016291405.1 Lachnospiraceae bacterium
TCAGATCGGTAAGGGCCTTTTTATTGACCATGGTAACGGAGTTATTATTGGTGAAACCACTATAATCGGAGATAACTGTACTTTATACCAGGGAGTTACCCTTGGAGGTACAGGTAAAGAGCAGGGAAAACGTCACCCTACCTTAGGTAATAACGTAATGGTAAGTGCCGGCGCAAAGGTGCTTGGCTCTTTTAAAATCGGAGACAATTCAAAAATCGGAGCAGGTTCAGTGGTTCTTGAAGAAGTTCCGCCTTATTCTACGGTTGTCGGTGTTCCCGGCCGTGTGATTAAGCGTAAAGACATTGAATGTCCTCAGACAGAACTTAACCAGGTTGACCTTCCCGACCCCGTTACAGAAGATATCATGGGCTTAAAACAGGCAAATGCCGCCCTTATCAATCATGTGCTTGAACTTGAGGCGGCCGTTAAGGAGCTTTCACGCAAAAATGGATGAATTATATAAAAAGATAAAAGAAGAGTACGGCCTTTCGGATGTAAACCCCAATGAACTGGCCCCTCTTATTTTGGCTCATATAGGTGATGCGATTTACGAAGTGGTGATTCGCACCATCACCTTATCTAAGGGAAACAGAGCCATAGAAAAGGTACATAAAGATGCCACAAAGTATGTAAATGCCAAGGCTCAGGCTGATATTATCGAAAAGATTCAGCCGATTTTAACGGAAGAAGAGCTAAACATTTATAAGCGTGGAAGAAACGCTAAATCAAATACCAAAGCTAAGAATGCATCAATTACCGACTACAGAAAAGCTACGGGCTTTGAAGCTTTGATGGGATATTTATACCTGATGGATAAAACCGAACGAATGTTAGATTTAATAAAAGAAGGAATTAATAATGGCAAAGAATGAATCACAGATAGAAGGACGTAACGCAGTCCTTGAAGCTTTTAAATCAGGAAAGACCATAGACAGAATCTATGTATTGGACGGTTGCCAAGACGGCCCCGTTCTTTCCATAAAAAGAGAAGCAAAGAAACACGACACTATGATAAGATACGTTGAAAAAGAACGCTTAGACCAAATGTCCGAAACCGGTCATCATCAGGGCGTTATAGCAATAAGCGCAGCTTATGAATATTCTGAAATGGAGGACATTTTTAATCTTGCAAAAGAAAAGAACGAGCCTCCTTTCATAATCTTACTTGATAACATAGAAGACCCTCACAACTTAGGTGCGATAATAAGAACCGCAAACCTTGTGGGAGCACACGGAGTTATTATTCCTAAAAACAGAGCGGTTGGGCTTACACCTACTGTGGCAAGAACATCAGCAGGTGCCATTAACTACACACCCGTTGTAAAGGTAACAAACCTTTCTCAGACAATCGAAGAATTAAAGAAACAGGGACTTTGGTTTGTCTGTGCCGACATGGACGGAGATTTGATGTACGACCTTAACTTAACGGGCCCCATCGGACTTGTAATCGGCAACGAAGGTGAAGGCGTAGGCCGTTTGGTTAAAGAAAAATGTGACTATGTGGCAAAGATTCCCATGAAGGGAGATATAGATTCTTTAAACGCATCTGTAGCTATGGGAGTAATGAGCTTTGAAATTGCAAGACAGAGACTTAAAAAGTAAATACGAAGGTGCCACCGACGAAGAGCTTATTTTAAGGCTTCATGAGGGAGAAGAAGGCATCACTGAGTATATCTTAAATAAATATAAGAACCTGGTTAGAAGCAAGGCAAAGTCTATGTACATTTTGGGCGCAGACTCAGAAGACCTTATTCAGGAAGGCATGATAGGCTTATTTAAAGCCATGCGAGACTATGACTACGGCCGCGATGCAAGCTTTTTAACCTTTGCGGACCTTTGCGTATCAAGGCAAATGTACACAGCAGTCACAGCTTCCGGAAGAAAGAAGCACATGCCTTTAAACACGTATATTTCTTTAAGCAGTAAGGATGATTCAAACGATGAAGAATCCGGAAGGTTTTCTTTGGAAGAAACCTTGGTCTTTGATTCTGACAATCCCGAAAGGATTGTAATTGACAGAGAAAACGTGGAAGATATAGAGCACTTTATAGACACTGAGCTTTCTTCTTTTGAAAAAGAAGTTTTGGACCTTTATTTAACGGGCATGAGCTACACAAGTATTGCAAAGGTTCTTTCTAAAGACGAAAAGTCCACGGATAATGCCCTTCAAAGAGCAAAAAGTAAGTTAAAGAAAAAACTTTCAAAATAAATCCTAAGGGGGAGAAAACATGAATTTAGACAATATTTTAGATGCTATCGAAGATACCACCGCAAAGGCGATTTCTAAGGGCCGCACCACTAAAGAGGTTATCAAATTAAAGACCGAAGTTAAGGCCTGCGAAGAGCTTATAAACAGCTTATATGCAAGCATCGGAAGAAAGTATTTCGAGATGCACAAAGAAGACGGCGGAGACGAGGAGTTTACAAAGAAAATCACTCAAATTAAAAACGCCAAGGCTGCTATCGAAGACCTAAATAAGAAAATTGAAGATATAAAGAATAACTAATGACTAAAGGGCCGTACATCACTGTACGGCCCTTTTTTGCTGTCCCCCCCAAAAAAAATAAGTATGTTTTTATTTTAATAAGGTGGTTATATTCACTTGCTATAATCAGGTAGGATTGGAGGTTTTTTCCATGTATAAAAAACTGATAAAGTATATTGTTTTGTCTTTTATAATTACAGCACTTCTTACAGGATGTGCCAAAAAAGTCGATTCGGGCGCAGCAACAAAGGCGGAGACGCTGTCCGAAGGTTTAGCATCGGGAAATGTGTCATTAAGAGTATGGGGCTCTGAAGAAGATACTGAACTGGTAAACATCATAATTGAAAGCTTTAAGTCTGAGTATGCCGGTCAGGCAACCTTCAATATTACTTATGAACCACACAGTGAAGCAAACTGTAAAGATGATATCTTGGGCGATGTTCTTAATGCGCCTGATGTATTCACCTTTGCAGACGACCAGCTTATGGCGCTCGTGGCTTCAGGTGTGTTAAAAGAAGTTTCCGGTTCATCTGAGATATATGGCCGAAATCTTCAGGCATCCAGCGATGCCGCATCTATCGGAGGTAAGCTTTATGCGTATCCACTTACTGCCGATAACGGATATTTTCTTTTTTATAATAAAAAGTATGTAAGCGACACGGATGCAGAAACTATGGACGGCCTGTTGAAAGCAGCAGAAGCTTCCGGTAAACAGGTGTTTATGGAAATGACTTCAGGCTGGTATTTGTATGCTTTCTTTGGCAATACGGATATGGAAATCGGCCTTAATGATGACGGCATCTCGACCTATTGTAACTGGAATGCTAAATACACCAACACTACAGGAGTGCAGGTGGCGGAGGGAATGCTTAGAATCGGCTCAAATCCCGCTTTTACAGCCACAAGCCCTGATGGCTTTGCGAAGGGAGCCGCAGAGGATTTGTATGTTGCAGGTGTGAGCGGAATCTGGGATGAAAGTGCGATTAAAGAAGCCTGGGGCAGTAATTATGCCGCAGCCAAACTTCCCACATACACAGTTGCGGGAAATCAGCTTCAGATGTCAAGCTACGCAGGATATAAGCTTGTGGGAGTTAATTCTTATTCCCCCAATGCAGAATGGGCAGCAAAATTTGCCGACTGGATGACCAATGAAAAGAATCAGACATTAAGATTTGAAATGAGAGGTCAGGGACCTTCAAATACAAAAGCCTCCGGCCAGGGTGCGGTGGCAGAGTCAAACGCAATTCAGGCATTGCAGGCGCAGGCGCCTTATTCAAGCTTACAAAGAGTAGGAGCCAAGTATTGGGATCCGTCGGGAGCTTTTGGAACAGAAATGAGTAACGGAAATCCTTCGGGTAAAGATCTGCAGGTTCTTCTTAATGAGATGGTCAAAGGGATAACGGACGAAGAAACCACAGGCGATCCGGTTGAAACAGAAGATAAATAGTAACCGTACTTACGGGTAAAGATTATGAACAGGAGCGCAAATATGAAGAAAAAAACAAGTATTCGTTCATTGATTATGGGGCCGGTTCTTCTTTTGGGAATAGTATCGATTCTTTCAAATATTATTGCAATGTCCAGTTTAAAAAAGGTTAATAATACCGCAACAAAGATTTCGGATGAGTATCTTGTGGCAATACTGGAGCTTGACACCATAGGCCGAACGGCAAAGGACGTGCATGCATTGGCACTTTCACATATTGTGGCTACGGATTTTGAAACCATGACTTCCGTAGTTAGTAAGATTGAAGCCACAGAAGAAGTATTGTATGAAGCAATCGTAGATTTTAAGAAATACAGCGATGAACCAATAGCGGCAAACTACGAAAATATGCTTTCCGATTACCAAAGTCTTAAGGATGCAGTAAGAGTTCTTCTTGCACAAAGTGCAAATCAAAAGACCAAGGATGCATATGCAACCGCAAACGGTGAGGTGGCAGAATGCGCAGAAAAACTGGATGAGGATATTGCTTCAATAATTTCGGCAATTAAGGAAAGCACTTCTGCCGAAAGAAATGCTTTGGCAGCAAACTTCAGGCTTGCCAATGTTTTAAGTATAACCGTAGTTATTATTAGTGCGGCAGCAGTTATTATAGCAATATTTGTGGTAATAAGATTTGTTATAAGACCCGTTATTAAGGCAGAATCCGAACTACAGGATATTGTCAGGGGAATTAATGACAGACAAGGTGACCTTACCAAGAGAATCTCCGTTAATTCAAGTGATGAAATCGGTGCACTTAGTAGCGGTATAAATGAGTTTATCGAGCGTTTGCAGTCAATCTTTAAGATGATTACCCACAACTCATCCTCCATGGATAAGGTGGTAACCGACGTGCTCGGAAGCGTGCAGACTTCCAATAACAGTGCAGCGGATCTGTCGGCACTTACAGAGGAACTTTCGGCCACAATGTCTGAAGTTGCAAACAGTGCGGGCACCATTAACAAGAATACCGAAGCAGTAAGAACAGAAGTTGATGAAATGGCTTCAAAGAGCCGTGAAATCAACGAGTACTCAAAGCACATGAAAGAACACGCAAACACCATGGAAGAAACCGCAAGAACCAATATGGAAGCAACCAACAACAAGGTTGAAGCTATTTTGGCAGACTTAAATCAGGCGATTTCCGACAGCGAAAGCGTAGATCAGGTTAACACCCTTACAGATGAAATAATGAGTATTGCCAGCAAGACAAATCTTCTTTCACTTAATGCTTCAATTGAAGCCGCAAGAGCGGGAGAGATGGGTAAAGGATTTGCGGTTGTTGCAGGAGAAATCGGTGTTCTTGCCGAAAACAGCCGTCAGACCGCAAGTAATATTCAACAGATTAACTCAATTGTCATAAACGCTGTGCACAACCTGTCGGGCAGTGCCAATGACCTTGTTGATTATATGCAAAATTCTATTCTTCCGGAATTTGAAAGATTTGTAAAAGACGGTAAGGAATACAGAGATAACGCAAATTACATCGAATCGGTTATGACAAACTTTACTGAAAAGACCGAGGGCTTTAAAGACACATTCGATGAAATAGCAGAGTCCATAAGCAGCATAACCACTGCCATCGATGAAGGCGTAAAGGGTGTTTCTTCTGCCGCAGAAAGCACGCAGAATCTGGTATACGATATGGATAACATTACAAAGCGTATGGATGAAAATCAGCGTATTGCCGGAGAATTGGACGAAGAAACCGCTATATTTACAAAGATTTAAACTGTATTGAAGACTAAAGTGTAACATAAACCCTCCTTACCGAACAGTCGGTAGGGAGGGTTTTATGATGAAGTAAAGTTAACACATATTTCTATGCTCTTTCTTTTATGCCCATTTTATGGTATCATTTCACTGTTTTTGAAATGGAGAAGTATTTATGGAAGAAAGAAAAAATCCTTTGGGAGAGCTTCCCGTAGGAACCTTACTTAGAAAATTCGCTATCCCAAGCATTGTGGCGATGCTTGTAAGTGCTCTTTATAACATTGTGGACCAGTTCTTTATCGGTCACAGTATAGGTGAGCTTGGAAATGCGGCTACAAATATAGCATTTCCTTTGTCGATTTCCTGCACATCTATAGCACTTTTACTTGGAATCGGCGGAGCCAGTGCCTTTAACCTTGCAATGGGTGAAGGGGACAAAGAAAGAGCGCCGTTTTATATCGGTAACTCGGCAACGGCTTTGGCGGGCCTTGGCCTTATCTTAGCCATTATTACAGAAGTCTTCTTGGATAAGCTTTTGGTATTCTTTGGATCCCCCATGGATGTGCTTCCTTACGCTAAGGAATACACTCGCATTACGGCCATCGGATTTCCCATGCTTATTTTGCAAACCGGCGGAGCTCACTTAGTAAGAGCTGACGGTTCGCCCAAGTATTCAATGATTGTAAATATGACAGGCGCCGTAATTAACACTATCCTTGATGCGCTGTTTATCTTTAAGTTTAACTGGGGCATGAAGGGTGCCGCACTTGCTACCATAATCGGTCAGTTTGTTGCAGGCGCAATGGTCATTGCTTATTTGGCTAATTATAAGACCATTAAGCTTAAGTTAAAGCATTTTTTAATTCACTTGCAGTATGTTAGTAGAAGTGCATCCCTTGGAACGGCTTCTTTCTTTAACCAGATAGCAATGATGGTCGTTCAGATTATTATGAACAACTCTTTAAAGTTTTACGGAGCGCAAAGCGTTTACGGTGAATCAATACCTATCGCCTGTGCGGGAATCATATCAAAAGTGGGAATGATGTTTTTTTCATTCATCATCGGTATTTCCCAGGGACTTCAGCCTATAGTCAGCTTTAACTACGGAGCAAAGAAGTTTGAAAGAGTTAAAAAGGCTACAAAGCTTGCTTTGTTTGTAAGCTTACTTATTTCAATCGGTTCCTTCCTTGTGTTCCAGATTTTCCCAAGACAGATTATCGGTCTTTTCGGAGAGGGAAGCGAAGATTATTATAACTTTGCTGTAAGATACTTTAGAATATACTTTTTCTTTGTATTTATTAACTTTGTGCAGCCTATTATTTCAAACTTTTTCACTGCAACGGGACGCCCTCAAAGAGGTATGTTTTTGTCACTTACAAGACAGATTTTATTCCTTATACCTTTGCTTATTATTTTGCCCCGTTTCTTTGGAATTAATGGTATAATCTATTCCGGACCGATTGCTGATGCAATTGCGGTGACCGTTACGATTATCATGGGAGTTACGGAGCTTTCGAACCCCAGATATAAGGAGAATTTGTCGTGAATATCGGAGAGTTACTTTTACAAAACACGGTTTTAATCTGTGCGGCTTCGGGATGGCTGGTGGCACAGGTTATTAAAACTATAATCTATGCTTGCGTATCAAAATCCTTTAGAGGAGAAAGATTATTCGGAGCGGGCGGAATGCCAAGCTCACACTCAGCTACTGTTTGTGCTCTTTCTACCGCGGCTTTAATTAAATACGGTGTGGGAAGTTTTGAATTTGCCATTTGCGCAATCCTTGCTTTTATCACAATGTATGATGCCATGGGAGTAAGAAGAGAGACCGGAAATCAGGCCAAGGTTTTAAATGAAATGATTGAAGCTTTTGCAAAGATGAGCGATAAGAGCTTATCAAACGATGATAAGTTAAAAGAGCTTATCGGCCACACTCCTTTTCAGGTTGCAGTGGGAGCGGTTCTTGGAATCGTGCTTACACTTATCATCTGCTCTGCAGGTTATGGATTAATATAAAATTTTGGATTATTCGGGTTGGGATATAATGACAAAAGAGAGCAATTTTTTACAAGAAAAATAGCTTGCTTTATTTATTCGCTATGATACAATTTCGCTTGTACGAAGATATACTGTAGAGGATATTTTTATGGCAAAACAACCAAATAATTTTCCAATGACGAAAATTCAGTGGCTTTGGCACAACATGGAAGGTGCGAAAGTTATGTTTGTTTTCGCACTGATAGGAACCGTTGCATATAATGTATTGCAGTTGACGGTTCCCTTTTTTTCGTCAAAAATCGTTGATGAGTTTCTTTCGGGAGAAGAAGCTGCCTTTAACAGGGCAAACAATGTTTCATACTTTTACTATCTCCTTGGAATGATGGTAGGGCTTACGCTTTTAAGAGTCATCATAGTCTATCTTGACTGTATGGCTTATGAAAAAGTGTCTCAGAAAGCCTTATACAGAATAAGAAACTTTTTATACGATAAGATTCAAAGGCAGGACATGAAGTTTTATTCAACCTACCGTACCGGTGACCTTATGACCAGAGTGACCGGTGACCTTGATGCCTGCCGTCATATGATAGCCTGGGTAATAAGAATGATTGTTGAATCATTTGCTTTATACATTACAACGGCTGTTTATCTTTCTTTGATAAGCTGGAAACTTGCATTATCAATTCTTATTATTTCGCCTTTTATTTTTATAATAATCGTAAAGTTTAGGCTTAAGGTCGGCCCTATGCACAGGCTCCTTCGTGAAAAGCTTGCGGGCATGAACACCTACGCTCAGGAAAACATTTCCGGTAACAGAGTGGTTAAGGCTTTTGCAAGAGAAGACTATGAAATTGATAAGTTTGATGTATCAAATGCTGACTTTAGAGATACAAACAAAAAGACTCAGCTAATCTGGGTTAAGTACTATCCCTACATTGAAAGCTTGGCGAACCTTTTGTCCGTTGTGCTTATTCTGGTGGGCGGTTTATTTATCATAAACGGCGAACTTACAATGGGCGAATATGTCGCTTTTTCAGGTCTTATCTGGGCTATTGCAAACCCCATGAGAAACCTTGGTAACATCATGAATGAATTCCAGCGTTTCGATGCGGCTTCAAATAAAGTAATGGAAATTTACTTTTCAGAAGCTGAAATTGTGGACAAAGAAAACGCAATCTCTCATCCTAATCACTTTAAGGGTAAGGTTGAATTTAAGAACGTTTCTTTCCAATATGCAGACGGAAATCTTCCTGTTTTAAGAGATATTTCCTTTGTGGCTGAGCCCGGACAGACTATAGCTATCATGGGTGAAACGGGATGCGGAAAGACATCTTTAATAAACATGATTCCAAGATTCTATGAGCCTACAAGCGGTGAAGTGCTTATAGATGATGTGCCTGTGTGCGATTATAAAATCACTGATTTAAGAAAGAACATAGGTCTTGCAACACAGGACGTGCTTTTATATTCAGATACCATAGAAGGAAACATAGCTTACGGAGACAGCCACTTAACACAGGAACAGGTTGTTAAGTTTGCCAGATACTCTGCGGCTTCAGACTTTATTGCAAAGATGCCTGAAGGGTATGATACCATCGTAGGTGAAAGAGGTGTGGGTTTATCCGGCGGCCAAAAGCAAAGAATTTCTTTGGCAAGAGCCCTTGCAATAGAGCCTTCGATTCTTATTTTGGATGACACCACATCGGCGGTTGATATGGAAACCGAAAAGCAGATTCAGCATTCACTCCATGAGCTTGATTTTGATTGCACAAAGATTATCATAGCTCAGCGAATTTCCACCACTAAATCGGCCGATAAGATTTTGGTGTTACAGGATGGAAAAATTACAGAAGAAGGTTCTCATGAAGAACTTATAAAGAAAAAAGGTTATTACTACGAACTTGTAAAACTTCAGACAGGGGGTGAAATGTAATGGCAAGAAAAAATACTTACAGAGTAGACGAAGCCCTTGAAGAAGAATTTAACCTAAAACATTTACTTTTAGCATCAAAGTACATAAAGAGGTATTTACCTAAGCTCCTTGGCGCCATGACCTTTAGTGCCGTTGCGGGATTATCGGTTCTTTTTTCACCTATTGTTACAAAGAAAGCTCTCGATGAAGCGGTTCCAAACAAAGACGTAAGGATGCTTGTAATCCAGGTCCTTATGCTTGTAGGATTTTACCTAATAGCGGTTGTATGCGCTTTCTTTAGATCAAAGATGATGGTAAATGCCAGCCAGAACATAATCTACGATATAAGAAAAGATTTGTTTGCTCATTTACAAAAGCTTTCTTTCCAGTATTATGACGACAGACCTCACGGAAAGATTTTGATTAGAGTTGTAAACTACGTAAACTCCGTTTCGGATATGCTTTCAAACGGACTTATAAACGTAATCCTTGAAATCTTTAACCTTATATTCATCGTAATATTCATGTTTACCGTGGATGTGCAGTTATCTTTGGTGGTGCTTTGCGGTGTGCCTATTTTGGCAGCCTTCCTTTTCTGGATTAAGGGTAAGCAAAGAAGAGCCTGGAGAATGGTTTCAAATAAAAACTCAAACTTAAACGCATATCTTCAGGAAAATATAGTAGGCGCAAGAATCACTCAGATTTTTGCAAGAGAAGATGAAAACGCAGAGATATTTGCAGGACTTTCAAATGATTGCAGAAATACATGGATGGAAGCCGTTAGTTGGAACAACTTAGTGTGGCCGGGCATTGATACAATCTCTGTTCTTGTAAGAGGTTCGATTTTCTTATTTGGTATCCTTATCTTTATTAACGGAGATAAGTCTGTCGGAACAATTGTTGCTATTTCAGGATATGCAAGCCGTTTCTGGCAGCCTATCATGAACCTTGGAAACATCTTTAATAACTTCATTAACAACATGGCATACTTAGAGCGTATCTTTGAAACCATGGACGAGCCCGTGCTTGTGGATGACGCAGAAGATGCCACACAGATGCCTGAAATTAAGGGCGAAGTTACTTTTGAAAATGTTCATTTTAGCTATGAAAAGGGAAAAGAAATTCTTCACGATGTTTCTTTCTCTGTTAAGAAGGGCGAAAGTGTCGCTCTTGTAGGCCCCACCGGAGCCGGAAAGAGCACAATCGTAAATTTGGTATCAAGGTTTTACAATGTTGATAGCGGAAGAGTGCTAATAGACGGAGTCGATATTTCAAAGGTTACTTTAAAGAGTCTTCGCTCACAAATGGGTATCATGCTTCAGGATAGCTTTATATTCTCAGGTACTATTGAAGATAACATCAGGTACGGAAAACTTGATGCCACAAAAGAAGAAATTGAGAAGGCTTCAGAAACCGTATGTGCTTCAGCTTTTATCGAAAGATTTCCTAACGGATATCAGACTGAAGTTAAGGAAAGAGGCTCGTTACTTAGCCAAGGCCAAAAGCAGCTGGTTTCTTTTGCCAGAACCTTACTTTCAGATCCTAAGATATTGGTGCTTGATGAAGCTACTTCTAGTATCGATGTTCAGACTGAGAAAGCTTTACAGAAAGGCCTTGATGCAATGCTTAAAGGACGTACATCCTTTATCATTGCCCACAGACTATCCACCATTCGTAACTGTGATAAGATAATGTACATAGACGATGGCGGTATAAAAGAATGCGGCACTCACGATGAGTTAATGGCTAAGAAAGGCCTTTACTATCATCTCTACACCGCACAGATGGACGATATAGCATAAAAAATGGAGGGAAACATTGGGGATGGAAACAGAAAACACTAAAGAACAAAGCAACGCAGAGAACGACACTGAAGAAGTTATTGAATCTAATTTCGATTACGTAAAGGCCTTTAAGCCCAAGGATCCGCTGGCGGGTGTGCCTGAAAACTTGCGCCCGGTAATGAGCCTACCCTACTTTGCTCAGTGGGGGCTTATATTTAGGGTACTTGTAGTGGCTACAGTTGTAAATAAGCTGTTTGAACTCTATTATTTAATTTCAGGGGATTACTACGATCGATATGGTGTTTCAGCGCAGTGGGTCTATGAAACGTATGGTGATGCGCTTCGCTATAACGATATATTTCATGGAACACTATTGCTGTTTACAGCAATTTGTGGAGTAATAGCTTTTTTTGCCATTAAGGGATTTAAGAAAACATCTTATCCTTTGGTATTAGCGACATATCTTTCTTGCATTATTAATGGCGTGGTTACTGCGGCTGTTCGCACTAACATTACACAGTCAGATTTCTTTATCTTTTGGGTTAAGTTGAGTATTATCGGCTCTCTTATTCTAATTATTGGGGAAGGAATAGTATTTCATAAGTACAAATCTTATTTTGATAAATAGGTGGTTTACGTACATTTGTCTATGAAAAAATAAAACGAGTTTTGCAAATGCAGAACTCGTTTTTTGATTTATACAGAAGTCTTTCTCCACTTTACTTTTGCCGAAATCTTGAAAGGTTCGAAGTTACCGTTTCCTTCAATGGCTTCGATTAAATGTTGTGCCGCAATATAGCCTCTTTCATAGTTTGGTATATGGACGGTAGTAAGTTTTAATATCTGAGCAGTTTCTGTATCGTCAAAGCCTGTTACTGATATGTCTTCCGGTACTTTTATATTGTTCTCCCTAAAGGCTTTTAGCGCGCCCATTGCCATATCGTCGTTTGCACACACTAAGGCGTCCGGTAGGTGCTCAGTAAGCATTAAAAGCTTTGCGGCCTGATAACCGCTTTTTTCTCTGAAGTCTCCGGTATAATAGTCGTCTCTTCTTAAGGAAAGGCCGTTTTCTTTAAGGGCATCAACCGTTGCCTGGTATCTTTCTTGGTTATCTAAGGTATCTATGCCGCCTAAATAGGCAAAGCGCCTGCATCCTTTTTTAACAAGGCCTTCCACCAGTTCTTTTTGGGGAGCGTAGTTGTTTACAAGCATGCTCTTTACATTCGGAGCATCTATTACTCTGTCAAGCACCACAATAGGATAGTCGCTTGTGGCTTTTTTAATGATCATAGAATCCTGGGCACTTATATCAAGCATTATGCAACCTGCACTGAAAGTGTGATTCATATACTTTTCGCAGTTTTTGCTTGTGCAGATTAAAAGGTCGTATCCCTTGGTATAAATATAGTCGCTTATTCCCTGAATAATCTTTAAGTAAAACTGCCTGTCAAAGTCACTGAAGTTAAATAAAATAGTCTTTGAAGTGCCGCTTTTTAAGCTTTTGCCGCTGATATTCGGTTCATAGTCATTTTCTTTACAAAGCTTAAGTATTAAATTCTTTGTTTCTTCCCCAACGTTTTTCTTTCCGTTTAAAACATTTGAAACCGTAGAGGGCGACACGCCCGCAAGCTTAGCGATATCTTTTATTCTTACCATTTTTAAATCCCCAAAAACAAATAGTAAACAATAGTTATCCGATTTACTTTGATTTTACATGCAAAATTTACCCTTAGCAAGTAAAATTTACTTTTGTTTACTAAGCGTTTACTAGATGTTTATGACAAAATGCACAAAAACAGAAGCTGATATAAACAGAAATGACATATTTTAACAAAGAAACTTGATGGTAAATATCTAGTAGCCTAGAATCTAGGTGTAACGATTTATTAAAGGTATTTCCACGAAAGGGAGAGGAAAATGAAAAAGAAAACTATAGCTATGATTATTGCCATGACAATGGCATTTGGCTGTATTACAGGATGCGGAAGCACGGCACCTGCAGCTCAGCCTACAGAAAACAAGGCAGAGGTTAGTGAAACAAAAACTCCCGAAGCCGCACCCGAAGAATCATCCGATGAATTCGGAAAACTTGTTATTTTCCAGAGTAAAACAGAAATCATGGATAAGTTAAATAAGTGTGCCGAAGATTTCACAGATGAAACAGGAATCGAAGTTGAAGTTTGGGAAACTTCAGGTGATAAGTACTTTACAGACTTAAAGACAGACCTTTCAACAGAAGCAGGTCCCACACTTTTCTCACTTGCACCCGGTTCTGAATCAGTTGAGATGGCTGACTATCTTGAAGATGTTTCAGATTTAAGCTTCATTGATAAGGTTAGCGCCGGAATGGTTGATGAAGTAAACGGTAAGAAGGTTGGTATTCCTTACACATTGGAAGGTTTCGGACTTGTTTACAACGCTGACTTGGTTGATGTTTCAACACTTACATCTACAGATGCACTTGTTTCTTTCTTAGAAAAAGCAAAAGCAGACGGCATCAACGGATTAGGATTTTCACAGGAAGATTACTTCCTTATCATGCACGTTTTAAACACTCCTTTTGCGATTCAGGACGATCCCGCAGATTACCTTTCTAAGGTTTTGGCAGGTGAAGTAAGAATGATCGACAACGATGCATTTAAGGAATTTGGTAAATTCATGGAAGCTGTAAGAGCTAACTGCAAGAACCCTGCGGATATCACCTACGATAACAACTGCGGTGACTTTGCAACAGGTAAGACAGCTATGATTCATCAGGGTAACTGGTGCTACAGCATGTTTGCAGACTACGACGTTAACTTTAACATGGGAATCACAGCTCTTCCTCTTTTAGGAAACAATAAGGTGGCTGTATCAGTTCCCGCTGCTTGGTACATTAACACAGATGCAGACGCAGCTTCAAAGAACTCAGCAAAGAAGTTCCTTGAATGGCTCTACACATCAGAAACCGGAAAGAACTACCTTATGGCAGAATTCGGATTTGTACCTGTAGTTGAAGGAATGACAAGCGAATCTTTGGATCCCATTTCAGCATCAGTTGCAGAAGTAGCAGCTAAGGGCGACACAATTCCTTGGAGCATGGCTAACTGGCCCGCAGGTATTTCAACATCACTTGCTCCCATAGTTATGCAGTTCTATGTATCAGACATGACAGGCGAAGAACTTGTTAATCAGTTAAACGATGCTTTTGTATCAGCTAACAAATAGGTAAAAGGGTTTCCTTCCGCGGTGTAAGCCGCGGAAGGTTTTATAAAAAGAGAGAGGTTTTCATGAAAATTAGAAAAGGATGGTACGCATTATTTACATTCCCGTTAATGTTCATATTCTTCGTGGTTGTGATTATCCCCTTTGCAATCGGTATAGGCTTTTCTTTTGTTGAGTGGGACGGGCTTGCAAAGCACGCAATGAGCTTCGTGGGATTTGATAATTATTTAAGAGTATTTACAGATGCAAGATTTTTGCAATCCGCAGGACGCACCACTGTTTATACCTTGATAAGTGTAGTTTTTGTAAATGTTGTGGGTTTAATCTTTGCACTGATAGTTACCACAAAGCTTAAGACCGCAAATATAGCAAGAACAATGCTTTTCGTGCCTTACCTTATCGGCGGTCTTATTTTGGGTTACATTTGGAAGAGCGTTTTTTCAGAATTCTTTCTTTCTATAGACTGGGGTAACTGGCTTACAGACAAGACAAAAGCAATGATTGCCATGATAGTGGTAACAACCTGGCAGATGGCAGGATATGTAATGATAGTTTACATAACAGGAATTATGGCAATCCCGGATGACGTTTTGGAAGCCGCAAACGTAGACGGAGCAAGTTTTTTAAGAACCTTGTTTTCCGTTAAGTTTCCGCTTTTAATGCCTTCCTTCACAATCTGTTTATTCCTTACCTTGTCAAACTGTTTCAAGGTATACGACGTAAACATAGCCCTAACGGGAGCAGGCCCCAACTATCAATCCGAAATGTTTTCTTTAAACATATACAACGAAATCTTTGACTTAAGTAACTTTGGATACGGCCAGGCGAAAGCCATCATATTCTTCTTGATCATAGCCGTAATCACCTTGATTCAGGTTAGTATCACTAAGAAGAGGGAGGTGGCAATGTAATGAAAACTGCAAAGACTTCAAAGATATTTGCAAACATAGCCCTTATGGTTTTTTGCCTCCTTTACTTATTTCCCATATATCTCATTTTGACTAACTCATTTAAGTCAAGATCTGAAATGTATGAAAACATGGTGGCCCTTCCTTCAAAGCTTTCTTTAAAGTATTACGAGAGCGCTTTAGGCAAAATGAACTTTGCCATTTCAATTAAGAATTCACTTATTCTTACACTTGTATCCATCGCTATCCTTGTGGTTCTTTGCTCAATGACAGCCTGGATGTTTGTAAGAAGCAAAAATAAATTATCGGGGGCATTGTTTGGAATATTGGTTGCAACCATGCTTATTCCTTTCCAGACAATCATGATGCCTCTTATGCAGGAAATGAACTGGATAGGTAACCACATGGGAGTAAAGATGACAGACACAATCCCCGGCCTTGTGTTTATGTACATAGGCTTTGGCGCAGGTATGGGTGTGTTTTTATATCATGGGTTTATTTCATCCATTCCGGTTTCTTTGGAAGAAGCCGCCATTATTGACGGATGCAACACATGGGGCGTTTTTTGGAAAATTGTTTTCCCTATGTTAAAGCCCACCACCATGACGGTTATTATTTTGGACGTTATCTGGATTTGGAACGATTACCTTCTTCCTTCCCTTACTTTAAAGGCTAAGGCAAACAGGACAATCCCCATTTCCACAGCCAAGTTTTTCGGACAATACACAATCAGCTGGAATGAAGCAATGGCAGCACTTGTTGTCACCATCATCCCCGTTGCGATTTTCTATCTGGCATGCCAGAAATACATTATTAAAGGCGTTGCAGCCGGAGCCGTAAAAGGCTAAGAGGAACTTTTAGTGAACAAGATCATCACCAAAACATATACACAATTTAATGAAGAAGAAAACTTTTTAAGCGAAACTCTGTTTCACAATGCAAACGGATATATAGGTGTAAGAGGCTCTTTGGAAGAGGGCGTAAAAAACGGCGTCGATACCATGAGAGGCACCTACATTAACGGCTTTTACGACATTATCCCCATGAAGCAGGCAGAGATGCTTTGCAATTTCGTGGATAAAAAAGAAACCATGTTAAACGTGGCTGATACTATGTCCATAAGCTGCATTGTGGACGGCGAATTGTTTGATTTAAATTCGGGTAAAGTAATTAGCCATAAAAGAACCCTTGATATGGAAAAGGGCATCACAAAGCGTGATATCATCTGGGAATCTTCGACCGGAAAGCAGGTTGAAATAACTGTCACAAGAATGACAAGCTTTGAAATGCTTTCTTTATTCTCAATCGAGTATAAGGTAACTGCCCTAAACTTTTCTGGGGATATTAAGTTTATTTCAACCCATAATCCGGATGTAACAAATTACTCAAATCCCAAGGACCCCCGCCTTGCCCAGGAGAGCCTTAAAAACTTAGAAGTAAAAGACTTTTATCTTGATGGAAAAAGCAGCATAGCAATTTCTGAAACAAGCGTTAGTAAGCTTAGAATGTGCTCTTTGGTGCACAATTCTTTGTATGCGGAAGATAATTCCTTATTAAAGGTGGAAGTTTCGGATATCATCGGCATGCAGGGAGTCTATACCGCAAGCGCGTCCGTTAAAAAAGGCGGAAGTACAAGGCTTGTAAAGCTTTCAATATTTGCAGACTCTGTAAGAAGCAAAGATTTACCGGGAAAAGTGCTTGGGGATTTGGAGACTGTTTTAGAAAACGGACTTAATCACTATTACAAAGCACAGGAAAAGTACATGTCCGATTTTTGGACCAATTGCGAAATGGAAATCGATGCAGATTCCGATATGAACAGTGCGGTTTCTTTTAACATGTACGAGCTTTTGCAATCATCCGCCAAAGACTCCTTTGCTTCAATAGCCGCAAAGGGCATGAGCGGAGAAGGCTATGAAGGCCACTATTTCTGGGATACCGAAACCTTCATTATGCCATTCTTTACACTCACAAACCCTGACTTATCAAAGATGTTACTTAGATACCGCTATTCAACCCTTAATAAGGCAAAAGAAAACGCGCTTCTTTTGGGCCATAGTAAAGGAGCCTTATTTCCTTGGCGCACAATAACCGGTACCGAGTGCTCGGGATATTTTGTGTCGGGAAGTGCCGCATATCATATAAACGCAGACATTGCATATGCTTTTATAAATTATTACATCACAACCGGCGACCTTGATTTTATGAGAGAGGCCGGTATGGAAGTGCTTCTTGAAACCTCCAGACTTTGGATGGATTTAGGGTGTTACGACCAAAAGGGAAACTTTGTATTAAACGTTGTGACAGGTCCCGATGAGTACACCTGCATGGTAAATAACAATTACTACACAAATGCAGCTGCAAAATATAACTTAAACTGGGCGGTTAAGCTTCACGAGATTTTAAAAGAAGCAGGCTTTGCAAGTGAGCTTGATAAAAAGCTAAACATCACGGAAGACGAGCTTAAGTCATTTAAAAAGGCTGCAAGCAAAATGCTTTTATTATACGATTCAAAACTTGGAATAAATCCTCAGGACGATTCATTTTTAAATAAGCCCCTGTGGGATTTAGAAAACACGCCAAAAGAAAACTTCCCGCTTTTGCTTCACTATCATCCTCTTCATCTTTACAGATATCAGGTATGTAAGCAGGCGGACACGGTTCTTTCTTATTTCATGTTTGAAAACGAGCAGCCAAGGGACGTAATGAAGAGAAGCTTTGAATACTATGAAAAGATCACCACTCACGATTCTTCCTTATCAACCTGCGTCTTTTCAATTGTGGCATCACGCCTTGGCATGAAGGAAAAGGCATATTCCTACTTTGGAGATTCCGCAAAGCTTGATTTAATGAACACTCACAACAACACAAAGCATGGCATCCACACAGCAAACATGGGCGGATGTTACATGGCAATCGTTAACGGCTTTGCAGGGCTTAGAGTGTCGGAAGAGGGCATTTCCATAGAGCCATCCCTTCCTAAAACCTGGAACGGCTTTAGATTTAAGTTTGTCTATAAAAAGAAACTAATTAAAGTCACTATAGACAAAGAAAATGTTACGGTTGAGCTTTTAAGCGGGAAAGAGCAGAAAATTAAAATCTTTTCAAAAGAATACACATTGACTGAGGGCGAAAAGACTTCAGTTAAAATGGAGGATTAAAATGATCACATCAGTGATTTTTGACCTTGACGGAGTAATCGTTTTTACAGATAAATATCATTATTTGGGCTGGAAGAAAATAGCAGACGAGCTTGGAATTTACTTTGACGAAGAAATAAATAATAGGCTCAGAGGCGTAAGTCGAATGGAGTCACTTGAAATCATACTTGAAAGATATGATGGTGCTCCTTTATCAGATGAAGAAAAGGTAAAGCTTGCGGATAGGAAGAATGAATACTACCGAGAGCTTTTAAATAACATGACGCCTTCCGATGTAACGGATTCGGTAAGACATACATTATCGGAGCTTAGAAAGAGAGGATATTTATTATCCGTAGGTTCTTCAAGTAAAAACGCAAAGTTTATTTTGGAAAAAGTAAATCTAACGGATGCCTTTGATGCCATATCCGATGGCACAAACATAGATAACTCAAAGCCTAACCCGGAAGTATTTGTAAAGGCCGCAAACTTTTTAAACATGCCTTGCAACAGATGCTTGGTGGTAGAAGATGCGGAAGCAGGCATTAAGGCCGCTAAGGCTGCGGGAATGGCAACAGTGGCAATTGGGGATGCAGCAAAAGCTAACATTGCGGATCATAACATAAACGAATTTTCCGATTTATTAAACATACTTCTGTAAGTACCTTCCATAAAAGAGAAAGCCAAAAGGCTTTCTTTTTTATTTTCTTTATATTTATAGTTTAGTAATTTTTTATAATTACTATATTGCATTATAGAATAGCAAGTGATACTATACTCAATGTAAGTGTTTTGTTTAAAACTTTTTACTATGAAAGGAGACGGGAGTGAACGCACAATTTAAAAAAGGAGCCCTTGAGCTTTGCGTCCTGGCCATGCTCTTAGACGATGATAAATACGGATACGAGCTTACGGATGAGATTTCTAAAAACTTGGAAATCGCCCCGGGAACATTGTACTTGGTGCTTAAAAGACTTAAGGATGATGATTTGGTAACCACATACTTAAAGGAATCAGATAACGGTCCCGCAAGAAAGTATTACCACTTGTCCGACGAAGGAAGAACTTATACTAACGAACTTAAAAACGAATGGATAGCTTTTGTAAAGGCTGTCGACGGTATCATAAACAACTAGGAGGGTAAAATGAATAAGGAGCAATACATGAAAGCACTCGTTGAAGCTCTTTCAAGCTTCGATGAGGAAATCAAAAACGAAATAGTGAGTGATTACGAGGAACACTTTGATAACGGCTTACAGGACGGAAAGACCGAAGAGCAGATTATCGCAGAGCTTGGTTCCATAGATGAACTTGTAAAAGAATTAAATGAAATGAAGAACGGTAAGGGCAGCGAAAGAAAAGCTACTTCAGGTGGAATCAATTTTGACTCACAGAAGGTTTCGGATACTATCAATGAAATCGCAAAGAACTTTGCTTCTTTACTCGGCACCATGGCAGCAGGCGTTGCAAACGGGGCCGAAAAGGTTGGCGATTCAATGAGTAACGGAGCCGAGAACTTTGCGAAAGATTTCAAAGAAGGCTTTGAAAACGTAAGCGAAAAAGTTGTAAATAAGACAACCGCATTTGCAAAGGAAATCTCAGAGAGTTACAAAGCAACAAGAAGCGCAGCAGAAGAAGCAGCTGCTTCTAAGGAAGAAGAAAAAGAAGATCGTGTGTATGATGATAACACTTCAGAAGTAAGACGCCTTGTGGTTGACATTGATAATGGTGAACTTACAATCAAGGAATCCGAAGATGGTTTGTTTCATGCAAACTATGAGAACTTCGGAAGTGCGAATCAGCAGTTAAGCTATGATTTCGATGTTTATAAGAAGGACGGTGTTCAGTACGTTACATTAAAGAGAAAGGGTGGCGCCACAAACTTCTTTAAAAACCTTTCGATGCCGAAGATTACCGTTGATGTTTTGGTTCCTAAGTATCTTGAAACATTATCTATTACCGATAAGGCCGGTAACTTCGAGGCAGAAAAGGTGGTTGCTTCCAAGGCAGACATTAACATTCTTGCAGGTAACATAGGCATTGAAGACTCTGAGTTTGAAGATCTTACCATCAGTGCTATGGCCGGTAATCTTGAGGCTGAAAGAACAAATGCGAAGAACGTATTTGTTAAGTCAATGGCAGGTAATGTTACAACGGAAGGTACTTTTAACACAGTTAAGATAACTTCTTCAGCCGGAAATATTAACATTGAAGGAAAAGTTAAAGAAGCAATCAAAGCAGTTTCAACAGTCGGTAACGTTAACATCGATCTTAAAGAATGCACAGGATACAAAGCCGACTTTAACGTAACAGTAGGACGAGGAAACTTAGTACAGGGCGAAAATAAAATTATAGGTTCAAGGAGCGGTGTTTATACCCTCGGAGACGGAAGCTTAAATATTAAGTGTTCTGCAGCAGCAGGAAATATTAATATCGACGGCTAAATGAATTAAACCGGTACCCAAAAGGGCTCATCTTAAGAAATTAGTAATTTCTTAAGAGGGTCCTTTTCCTTTTATTCTGTGCTATAATCGTTGAATAGGGAGAATTTAGAGGAATGATAGCGCATTACATTATTAATATGCTAATGCAGGCACCGAAGTTTACTAAAGAAGAAGTACGTAAGTGGGATGAGGATTTCCATATTGGCGATTGTTTTTCGGATTACGATACTCTTTGGGATCGTCATCCGTTTTCTTTGCAAAGTTTGGATGCGGAAATTAAAGGCGAGTACATCATAAATCCAAAGGATACCGGTGATGAAAAACACGTGGCAATTATAAGTCACGGCCTTTCCGCTATGCGAGATGCCTGCATCAAATATGCAAAAATATTTTATGATTACGGGTACAATGTCGTAATCTACGATCAAAGACATTTTGGAGCTTCCACAGGGCCCTATTGCACTATGAGCCAAAGAGAAGCCACAGATTTAAGAAAAGTAATATCTTTTT
>JAEEXG010000093.1 GCA_016291405.1 Lachnospiraceae bacterium
GAAAATGCCACGGTACTGTAAAGAGCAACAATATTCGAGGATGCCACAAAGGTATTGGCAAATCCTGTATGTTCATTAATTAAAGTAGCTATGAGTAATATTGCCATAACGGCGCCCATGGCAAATACGGAAATCTTTTCGCATACTCCAACCAATTTCATGCCAAAAAGCACCACAAAAGCCGTCACAACATAATATATAAACATTGCTACAATGGGAGGAATGTTAAGCCATGTTGTAAGAACCGCTCCCCCACCTGTTATGAATCCAACAACATTTGATATAACTGACAAGCCAAGGAAGCCAAAAGCAATCCAAGTGATTACTTTCTTTACGGTTCCTTTAAAAAGTTCCGCTTCAATACACTTTATAAATTGAAGCCCGTTGTTATTGTAGCTTAGCTCTGCAATCATTAAATGCATTAGTAAATTAATCGCATAACAAACGGCAAGCACTATTATTATGTCTCTCCATGAATTTCTGCTTGCCAAAAATGGCACCGCCAGTATCCCTGAGCCCACTCCGTGGCCCACAATTACGCTGGTTGCCTCCATAAACGTAAACTTCGCTTCACCCTTAATTTCCTTCATAATTCACCCCGTTTTTCATTATATAGAATATAGAAACATTATATCATTATCAGAGATGAATTTGTGTGTTAAATAGTGTATCTTGTTTTGAACCCGTACGTGAAAGGGCGCTGCGTGCCGGTGGCACGCGTTTAGCGCGGACCGGAGCGAAGCGGAGACCGAACCCTTAGGGTTCGAATCGACACTTCGCTTGAATACAAAAATACCTCAGGAAAATCCTGAGGTATTTTTATATTCAACCGTACGTGAAAGGATTCGAACCCTCGACCTTCTGGTCCGTAGCCAGACGCTCTATCCAGCTGAGCTACACGTACATCTATTTTCGTGCCATCTCAGGCACGAAAATGATATTACCATAGTAAAAATAATAAGTCAAGGTTGTTTTTACTTATTTTTCTTCTTTCTTAAAAGCTGTGAAAGCTTAAGGTTGGTGTTGTAAAAATCCTTGGTGGAGCAACCTGCTCTTCCGCCACCGGCGCAGGCACATGCACAGGCGCAAGCACAGGAATGAGCGCAGGCGCAGGATGAGTGTGCGCAGGATGAATGAGCACATGAAGGTCTGGGGCGAGGCACACTTACGTGGGTTACATGAACTCGTACGTAGGTGTTTGGTGAATCGCCGTAATGATAAACACCTTCTTTATTGTATTTCTGAGGTTCTTTTATTTCCTTTTCTTCTATTACTTCTTCGCTTTCAATAAAGCTTCTTCCGCAGTACTCACACTTTTCACTGTTTTCAGGGCGCACCGCTCCGCATCCGGGACATGTGGGATAATACTTTATAAGGGTACGCTTAACCACCCTTTTAGTCTCGGTTTCTCCTGATTTAAAGCCGCTTTTTGAAGTATAATTTAATAACTTAGCGAATTTAACAAACATGAAAATAATAAAGGCAAGGCCTGCAAATCCGTAAATAGTCTCGCCGATATCGTCACCATCGCTGCTGTTATCAGAGTAATACGAATTGCCATAACCACTATCATCCGCAAAGTCACGGGTCTTTTCTTCGCTGAAAGCAAAATCGGATGTGTTGTAAGTCACACTTATTTCTTCCATTTTTTCGCCCGGGGCTAAGGAAGTGTTCCATACAAGGAAATCTCCTTCCTGAGTGGCTCCGTGACTGTGAGAAAGAACCTTATCTGTATTCCATTTAACGGTAATGTTATCAACCGCTATATCGTCAAACCATCCGGGAATAAAGTAATAAACTGTCTCTCCCTCTTTAAGGATGTTCATTTCATACATGTAATCCTGGGTTAAACGGAATTCAAAATCACAAACATCCCCTGCATAGTATTTTTGATTAAAATAAATACCGGCATAGGCTCCGTTATTCTCTGTCAGCAATCTGGTTTCATTAATGTTATCAGATACAGGATCGATAAAAATGTTGTTACTGTTTGGAATACCAACCTTTGCCCATGTAAGAGGCCCTTCGGAATCCGAATCAAGAACCTTCCACTTGATGTGATAAAGCATTTCAAGTGTGGCATCTTCGTTTACTGAAATTGTAATTTCATAATCCAATATTTCATCTAAAGGCTTTGCATATGACTTACTTGCGGGGATAAGTGAAATCACCAAAACAAGCAGGGCAAAGAAATACTTTAATCTTTTAATCATTTCTTTTCCCTCCTTAAAGGACATCTTCCAAGCATTAAACTTGAATAATCACGTCTCTTCTTACAAGCATCGCTGTTCCAGATTGTATCCCAATCATCATTTAAGAAATTGCCAAGCACATCTGAAGAAAGCCAGCTTTGACAAGGAACAACGTTTCCGCCGGGAGTAAGGGCCATATTGCTTAAGCAAGCTCCGCAGTTTGGAGTTGATAAGGCATGGGCTTCAAAGAACTCTTCTTCTATCCAACCGGGAGACGTAAAGCTTATTTCCATGTCGTTGTCATATGCGTAATCGGCAGCATCTGCCAAAATCTTTTTAATTTCTTCAGTTGATAACTGAAGAGATTCTGATTTTTCGGATAAAGCATTACCGGTTGTAATGAGGCCTGAACATGTAACATAAGAAACCCCTAGGCCGTGCAAAAGTTCAAGGGTCTTAACGTAGTCTTTGTTAAGAGTGCAAAGAGGGGTGTTGATACTTACATTTAAGCCTGCCTCCAAGGCATTTTTGATGCCGCAAAGAGTTTCTTCAAACTTATCCGCTCCCACCAATTTATTGTGAATTTCAGGTTCGCTTGAATAGAAAGTAATCTGCAAACTGTCAAGCTCACTCTTTCTAAGATTTTCACAATATTCCTTTGTAAGTTTGATTCCGTTTGTGTTAAGACGGGATACAAACCACTTTGCATGAGAAATAAGGGTAAACAAATCATCTCTCATGGTGGGCTCTCCCCCTGTAAATGTAACTTGAGTTACACCAATACTTCTTAATTTATCAAGTATTTTAAGCCAGGTATCCGTATCAAGCTCATCTTCTGCCGAATTTGTCTGGCCTGCCGCATAGCAATGAACGCAAGCCTGGTTACAATTCCACTTACCGCACTTTTCCATGGCGCTTACCATTAAATCCATGCGGTGAGGCGCCTTCATATACTCTGCATAATCGCCTATATTCATATAGCCGATTTCTTCTGACACTTCTTCACCGTAAGCTACCTGCTTAAAAGTTGTCATCATGGTTTCGATGTCCTTTTTAAAGCGCTTTTTAGACACTAATGGAAACACCTTTTTTACCGCTTTGCAGGTTTCGTTAAGAATGTTTTCAACATCCTCATCACTTACTTCTTTTCCGTGATACTTATTGATTTCTTTGATTAATTCAGCCAGCAAAATACTCCAAGATACATTAACGGGAATGATATCCTGGCCATTTATAATGGCTACACTGGCTGCTACCTTCCCGCCGTCGTACTTTGGCGGAATAAGGTGAATTCTCACTACTCCGGGGCCTTCCGGATTAAGCGTTGTATGCAAAACTTCAGTGAAGTTTTCAAGCATATACTTTTTAACAGTCATTCTCCCTTTACTCTCCTCTTTTAATATCTCCTTATTTTACCACGAAGTTACTCTTCTGTCCCCCTTTGTATTAAACGCTTCGAAAAGGCGTTTAATACAGCCTTTTTGTTGGCACTCCACATGGGAGATACCAATATCTTTTTGTCTCCGTCTCCCGTTAGCCTGTGAATCACCATGTCTTTAGGAAGCACCTTTATTGCATCAACCACTATATCTATATACTCATCCATTGATAAAGTTTCAAAGAAACCATTTTTATAATCATCATATAAATCAGTTTCTTTTAGCACATGAAGAAGCTGTAATTTAATTCCTTTAGACCCTGACTTACCAACATACCTAACGGTATTTAACATATCTTCTTTTGATTCACCGGGAAGACCCAAAATCACATGGGTTATGACTTCGATTCCAAGGCTTGTAAGGTTTTTAACCGCCTCATCGTAAATCTCGTTATCATACCCTCTTCTTATATATTCAATACTCTCTTGCTTTATGGTCTGAAGTCCAAGCTCCACCCACACAGGCTTGATTTTATTAAGTTCATTAAGCAAAGATAGCACGTCTTCTCCCAGACAATCAGGCCTTGTGGCAATTGATAAAACGCATACTTCAGGGTCACTTATGGCATCATAGAACTTATTCTTTAACTCGTCGA
>JAEEXG010000045.1 GCA_016291405.1 Lachnospiraceae bacterium
TAGTGAAGGAGTCTCTTTACGATTTCTGAGTCCTTCATGTTTCTTTCAAAGCCGATTGCCGTTTTTTTGTCTTTCATTGTGGCAAAGGCAATGATAAATAATGTAGAAAGAACGCCGATTACAGCGCCTACGCACAAAAGAGGATAATACTCACGCATCTTTTTCTTCCTCCTTTGCTTCCTTATCTTCAAGCATCTGAGACTTAACCATTTCGGCATAGTCTTTGTTTCGCTCGATTAATTCTTTATGGGTGCCCACATCAAGCACTTTTCCGTCATCGATGAAGATAATCTTGTCCATTCTTTCGATGGTGGAAATTCTGTGAGCTATCAAAATAGTGGTCTTGCCTTTTCTTGTGGTGGCAAGATTGTTTAATATAATTCTTTCAGTCTTTGTATCAACTGCGGAAACGGAGTCGTCCAAAATAAGGATTTCCGCATTCTTCATTAAAGCTCTTGCAATAGAAATTCTCTGCTTCTGACCACCTGATACGGTAACGCCTCTTTCACCAAGGATTGTCTCGTATTCAAGAGGAAATTCCATAATATTTGAATCCACGTCGGAAAGCACTGCTGCCTCCTTAATGGCTTCCTTGTCCGAAGAATCTTCTTTTGAAAAAGCAATATTTGATGCAATGGTATCGCTAAATAAGAAATTATCCTGAGGAACATAAGCGATATGGCGCCTTAATTCCTTAATTGGAATCTCATTTACATCCTCTCCGTCCACAAAAATCTTACCGTCATCAACCATGTAGGTTCTTGCAATAAGGTCAACGATTGTGGTCTTTCCGGCACCGGTCTTACCTATAAGGCCGACGTTTTCACCTGCATTTATCTTAAAAGAAACATCTGTTAAAACCTGCATTTCGCTGTTAGGGTATGTAAAGTTTAAGTTCTTAAACTCTATTTCTCCCTTAATGTTTCTTTCTTTATTATCAATGCCTTCTTTATCCTTAACATCGATATCAGCCGTAAGGAAGTTATCAACTCTCTTACAGGAAGCCTTTGCTCTTGCGGTCATTTCAATAAGAATGGAAACCGCTTCGATGGGCCAGATGATGGTGGTAAAGTAACTGATAAACTCTACAAGTTCGCCGGCTTTGAAGGTTCCATTATATACAAGATATCCGCCGTAACCGATGATTACGCAGATAACCGATTCCACAAACAAGATAAATAAAATGTTCATTAACGTGGAAATACGGGTAAACTTAATGTTTATCTTTTCGTTTTCTTTATTTAACTTTCTAAATGCCATAAGCTCTTTTACTTCTTTTGTAAAAGCCTTGATTACGGCAATTCCCGAAAATGACTCCTGCGCAAAATCAGATAAACGTGAAAAAGCTTCCTGTCTTTTGTCCCAGGTCTTTGTCATAAAATATCCGATTAAAAGAGCCATAAGAAACAAAATAATCATGGGAAGCATTGATAATGCCGTGAGCATTTTGTTCATATGAAGCATCTTTGTAAAGGCAAGGCCACCAAGCAAAAGGGCGTCAAAGAAAGTAAGAACGCCGCCTCCGAATGAGTCTTGAATGGTGTCCACATCGTTTGTGAAAAGACTCATAAGGTCGCCAACTTTATTAAAGTGATAAAACTGCTGCGATAAATCCTTGCAATGGTCAAACATTCTTTTACGAATGTCGGTTTCGACTCTTACTGCTGCTCCAAAGAAACAGTAACGCCATAAAAATCTTCCGCCGCAAACCGTAATAACCACAAATATTAAGGGCTTACAGATTTTATCAAGCAAGAAGTCCATATCAAATGCAACGGTAGCGCCACCTATTTCCACTACGCCATCGTTCATGCCGTTTACGACATACTTATAAAGTTCGGGAACTTTAAGCTGTCCGTAATCGACTGCGAAGAGTGCCAAAATACCCAAAAGTAAGAACAATCCGTACTTAAGGTAGTAGTGCACAAATCTTTTGTGAAAAACCATATCCTTACACCATAACTTTCTCTAGAATAATTTATTTATGATCTGACGAAGATCCTCAAATGTTTCCATTTCATTTATGTTTTTTCTAAGCTTGCAGGCTCCTTCAAAGCCCTTTAAATACCAGGAAAGGTGCTTTCTCATTTCTCTTACGCCTATGTACTCACCTTTATACTCAAGCTGAAGGTCTGCGTGCCTTAAGATAGTTTCTTTTATCTCTTCTTTTGTAGGAGGAGTGTATTCTTTTCCTTCCAAAGCATAGGTAATCTCTTTAAATATAAAAGGGTTGCCTTCAGCGGCCCTGCCAACCATTATAGCATCACATCCGGTTTCCAAAAGCATTTTTTTCGCGCTGTTTTTGCAAGATATATCGCCGTTACCTATTACAGGAATTTTAACCGCATCTTTAACTGCCTTTATGATTTCCCAGTCGGCTTCGCCTGCGTAAAACTGCTCTCTTGTACGGCCGTGAACTGTTACAGCGGATGCCCCCGCTTCTTCGCAAATCTTTGCAATTTCAACCGCATTTACATGCTCTTCGTCAAAGCCTTTTCTCATTTTGACGGTGACAGGTTTCTTTATTGCCTTAACAATTTCTCTTACAATTTCATAAACAAGTTTTGGTTCCTTCATAAGATAAGAGCCTTCGTGGTTGTTAACTATCTTTGGCACGGGGCAGCCCATGTTAATATCCAGTATCGAAAAAGGCCTCTCTTCGATTCTCTTTGCAATCTCAGCCATAATCTTAGGATCACTTCCGAATAACTGTAAAGACACGCAATCTTCCTCCGGATGAATGGCCATAAGGCTTTCCGTGTTTTTATTGTTATAAAGAATCGCCTTGGCACTTATCATTTCCATCGACGTCATGCCCGCATTGTTTTCTTTGCAAAGTAAACGAAAAGGCAGGTCGGATACGCCTGCCATAGGAGCCAATATAACGTTGTTTTTTAAATTAACTGTTCCAATTTTCATACTTATAATTTCTTAGAGTTCTTTGCGTAAATAATTCTTAAGCCTTCAAGAGTAAGAGTGGGGTCGTAAACATCTATCATGTCGGTTTCTTCGGAAACAAGTCTTCCAAGTCCGCCTGTAGCCACAACCTTTAAGTTTTTAAGGCCCGATTCTCTCTTAACTTCTTTAATTATATATTCCGTTGCACCGATCTGGCCATACATAAGGCCTGCCTGCATGGAAGAAATTGTTTCTCCAGCCAGAATCGATGCAGGTTTCTTTATTTCTATTTCAGGAAGCTTTGCGGTATCGCTCCATAAAGCTTTTGCGCTAATCTTAATGCCGGGAGCCGTGATTCCAACGCCAAAGCAGCCGTCTTCCGTCACCAAATCATAGGTGGTGGCGGTTCCAAAGTCAATCACCAAAACGGGGCCTTGGTACTTTTCAAAAGCAGCTACCACATCAACAATTCTGTCAGCACCGATTTCTCTGGGATTTTCCGTTGTTATCTTAATGCCCGTCTTTGTGCCGGGACCCACGATTATAGGCTTAATATTTAAATATCTTGTAATGGCGCCTGTAAGCGCGTGCATAACCTTAGGCACTACGCTTGCAATAATTGCTCCGTGAATATCTGAAATAGCCACATTGTTTGTCTCAATAAGATTTTTAATCATGAGACCGAATTCATCGGATGTGCGCTCCAAATTTGACATCATTCTAAAGGAGGTAACAAGCTTCTCCTCCTTGTACACTCCGTAAGTAATGTTTGTGTTTCCAACATCTACAACCAGTATCATAATCTATCCTTCCTACTCTTCGTCCAAAGAAATATCTTCGCCTAACACTATCACTCTGTAGAATAAGTTCAAAGATTCAAAAAGTTCCTGCCTGGTGGCTCTTATCTTATTTACCAAAAGACCTGCAGCGATTTCGTCGTACATATAGTCTTCATCACTTGCCTGAGTGGTGATTTCAAGTTCGCCCTCTTCATCAAATCCTATGGTGATAATGCCGCCTACTTCTTCTGTAAAAAGAACGCAGATGATGTTAAGTTCTTTCTTTATAGATTCCGGAATCTTAGAAAATACCGGATTTAAGTAGTACTTTTCTTCATACGCATTTGCTGCGCAAATAACAGTTTTTTCCATTAATTAAATATCCTTAATCTACTTATCTTCATATCCCAAGGTAGCCGCCATAATTGCCTTTATGGAGTGCATACGATTCTCGGCTTCGTCAAATACCTTAGACTTTTCCGATTCAAACACTTCATCCGTAACTTCCATTTCGGCACGGTTAAAGCGCTCGCCCATTTCTTTTCCGATTTCTGTCTTATGGTCATGGAAAGCAGGGAGGCAATGTAAGAAAATAACATTGTCCGCCGCATTGTCCATACAAGCCTTATTTACCTGATAAGGAGAAAGTTCTCTGATTCTTTCTTCCCACACTTCAACAGGTTCGCCCATGGATACCCAAACATCGGTATAAATGATGTTTGCATCCTTGGTGCCTGCCTTTACATCCTCTGTCAAAGTGATGCTTCCGCCGGTCTTAGCTGCAATTTCTTCGCAGGTTTTAACAAGTGTCGCATCCGGGAAATAGTTCTTTGAAGAGCAGGCTGTAAAATGCATACCCATCTTTGCACAGGTTACCATTAGGGAGTTAGCCATATTATAACGTGCATCGCCCATATATGTAAGCTTTAAGCCCTTAAAGAAACCAAAATTTTCCTTAATTGTAATTAAATCCGCAATCATCTGAGTGGGATGGAATTCATTTGTAAGTCCGTTCCAAACTGGCACATCGGCTTTTTTGGCAAGTTCTTCAACGATTTCCTGTCCAAAGCCTCTGTATTCTATACCGTCAAACATGCGGCTAAGCACTCTTGCCGTATCCGCAATGCTTTCTTTTTTTCCTATCTGCGAACTCTTTGGATCAAGATATGTTGTTCCCATACCAAGGTCATGAGCCGCCACTTCAAAAGAACATCTTGTACGTGTACTCGTCTTTTCGAAAATAAGCGCTACATTCTTGCCTCTAAACACATCATGAAGCACGCCTTTTTTCTTCATATCCTTAAACTTTAGCGACAAGTCCACAAGATACTCAATCTCTTCAGGAGTATAGTCTAACAGTTTCAAAAAGTCACGATTTTTTAAATTCATAGCCACACCTTCCCTTGTTCGTTCTCATGCTTTAATCCAATAAAGTAATACAATGTTGATTATATACATAACCACTCCCAAAAGTAAAGGCGTAAAAAAGAGCCACCCGGCTGGGTGGCTCTTGGAAATATTGCTTATAAAACTTCTTTAACGGATTTTGCAAGACCTGCGATACCCTGAATTTCTGAAGGGATGATAATCTTGGTAGCCTGACCGTTTGAAGCAGCTTCGAATGCATCGAGGCTGCGAAGCTTGATAACAGCTTCGTCTGCGCCGGCTTCTTTGATCATCTTGATACCGTCTGCTGTAGCCTGCTTAACCTTTAAGATAGCTTCAGCTTCACCTTCGGCTTCGCGGATCTTCTTTTCCTTTTCAGCTTCAGCTCTTAAGATTGCTGACTGCTTTTCAGCTTCTGCTTCAAGGATAACTGATTCTTTCTTACCTTCGGCAACAAGGATTGTTGACTTCTTTTCACCTTCTGCCTTAAGGATTGCTTCACGTCTTTCACGTTCTGCCTTCATCTGCTTCTCCATTGCATCACGGATAGCTGTAGGAGGCATGATGTTCTTTAATTCAACACGGGTAACTTTGATTCCCCAAGGGTCTGTAGCTTCATCAAGTGTAGCACGCATCTTTGTGTTGATGGTTTCTCTTGATGTAAGAGTCTGGTCAAGTTCAAGGTCACCGATGATGTTACGAAGTGTTGTAGCTGTTAAGTTTTCAATAGCTACCATAGGTGATTCAACACCGTATGTGAAAAGCTTGGGGTCTGTAATCTGGAAGAAAACGACCGTGTCAATCTGCATTGTTACGTTATCTTTTGTAATAACGGGCTGAGGAGGAAAGTCCACAACCTGTTCTTTTAAAAGAACTCGCTTTGCTACCTTATCAAGGAAAGGCATTTTAAAGTGAAGTCCTACTGACCATGTTGCCTGATAAGCACCAAGTCTTTCAACGATATAAGCATGTGCCTGAGGCACGATTTTGATACAAGAAATAATAACTATGATTGCCAAAATTACAATTGCAATTATAACAAATTCCATTTTTCTCCTCCTAATTGTATTGAAGCGCGTTTATTATTCTACGATTAGCTTTACGCCTTCAACTGCTTTGACGGTTACAACGCTACCTTCTTTGATGGGCTCGCCGTTAAACGATTTAGCGCTCCAATCAACGCCTGCAACCTTAACAACTCCAACGCCCTGGATGTTGTTTATCTCTGTCATTACGACAGCCTGTTTACCTATCATCCCCTCAATGTTTGTGCGGGTTCTGTTTTTGTTAAAGTACTTAACTGCGATGGGCCTTGTAAAGTAAAGCAAGACGCCCGATCCGATTAAGAACACCGCGATCTGTACCCATAAGGGGAGTTTGAAGGCTGCACAGATGCAAGCTAGAATAGCTCCTCCGGCGAACCATATTGTGGTAAGTCCCATGGTTGCAAGTTCCACAACAATAAGTACCGCAAAAATGACAAGCCAGATAATCATCATGTTGATATTCATTTGTTACTCCCTCCTTTTGACAACATTCTATATTATTTCATGCAATAAAAAAAGAGCCTATCGCTATAAAATAGGCTCTTATAATTTGTCATTATGATAAATTAGCATCCGTAATCCACATTATTACCCTTGTATTTGGTAGAATCCTGAAGCTTTAAATCCTTTTGATACTGATTATCTTCATTATAATATTTAATCTGCGTGGTGGTGGTGCCGCCTGATACATAGGTACGTCCGCATTCGGGGCAAATGGCCGTATGTATGGCAACACTTGCTCTTAACACTTTACCGTTATGCATTTCGGCGTCTTTGTAAGCATTCGAAACATGCTCCTGCTCATGAGCTCTTACCCTTGAAGCTACGGCGGCTCTCGGAATATGCTGGGCAGACTTAAAAGAAACCATCTCATCGGAACCGTCTTTATACTTACGGTTTTTACAGGTTTCGCACTCGCATCCGATGCCGTGTCTCTTTTTAAACTTTTCTATGGACTCTTCAACAGGGTCCTTGATGCCCATGTCTTCTTTTCTTTGTTCTTCAAGTTTCTTTTCATAGGGAGTTTGAGCAATATTTTGTAAATCATTTCCGTACGAAAAAGGATTTGAAAAACCGCTACCGATTGAAATGCTCATTGGCACCTCCCGGCGCTATTCTTTTGAGCGCCTTTTCTTTTTGTACATCATCATGTCCGCCTTCTCGATTGCCCAGTTAATATCAAAGGGGCCGTCTGTGAAAGCATAGCCAACAGATACGCCTGTAAATGTAGGCTCGTTACGATGTATCTCCTTAATGTTTGTTTCAAATCTGTCTATCAAAGCCCAAAGCATTTCGTCTGACTGCGCCTTGGCATATTTACTCTTTTTCTTTAGTATAACACAAAATTCGTCTCCGCCGATTCTAAAGCAATAACCTTCTTTGGCAAAGTGTTTCTTTATTTCAGAAGCTGCCAATTGAAGGGCTCTGTCACCTACTCTGTGGCCAAAGGTATCGTTGATCGTTTTAAAAGAATCCACGTCGAAAATAAATACGCAGGTGGGATAATTAACACGCTTTAACATCTTTTCGTATTGCCAGCGGTTAAGCATTCCCGTTAACTTATCAAGCTGAATCACCAAGTTGTTTATGTAGATATACGCCATTATGAGGGCAAATTCTATAACAACAAATGCCGTTCTTACGTTTTTAAATACGATCTGAATCGGCAAAGTAAGGGCCAAAAAGATGCATATTGAAAGCACGATTCCCTTTGAAAAGCTTTGGTATTGCATTCCCTTCATAATAATGTAATTAACAAAAAGAAGGGTGAAGGATACGTAGAGTATCACATAAAGGCAATAAAGGTTTCCTCTTGCATATACGTTACTTCCATCCATGTAGTAAATAAATCCGAATTTTGCGTTTAAAAGCTGAGACACAAAATTTATAGCCAAAAGAATGTAGAATATGTACATTCTTTTTACTACCTTTAAAGAAGCAATTGCCACAACAATCAAAACCGGAATAAAGGAAAACTCTAAAATCTTCATTGCATAATGCAAAACTCTTAAAGATTCATCCGCTCCGTTTAACCTGTCAGCCACAAAGGAGCATACCGAAGCCGCCGCAAGTATTCCAAATTCCAAAGAAAAAGCTTTCTTTAAATCATTATCCAATATAGGGTTTGTCCAGATTACCATGGCCAAAGCTATGGCCGATAAAACCTGAATATAAACTACCGCCGAGTAAAATTCCATTGCACCACCTACCTATTAAGATAAGCCACCTTCTCTTTTGGAAGGTAAGTGCCTAAGATATTGTGTAATCTGTCGGCATCTATCGGCTTACTTAAGTAATCTCTAAATCCGTATCCTAAGTATTCTGACTTAGAATGGGCCGATTCGTTCGCTGTAAGCGCCACGACCGGCGTATCTTTATAAATGTTTGGATACAATTCTTTGATTTTTTCCAATGTCTCAATACCATTCATTTCAGGCATTTGATGATCAAGGAAAATGATATCATATTTCTTTTCCTGAATCATCTTAAGACATTCTTTTCCTCCCGAAGCAAAGTCGGGGGTAAATCCGTAATATTTCATGAGGCCTTTGCAGACCGCAAAATTAACCTTATTATCATCAACCACCAAAACGTCGGCAGTGGTGGCAACAAACTTTTCTTTGTTTGCTTCCTTCGAAAACTCTTTTTCTTTTAAAGGAGTGGCATCGGTAACAGTCTGCCAAACCGAGAAAAAGAAAGTGGAGCCAAGTCCGTAAGTGCTTTCTATCTGAAGCTTGCTTCCCATTAAATTAAGTAAAGAAGAAGTAATGGCAAGGCCTAATCCTGTGCCTTTAATGTTTCTGTTTCTTTCTTCATCAACGCGGCTAAAGGCCTTTGCAAGCTTTGGAATATCTTCTTTTTTAATTCCGATGCCTGTATCGATAACTCCTACGTTTAAGTATCCGGTCTTTTTATCTAAATCGGAATAATTAAAATCCATTCTTAATGAAACGGAACCTTCTTTAGTGTACTTAATGGCGTTTGATAAAAGGTTCATTATTATCTGTCGGATTCTAACGTCATCTCCGTAAAGACCTGCGGGCATGTTGTTTCCGATTTCAAGCTTAAAGCCCAAATCTTTTGCCTTTGCCTCACTCCTCATTATATCAGCAAGCTCATAACTGATTGTTTTTGTGGAGTAAGAATTTGGAACTATGGACATTTTTCCCGCCTGCATCTTAGAAAGGTCCAAAAGGTCATTAATTAAAGAAAGTAAAATTTTACCGCTTGAATTAATTTCAGATGAAAGTTGCCTGGTGGAAAGCTCTTTTGTGTCGTTTAAAATAATCTGATTCTTTCCAAGAACCGCAGTTAAAGGTGTGCGCATTTCATGAGTCATGTTTACCATGAACTGCTCGCGATCTTCCTGCATTTCCGCCATCTTTTCACCCTTCTTGTAATCTTCTATAAAAGTAAAATACTTCTTTATCATAAGAAGAGTGTCTATAATCACAAACACAATAATGCTGTAAATAATCGTAATGCCTGCTGTTTCAAGGTCCTTTTTATCAAGCATCAAAAGCATTAATGTTAGGCTGTATACATTTGAAACTACAGTTTCATAGGGGTTAAGAGTAAACACGGTTCCTACAGAAATCATCACAACAATCCAAAGAACATAGTTTACCATGTTGCTTCGCTCACCCGATAAAATCATCGCCTTTGCGGCCCATGTGTATATTCCCAAAACAAGAAACCATGTAAGGTGTTGTAAAAACCTTCCGTTTCTATCTAAGTTTTCTTTACTCTTATAAATCGGCACCACCCTATAGATAAACAGAAGCATCAATATTGTTGCAAGGTTGATGCAGGCAAAAGAAACATATTCCTTTATAACGCCTTCGTTTACCCCGCCGTAATATATAAAACCGGAGACAATGGCAACAACTGCGTATACAAGCGAAAAAGAGGTGATAAAGAAAATGTCTTTTTCGCGCTTCTTAATGCTATAGCTGCTGTTTCTGCATTCGTAAAAATCCTGATTTATGCTTTTTAGTTTATCAAGAAGCTTATTCATGTGCCCTCCGATTTACTTTTAGTACCTTAGTCCTATTTTTATATTACCAAAAATCCGGACACATTTCTATAGCAAATTCTTCATTAACTATTTCCTAATTCAAAAATGATAATATTTTTACAGTATCTATTTATTTAGGTAGTAAAAGGGTGAGAATATGAATAAAGCGGATTTTGAAATTAAGGCTCTTTGTGCCGGATGCAATCAAAAAGATATTTTGGATTTTGAGAATGCATTTAAGAATGTAACGGGATACCCCATGGACAGTGTTTTGATCGATTCTGCGTTTTTAAAAGAAAACGGCAGTTCAACTTCCTGTGCATGTAAGGCCTTGATGGTTGCAAAGAATTCTATGGAAAACATAAACCGAATTGCGGAGGTATTTGAAAGTTTTTTTAGGCAACTCGCGTAATATGAAAAAGTTAATTCCTGATTAAACTAATTCAATCGTTTAATCAGGAATTCTCCATTATCCTTAAGCCACTTTCTGTGCTCCTTATAGTCGGGCATAAATTCCTCCACTAAATGCCAGAAAGCCTTGGAATGATTCATATGTACGCGATGGGATAATTCATGTACCACCACATATCTGATTACCGGTTCGGGGCACAACGCTAAAAGACAATTAAAGTTTAGGTTACCTTCTCTGGAGCAACTGCCCCACCTGGTTTTCTGTGTTCTGAAAGCTACACGCCCATAAATAACACCCATTATTTCTGAATAATCTTCCACCAGCGGTAAGATTATTCTTTTTGCTTTCTTTTTTAGCTCTTTTAGTTCTTCTTCCGTAAGCTTATCTATCGTGTCAAACTCGGATGCTTTTTTAAGCATCTTTTTTTGATTGGCCATTATCCATTCTTCTTTTGATAAAAGCAGCCTGTCGATTGCTGCTTTGGTCATTAAAAGAGGCGCCTTTACCAAAACGCTTCCATCGGGACGTATTTCTACGGAAAACGTTCTTCTTTTACTTCTAATTAACTCGTAATCCATGTCTTAATGCAGATATTAAACTATCTTTGTCTTCTGTCCTTTCCTGTCTGAGTGTAGTATAAGCTCTTATCCTTATACATGTTTTCATCGGCGATTCCGATTATTTCATCTATCGTTTTATCAGGATATTCCATTGATGTGGCATATCCTATGGCCATTGAAAGCTGTGTGTCGTAGTGACTGGGCCAATTATCCATGTTTTCTTTAATAAGCTCTGTGATTCTTTCAACAGGCACATGGTTTGTGCGAACGATAGCCATAAATTCGTCACCGCCGGTTCTAAAGATGTCTCCGAAGTTTCCGACTGTGTTCTTTAAACATTCGGCCGCAGCTTTAATATAGTCATCTCCCGCCTGGTGTCCGTAAGTATCGTTAACATGCTTTAAGCCGTTTAAGTCCATTGCAATGATGGTAACGTTTGAAGGAAGCTTTCCTCCTTGGGCGCTTGCCACGATTTCAGCCACCATACCTTCATAGGCATGCCTGTTTCCAAGCTGTGTAAGCTCGTCTGTAAGGGCTCTCTTTTTATACTGGCGTTCTACCTCGTATGATAACATTTCACCGATTACTTCGTGCCTATGAGCTTCTTTACTGTTATCAGCAAAAAGCCTTAAGGTCTTAAAGTAATCATCAAAGAAATCTCTGTATTCCGTTCTGTCTAAGCCAAACTCATCCACCAAAACGCAGTACATATCAAGCTTATCCGCAATGGTCTCGCATCTTGATATCATCATTGTGGCGTATTGCACCAGTTTTCTTGTTTCCATACGGCCTTTGATCCATCTTAAGATAGGGATCATGACTTCGGAATAGTCGGCGGTAACATCATTATTAAAGACTCCGCTTTCCATAAGCACGCAAAAGTCGTTTATATAGGTATCCGTAGGTACCTTTTCCATATCGATTAAGGCCTTAGCCCCAAGAACATAAAGAATAACAACGCTTCTTACTTCTTTATCTATGGAAGCATCGCTGTATTTTTCTATTCTGTCTAACTGATATTCATACTCTTTTCTTTTTCCAAGAAATGCGTAAGCCTGAAGAAGGTTACAATCAAGCATAATGAGGTTTCTTGGAGGAAGCTCACATAACGTCACAAAGGTCTTCATTGCATCAACATACTTTACGGCTTCTTTGGTTATACCGCTTTTAATGAAGATGTCAACGGCCTGAGAAAGGGCAGCACCCATGCAAAAATCCGGAACGTCTTCCATGTCCAGGATTTTGTTTATGCAGCGAACGCACTCCGAGTATGAGTTCACCATCATGTAATATTCTATTTCCTTAATATACAAAAAAGGCAGATGAAGCTTTTTTAGTTCCGGCCTTCTTGAGATATTCGCGGCATATTTCTGCGTGCAAAAATGCAGGCGGTCAATGTCGAATTCCCCCGCGCTTCTTGATACCTTAAAATAAAAGGTTATAAAGTCGGAAATGTACTCAGCTTCTGCCTCCGAATCCTTTATGAAAAATTCGGTGGCATCTTCAATCTGCGTTCTTGTGATGCTTCGGTTTTCACCGGCATTCAATTCTTTAATTTGAGAAATGTCCATGTTTACCCCTTAACACATACATTATATAACTTTATATTATCACTGATTGGTTAAACGCGCCACGGGCTCATTTCCACCTCTGGTTTTGATATTCGAAGCCGCACACAATGATTCGCAATCCGCCCGTTCCGGGCTTTCCCGCGCTTTGCGCTACGATTGCTCATCAAGTGTGCTCATGGTGCTTCGCACCACGCATTCCAACGAGTTCAAATGCTCCTTTGTGCGAGCACAGGAGCATTTTTCTCATTGTTCTGCTACCTTCGAATATCATAAGCTTAAATGAAAAAACCACCAACGCTCACTGCATCGGTGGTTACTTTCGGTTTTAGTTTTCAACTATTTTTCGGGGATATATTCAACAATATCGCCGAAGTCTGTATGCAAAATACTGCAGATTCTGCATAATACATCCATGGATACAAGCTCCTCTTTGTGGAACTTTGTCATGGTGTTAGGAGAAATATCAGCAGCCTTACGAAGTTCTGCCGCGCTCATTTTCTCATCGATTAATCTTTTCCAAAGTTTATTGTATGAAACAGCCATATTTCTGCACCTCCATTGACTAATTATATAGTAGTAAATCAAAAATAACAAGGAATTAACAGTAAAAAATCATAAAATATTTATTTTTAATGAGTAAAGATATAATATACTCAATAAATAAATCGTTTTTCTTTGGATTAATTCAGTTCTCCCATTTTCTTATACGCTTTTTAAACACTGCGTTTGCTAATGAGTTTCTTCGGAAGGTACTTTAACAATTTCTCTTCCAAATCAGCTCCGCTTACAGGTTTGGGAAGATAATCCGTAAATCCTGCCTTAATATAGTCTTCTCTGTTACCGTATCCTACGTTAGCTGTTAAAGCTATTGCAGGAGTGTCTGCATTCTGTCCGTCTTTAACGCTTTCTCTTATTATTGATAAGGTCTCTATTCCGTCAAGATTCGGCATTAGGTGGTCCATTAGGATTAGGTCAAAGTGTTTCTTTTTACACATCTCAATGGCTTCTTTTCCGTTCTTTGCTGTAGAAATGGCTACCTTGGTGGATTTAAGAAGGCTTGTGATAACCATAAGGTTTATTTTTACATCATCAACCACAAGAACAGAAGCATTGGGGGCTTCGAACTTTGCTTCGTAGCCTTTTCTTATGTTTGTGTTTTCGTCGATGTACTTATAAATGTCCCCAAGGGGTTCTTTTGACACGATTTCCTGAGGAAGAATAACCGTAAATATGGAGCCTCTGTTAACCTTTGAATTTACGGAAATGGAGCCTCCCATAATTCTTGTAAGGTGATCTACGATTGTAAGGCCAAGTCCGGTGCCTCCGTTTTTATCATCCCCCGTCTTTGCAAAGGCTTTAAATAAACGCTCTCTGTCTTCTTCCGCAATTCCTACGCCGGAATCTTCTATGGAAGTTACAAGCTCTAAGGTCCTTGAATCCAAGGGATTTGCACTTACCCTGAAAATAACCGTTCCTTCTTGTGTAAACTTAACGGCATTGCTAAGTAGGTTCATTATTATCTGTCTTATTCTGCTCTCATCGCCCACAAGTTCTTTGGGGATGGTTGAATCTATTGCAAGTGCTAGCTTAATGCCTTTAGCATCCGCAAGCTGCACGACGGAGTTGTAGCAATCCGTTATAAGGCGGCCTACGCTGTATTTTGAAAGGCAAAGCTCCATGTCATCAGACTCTATCTTTGAATAGTCCAAAATGTCGTTTAAGAAGCCTAAAAGTGACTTACAAGAGCTTTGAATGTTTGCTGCATACTCGTTTATCTGCTCGTTTTCAGCTTCTCTTAATATAAGCTCGTCCATACCCATAATTGTGGTAACGGGAGTGCGGATCTCATGGCTCATGTTAAAGATAAATTCTTTTCTTGCCTTGCTTCTTGCTTCATATTCCCATACACGCTTGTCGGCGTTGCTTCTAAGGAAGTAAACTGCCAAAGAAAGAGCCGTGGCAAGCAAAATCATGTGAAGTGAAAACCATACATTTATCCATGTAGGAATGTTTTTTATCATAAGTCTTTCGATTTTGTCAGGGAAAATCTGCATTATTACAAGCTCGATTCCCACAAGAGTCGCTGTTGTGGCAAGCCATTTCCACGAGCGATACATCGTGGCGCCTATAATAGGAAACAGCATATAGAAAATCGCAGCCGGGAATGTGCCCATGTAGTAAACCATGATGCCATATTCCAAAGCGTAAATCGCGCTTCCTACAAAAATATATAAATAGGAATCGGGAAATGATGTATCAAAGGTTCGCTCACCCACCATCCACCAGACCACGTTTAATATAAGACATATTAATTCCAAAGAAACCGGAACCGTCACAAATAACCTTATTGCCTGAGAGCTTCCGTCCACCAACGACTTTAAGCCGAGATTCCACATAAGCCCGTAGACAATCAGATTTACGACAAGTACCCCTAAGAATATACGTACTACGTCAATCGATATTATTCTTGTGTTTGCATTATCCGAGAGCATTCCCTTGATGCCCTTCTTTTTAGCTAACATATCGTTTTAACCTTTCTTAGTCTATTCTCTTACCATTGATAAAATAGGGTCAACCTCGGATGCCTTTCTTTTTATGGTTTCAAGGTTGTCTCTTAAATACTCTTCAAGCTTTTCTATTTCTTCATCAGTAAAACCATTTTGCTTTTCTATCTTACAATCCGGCACAAATCCTTCCGCGAAGAGATCACCCGCTTCGAATCTTACGCAGGCTTTCTTTTTACCGTCCTTTTCGATGACTCCCGATATTAACATGTTAAGCTCTTCCATGTCAGTCACCCCTTCCGAATTCTTCCAAAGTCTTCATAAGTTCCCTGATGTTTATAGGCTTTGATAAGTGAGCGTTCATGCCGCTTTTAATGGATTTTCGCTTGTCTTCTTCAAATGCGTTTGCTGAAAGCGCAATAATCGGAATAGCCTTGCTTCCTTCCATCTCTCTTATTTTAGCCGTTGCCTCATATCCATCCATTACAGGCATCTGGATATCCATTAAAATGAAGTCCACAAAAGAAACGCCGTTTTTCTTTAAAATGTTAATGGCATCGGATCCATCAACAGCTTCCACAACTTCTAAGCCTTCTTCTCTTAAGATTGAAGAAATTATTTCTCTGTTTAGGTCGTTATCTTCAACCACCAATACTTTCTTTTTCTGTAATGAAGAATACTTAACTTCTTTCTTTTCAACTTCTTTTACATTTGACTTAACCTGCCTTAATGTAAGAGAAACCGACACTTTTGTGCCTTCACCAAGCTTAGATTCAATATTGATTTCGCCGCCCAAAAGGTCCACAAGATTTTTAACTATGGACATTCCAAGGCCGGTTCCCTCAACGCCGCTTGATGTGGTGTTTTGTTCTCTTGTAAAGGGGTCGTAAATGTGCTTTAAAAAGTCTTCGCTTATACCGATACCGTTATCTTTTACCGTAAACAAGAAGCTTGAATATCCTCGTTTTGAGTTTTTAAGCTCTCTTATGGTACAAGAAACGCTTCCGCCTTTATTTGTATACTTAATGGCGTTTGAAATAATATTTATCATAATCTGCTCGATGTGAACGTAGTCACAATAAACAAGCGGATTCTTTATATCTTTCCTGTAGCAACGGAAAGTGATGCTCTTTTGCTTAGCATTTTCCGTGCACATATCCATAACGGTTCTAAGTTCTTTTACGATATCTACGGGAGCTACTTCGCTTTCAATCTTTCCGGACTCTACTCTCGACATATCCAAAACGTTGTTTATAAGGCTGAGAAGATGCCTTCCCGAAAGGTCAATCTTTTCAAGATAATCGTTAAGAGCGTTTGGATCGTGCATGTGCTTTTTGGCAAGAAGGGTAAAGCCGATGATTGCGTTCATGGGAGTTCTTATGTCATGAGACATGTTAAATAAGAACGCACTCTTTGCTTCGTTGGCCGCATCTGCCTTCGCTCTTGCTTCTTTAAGCTTGTTTTCGTATTCAACTTTTTCGTTAAAGTCTTTATCTGCCGGGCTAAAGCCGATAACCACGTTTTCAGGCTCAGTGATGCCTTCATCGGGCTTTGCCACTAGCATTTCCATGTATCTGTATTCACCACCGAAGTCTCGCCTGTAGGCAACTGAAAATCTTCTTCTGTCAGAAAGACGCTTAAGAGCCTTGTTGACATCAAGAATATCCATAAGCTTTTCTCTGTCTTCAGGGTGAACGTAGGCTTCAATGTAATACTTAAACTTTTCTCTGAAAGAAATATCCTTTTTAAGAAGCTTGTTTGCCACCGCATCGGCCCTTCCGATGTAGTTTTGCAAACACTCGTCTTTCTTAAAGTTATAGTAAAGAAGAATCGAATAATCCTGAGCCAGTATGTCAATAAGCCCGGTTCTTAAATCATCGTCTCTCTTTCTTAAAACTTCGTCTCTGATTTCTTTGTCTGCACTTCGTATTCCAAGTAAGAAGAAACGTCCGTCTTCTCTGTCAAGAAGTACAAATTTTGCCATCATATACTTTTCAAAACCGCTCTCATCAAGCATTTTGAAAGTACTTGTGTAGGTCTTTTTCTTTCGTAGCTGTTTAAATACGTATTCTGCCTCAAATTCCTTTGAAACTCTAAGCTTATCGGAATACACGATATAAGAGCGGATAGCGCTTGCCACTCTTGCGCTGTAGCTGTTATCGCCATAAGTTTTCTTTATGCTCTTATCAAACATCTTCGTCATTCTGAAGGTGCGCACATAGTCTCTGTCCACATTTACCATGAACACGCCTTCAAAATCTTCGCAAAGTGCTCTCATCATCTGAAGGTATTCAATCTGGGTGGAATTTACGATTAAAACATAAGCCAGCGTCATGGCAACGGTTACACCGATTGATGTAAATCCGTAAGCCACAAATACCTGCAAGGCATTGCCTATAATAATGATAACCGGGTATAGCACAAAGGCTAAGAAAAGCTTCTTATCAGCTTTAATCTCAGCTTTTGCCCACAAATAGGACGCTCTTATTGCAAGGGCTATAAGGTAAATCGTGGTGATTATATAAGCAAACAGGAAAAACGGACCGCGAATATAGTGTCCGGCATCATCTACATAAAATATCAAATTATTCCATGGAGCTGAAGCTATTAAAAGAATTGCCACACCTATTGGCAAAAAAGTAAAAAAGATTTCTGCTCTGCTTCTTTTTTTATTGGGACTTGTTTCTTTTTCAAAACACCACATAAAAAACGCAGGGCCAAGCATAAGGCAAGCATGCCAAATAATGTTTATTATATAGACAGAAGCCTTAGGGGCATGGTGGTATTCCAAAATAGCCCATAAAGCGTCCGATAAAACCATAAGAATATAATCCGCATATGTCGCATAAACAAAGCCTACGATCTTCGGAGATGTCTTATGTTCTTTGTTGTAATATACGATTGTTTTAGTGACAAGATATGTTAGAATTCCCGCACAGAGAAATTGTAACTGACAATATGACGTTATCGCAGTCTTGCTAATCTCTAGCATTATCGAACCCTTCTATGCCGTTTAAGCATTATAGTTTCTAAAAACACACCGACAGTACTTATCTAGTATAGCACATTTTGCTTTGCACGGTATTAAAGAAGGGCCGATAAATGCGATAAAATACAAAGATTTAAACATAAAACAAAAACCTTCGGATTTTTTCCGAAGGTTTTTATACTTATCTCTTCATGGCGGTAAAAAACGGGTCGTTATCCTGGCTGTAGAAAATCTTTCCTTCTTCCAATGGATAAGCCCTCTCCCCGATTACTTCGTAGAGATTTACGCAACAGTTTCTTTGAAAAGGTCCCTTCCAGATATCCTTTAAAGAAAGCCTTTTTAAATTAAGCATCAGTGCCTTATTCATGGCTCCGTGGCCCGAAATAAGGACGGTTGCATTAGGCTTCTTTTCAGCCAATGGATAAATCTTTTCTTTTAAAAAATTGTTTGTTCGCTCAATAAGCGCTTCAAAGCTTTCGGCGCCTTCAGGTGCCCTGTAGGCTTCCGGGTCATTAAAGAAGTTTTTAAGCTCAGGCTCAGGCTTTTTTGAACCTTCCAATGGGCCAAAAGAAACTTCTTTTAACCTGTCGTCGCAAACAATTTCAATGTTTCTGTCGCGTTTTAATATTTCAGCTGTTTTGTAAGCCCGCTTTAAAGGGCTTGAAAAAATGTAATCGATTGAAACGTCCTTTAAGCCATCGGATGTAAGCTCAGCCAAAGATAAGCCGTGCTCATTTAATTCAATGTCCGTCTGGCCTTGAGGCTTTCCCTCTTTGTTCCAGTCCGTTTCACCGTGTCTTATTATATATAACTTCAAAGTTCCACCCTTTACGGAACAATTCAGATTTATTTTACGAATTCCGCAAGGTCGGCCTCAGACATAGCGCCTACGTGACGCTTTACTTCTTCGCCGTTTTTAAAAAGAATGAAAGTAGGAATACTTCTTACCTTGTATTCGATTGCTACATCTTCGTTTTCGTCGATGTCGATTTTTCCAACCTTAATATCGGAATTTGTGTTGGCAAGTTCTTCAACAAGGGGAGCCATCATCTTGCAAGGTCCGCACCATGTTGCAAAGAAGTCTACCAATACAGGCTTATCTGAATTGATCTCTGCTTTAAAATTGTCTTGATTTAAAATAATTTCGCTCATAAATAGTCTCCTTTAAAAGAGCACGACTACTTACCCGAGCTTCCGAAACCACCATCACCGCGCGCAGTTTCTTCCAAAGAATCCGTAAGTGTCAATTCAACCATCGGAATCGGCAGGATAACAAGCTGTGTCAACTTATCTCCTTTTTCAAAGGTATGCGCGTTGTCCGTATCGTTGTACATTTTAACCACGATAGGTCCTGTGTAGCCGGCGTCGATAACTCCTTCGGCACGTAAGCCGCACTTTACGTTGAGCCCGCTTTTAGACTTAATGAATCCAACATAGCCTGCGGGTATGGCCATGTGAACTTTTGTATCCACCACAATAGAACCGTGAGGCTCAATTGTAATTTTTTCAGGAACTCTTAAATCAAAGCCCGCGTCCTCTCTGTGCGCTTTATCGGGCATGAATGCGCCTTCATCGAGAACAACTTTAATATTTAACTCTTCCATTACCATTCTCCCTTTAGTTTTTTTATATTGTATCAAACATAAAGGTTATTCTTCAATGGAATAAGTCATAAATTCATATTTTAAGCGGGTGCCTTCGTTGATTTCATATGGAAGCAAGGCTCTTGCAACAAGTTTGAGTTCATCCGATTCAATATCTACTCTTTTTAAATTTGCGTAGTCTCCGTCAATCGACACTACGACATAATGCCAAGTTTCCATATAAAGTCTCCTTATGCGACAAATTAAGTTTTCCATAGACATATTAACCACAAGGCAATCCATTTAGCAATTAAAAAAGTATAAAAAAATAAGGCCTTACTATTAACTGCTTCTTCTGCAGCTTCTTAAGCCTCCTGACCCAATACACCCACATTGGTGTATTCTATCCGGGAAAAATCGCTTGAATTGTCGTGGCGAGAGCGCCCCCCTCATTCCGTACTAATGATTATTACACTAGTTTTCGAGTAAGCCACGTAGTTAGACGGAATCAAGCGTTGAATCACGCATATCAAATATAGCAATATCACCCGTCTGAAGAACCACAGGAACAGCATCTCTTCCGCCTACATAAACAGTTTCATTGTATGATGCTTTGGCGTTTTCCACACGCATCATGTTTTGTCCATGCACGGTTTCTGCCCCTCTGTTAAAAGTGCCTGTGTTACTGTAGTAAGTCAAATGGTCTACTCCGTTCTTTCGAACATAAATCTCAAAGTTTAATACAAGATAGCCTTCTTTTAACCAAATAGGTTCATCTGTACTAAACGTTTCTCCGTGTGACCACTTGTATTCCGCGTAATCATTAAGGGTTACAACGCCATCGTGATTTACATCACCGTACTGCTCAACATCAGAAGTAAAAGCAATGTAAACTTCAGTAGGCATTACCCACTCTCCGTACCAAGTCTGCATGGAAGCATACATAAGTTCTTTGGTATTGTTTGCTACCTGTGCTCCGTTGCTTGACAGAATTGTTGCAAAAGAAGAATTACCTGTGTTTACATGCCTTGTACTATCATCAAGCCTTATTACATTAGCACCTTCATTATTCATGTTATAAGACATGTCTTCTTCGTCACCAGTATAAAGCTTTAAGAAACTCGGAATTGTTATGTGTCCTACATTTAAATAGTTTTTTGTGCCGAATCCATCATTGGTCAATACACTGTTTACGCCAACAAAACTCTGCTTTCCGCTGTTAGCAACAACGTAAGATTCATCGTAGCCAGTTTCGTTGATGCGGTTAAATAACGGAAGCGTTCGTGCTATCTCATCTCTTTTATAAGAACCGTTAAACTGCGGAAATGTGAGCTTCGTGGGATAACCTAGTATGGTTTCATTGATGTCTACACCAAAATCCCTGTCCGTTCCGACTTCTACAAATTCGTTGCCCGTTCCTGCGAAGTAATAAATCTTCGTGTCATCGTAATCGTACTGCGCTCCGCTTGG
>JAEEXG010000046.1 GCA_016291405.1 Lachnospiraceae bacterium
AATATTCAATTCGCATATTAAATACCATCAATCCGTCGTCGACACATCGATATCCGGAGACACAGCAATGTTATATTCAGGAAAGACATTGTGAAGTTCCTCCTGTAGAATTGCAAGGGATTCTTTGGCGTTTACTTCAAAGCTGATTACCACATCGAATGTCATTTCTTTTGTTTCCAAATCTACATAGAAGCCATGCATCTGTATTGCCCACTCATGAGCGAGCACGATTTTACGCACAGCGTTCTGGATTTCCAAAGCTTCATCATTCTTAGTGTTGTAAGAATAAAGACCAACCGCAGCAACAACCACTCCTGTCTCTCTATACACATCAGCCTCAAGCTTTCTTGTAAGCTTGTCCACTTCTCTCACGCTCATGTCGTCGGGAAGTTCGATGTGAACCGAAGCGTAGTTTCTATCGGGGCCGTAATTGTACATTACCAAATCATAGGCGCCACGCACGTGTTCGTCGCTTGAAAGGATTTTCTTAATCTTATTCGTAAGGTCTTTGTCGGCGCGAACTCCGAGAATTTCATTTAATGTATCAATCATCATTTCAACGCCGGCTTTTACGATAAATCCTGAAATCACCACGCCCACATAGGCCTCCAAAGAAAGGCCTGTTGTGATAAAAATGATGGCTGATGCAAGAACGGATGCGGAAAGAATTGCGTCAAACAAAGCATCCGCTCCTGATGCTATCAACGAACCTGAGTTTACTTTCTTTCCCTGCCCCTTTACGTATTGCCCAAGCACGATTTTCACAAGCACCGCTACGGCAATTATGATCAAAGAAACCGTACTGTAATCCGCTTCTTCGGGATGAATGATTTTCTTTATAGATTCAACACATGAGGTGATACCTGCATAAAGCACGATACCCGACACAATCATGGCGCTTAGATATTCGATTCGCCCGTATCCCAAGGGATGCTTTTTGTCAGGAAGCTTCGAAGCAAGCTTTGTGCCCACAATCGTGATAATTGAAGAAAGAGCATCGGATAAGTTGTTTACCGCGTCAAGCAAAACTGCGATTGAATTAGCCGCCAAGGCTATAACTGCTTTAAATGAAGCAAGCAAAATGTTTGCCAAGATTCCTATAACGCTTGTTCTTACAATCACTTTGTCTCTGTCTGATTTAGGTGTTCCCATGTGTCTGCTCCTTTTCTTTCGCTAAACTCACTATTCACAATTATAGCATTAAATGAAGCTTAAAATGTTACAATCAGGTTTCTTTTTGCAATAAAAAAGCCCGACTCATTTAATGAATCGGGCTGTGTGTTATTCTGCCTGGTCAATTAGGCTCTGCTTTACGGTGTCGAATGTGTATGTGCCGTAGTCGTAATAATTGATTCCGTCCCATCCCATGAACGTAACGTTCGTGGCCATGCAATCGCCTAAATCGTAGAATGTGTAGTAGTTTTGGTAATGGCCGTTGCTGTCGGATTTGTAGCCGTACTTTCCGATAAAGCCACCGCCAATGAACTTGCCTTTCTCTATATCGTCTGCCTCAACTTCCTCAAGTCCCATTTCCTGCACCAAAGTTGAAATCAAAGTGTTGATATCGTCAACATAGAAAAGGTCCGAATTATCTGTGTTTCCCTGGGCTGAAGCGGTTTCATCCGTTGTATTATCGGAAGTTTCGCTTTCTGCCGGCGCTTTTCCTGTCAAAACTGCGTAACGAGGGCTAAACTGTTCCGCAACCGGTCCAAGGCTAACGCCTCCATCTATTTTTGCAAGTGAGTGTAACGAATAAGAAGTTCCGCTTTCTTTGTCATGCCATGTGATTAAGCTAAGTGAAAAGCCATCGCCCATATCGGCAACATAGCTCTTAGCCTCTGCTTCATCATCGCCCCAAGCCACCAGCCTGTCATCGTTTTCTTGAATCCATTCAGGCTTATCGGCGCCAACAAGGTTTAAGTATTCATCCCCTGTAACCTGCGCTCTTGCGTCGTAGAGCCAGCCGTCTTTCTGCACTTCCATACGGGCCATGGGAACGTCTGCAAGTCCCCCTTCTTGTGAGCCGTCTTCCAATGTGTACCAAGAAACCAGTTCAAATCCCTCAGGTAACACCAAAGCATTGGGTACAAGCGCTTTAGCTTCTTCCTCCGTGCATTTCTTCCAGTCTACCTTAGCAGCAGGCTTTGCTTCTTTTTCTTCTTCCGTAGCTGTTTTTTCAACCGAAGTCTTTGTTTCCTGCGAAGAAGCTGTTTCGGCTGCCGGTGCTTTTGCGCCGCATCCTGCCGCCACAAAAGATAATGCCAAAATGCCTGCAAGAATCAGTTTTCTTTTCTTTGCCATCCCCGTTCGAATCATCTTCGAAACCTCCCTAAGATTGTTTTATAATTCCGTGACGCTTAAGGCTTCCCGCAAAAACGTAAGCGGATTCGATAATGCTTTCATGCTTAATGCCGGTTGCGTCAAAATGAAACGATTTGAAAGCAAGCTGCATAATGGGACCTTGAAGGAGTACACAAATTACTGTACCCACACCTACAGGGCCGCCAAGAAGGTAACCGATGAGTGTTGCAGTTCCCTCAATCAGGATTGCAATCACACCGATGGGAATTTTCTTTAAGCGTTTCTTTACTCCCACCAACAATGTGTCTCTGGGGCCACAGCCAAGAGCCGCTTTCATGTAAAAGTACTGAGTATATCCGATTATAAATAGGCCTACTATCATGTACAGAAGGCCTGTAACGTAGTTATCAGAAGGCTTAATTAAGTCTAAATAGTTAAATAAGTCTACGCTCTTTCCAACAACTATAGCATCGATAAACATGGCAAGACCGATAGGTTCTTTCATCCAAATATCGATAAGAAGTATCAAAAGCGATACACCGATTGAAGCCGTTCCATAAAGCACGTGAAGGCTGTTTGAAAGGCCAATGTTTAAAACGTCCCAGGGGGACACGCCAAGGTTTGCCTTGATAGTAAGGTAGATGCCAAATCCATTTACAAAAAGTGAAAAAGCCGCCATAAGAGCATTTTCCACTATCCCTCTCGATGAATTGTTTGAGGGCAATTTGCTTTTAAACATATTGATTATTACTCCAAATTAATCTAACTTTCCGAAGAATCATACTACGCTTCAGTTAAAATAAAGTCAATCGTTTTACCGCCCAATAAAAAAGAATACGAGGGTCTACTCGTATTCCTTAATTAAGTACTTATAATCTTTCTTAGTCTCCACCCCTACGGTTTTAAGGATGGTAACGCCGGTGTTATACACCATTTCGCAGGCCTGTTTCTTGGGAAGCTTGTAGCTATCAAACATCATCATAACAGACAGGCCGTGGGTGTAGATTACCACGTCCCTTACGGCGCATCCTATTACCTCCGGGGAAATCTTGTATTCTTCCGCCAAGGCCCTTGCTGAGTCTGCGTCGAATTGAGATTCAAAGATACTTCCCTCGTGCATCGCTTCGCCGATTGTGTTTACGGGATCGTCCACGCACACGAATCTAAAGACATTCGGATGGTCGCAGGCATTCGAAATATAGCAAAGCCCCGAAATAAAGAATGCTTCCAGCGAAGCCTTCCCCTTTGTCTTTTCCGCAAATGGCGCATAAAGCTTGTATTGAGAATAAAGAAACAACTCTTTCTTTAGTTCAATCATGCTTCCAAACTGCCAGGATACAGGCTGTGTGGAGCAATTTAGCTTCGCTGCGATTGCCTTTATTTGCACCGCTCCCATGCCCTCTTTATCCAAAAGCTCGTATGCGGCTTCCAATATCATTTCTTTGGTGATACGTGTTTTTCTTCCCATTTTTACCCCTATTTATATGGTCTGTAGTTTAAAGGTTTCTTGGCGCCAAAGGCTTTTGAAGCCTTCGTAAAGTAAGAAGGCATTGCAAATTTAAAGGCCATTCCCACCATGATTCTGACAGGCAAAGGAAACAGTTCCGGCCCTGCAAAAGCTTTGCATTTAGGGCTAAAGAAACTGCCCTCTCTTGCAAACTCTACGCCCATTTCCTTAAAGGGCTCAACTTGCTTATCTCTTGCTTCGCCCTCTGCCAATCTTATACCAAAGTTTCCACCCTTTACAAGGGTACCTGCGTATTCTAAGCCAAGGTTTTTAGCTAACATTTCTAAGTAAGTTTCCCCACATCTTAACTGTGAAGCTTCATAAAATCCGCCCTGTAAGATAAAAGAAACCTTAGTGCCATCGTTCTTAGACTTAAGAGTTTCAAGAAACTCCATCAAAATTCCCGGCACGCACTCTACAAACAAAGGCATTGCAATAAGAATATTGTCATTTTCATAATAGGCGTTTCTAATTTCATCCCAGCTTCTTCTATCAGATAATTCGTATTGAGAAAAGGTTGCCCCTTCTTCTGACAGACCTTTTGTGAATGCGCCTAAAATCTTATCCGTATTGCTGTACTGCTTCACCCTGGGGCTAGCATTGATAATTAACACATGCATGATAAGGCCTCCTTTACTTCTGATTCTTTAAAAGCGCCAAGGCTCTTACTTCCAAGGTTTAGGGCCACTCGCTCCATCCATCTGTTTAAAAAGTCGCCATCCGCTTCGCCCTTAAAAATAAGGCCTACGTTTGCATTTTTCTTATAGCGCTTAACGTGGCGCATTTCTTTTTTCTTAAAGCAAAGGTTCATGGTGATAATTGGAATCACCCTGTCAAAAATGTTCTTTCCCTTGTGATTTATAAATCCAAGGGCCGTGTCTGAAATCACCCAAAGCTGATCCGCATGAACGATTTTCTTTAAAATCTCTTCGTAATCGTCTTTAACTGCACACTCTCCCGGCGTCTTAAGCCAGCAGTAGTTACAGCCAATGCAGTGGCCGATGTTTAAGTTAGAAGCCTCAATAATTTCAGCCTCCACTTTACAAACAGCAAGCTGCTGTTTGATTGTATCGGTGATTGCTTCATCCGATGTTGTGTTTACTATTACTATCATATCTCCACCCTCTAATTAATATAAATACGTTTATATAAACATGTTTATATTATATCGGATTCTATTTTCTGTCAAGGCTATAATAAAAACCTCCCCGCTTTCGCGGGAAGGTTACTAAATAAACTTTCCTTTTGTCTCTTCCGGTAAGTACTTTGCAAGCTCTTCTACAAGTTCATAAACCTTAGTGCCGGGCGCTATCTCAGTCGGAGTTTTCCCTTTGCCGGCGCTTAATAGTTTCTTCGCGTATTTGATAGCCTTCTTTGGTTCACCTTTTTCAAGTAAGATGTCAAAGATATTCTCCATGTTCTTTGCATACTTCCCAAGGCCCATTGCTTTAAACTGCTTGTTTAAAAACTCTATATACTCTGACCTATGGTTATCCGAATCGTAAAATGCGAAGTGAAGTATAAACCATAATTCAATACATTCATTGCTCCATGCTGCGTGATACTGAAGCTTTGAATTCTTCTTATTTAAGTTTTCAGCCCTTTCGACAACACCATTAAAATGCTCTGCTGGGAAGCTATCTTTATCGTACACACACCAAACTTGGCCTTCTGTAATGCGGTTTCTTTTTACATACTCTTCTGCCTTCTCAATTACACGCAAGGTCTCTGCCTGGCAAGGCTCTATTTCTATCAGAACCATGTTCTTATAGATGGCATTCTTTTCTATGAGTTTCTTAAAGCTCTCGAAGTACAGTGGCTCAGTTTGCTGGCCTTCGCAAAATATATAATACTTGAAACGCCGCATTTCCAAGAATTCTTGGTGGCGTTTCTTTCTCCATTCCTCCGTTCCCACTTTTTTAGGCATTCTGAGCACTCCAATCTATGATTCTCTTAAGATATGGATCTGCTCCATATTTACCCTCGAGGTATTGCTTGTCAAATTTGGCATCTTTTCTAACTGATTTGCCTTCTTCATCCTTAAAATCCACAAGCGAATATAACTGGGAATTCTGCTCATTACCTTTAGCGACAAACCATATTTCATCCCTTCTGAAAACTTCGCTGTTCATAGTAGAAAGGTCATGGGACGTGAATAAAAGCTGAGCCTTGTTCTTATTTATGCTCAAATCATTGAACATCATTATGATGTGCTTTAAAAGCAATGGATGAAGTTTTGCATCGAGTTCATCGATTACAAAAGTGTTGCCTCTAAGAAGGCCTATAACTAATAAAGGAAACATCGAGAAAAGTTTCTGTGTTCCGCTTGACTCATCTTCCAGTTTTAGCTCAGTATATTCTCCACCAACACAATGCTTTGTATAGATGTCCAGAGTGTGATTATCTTTTTCCTCTACTCTATAGTCAACAATGTCCATGTCCATCTCACTGAGTAACTCAAGCACTAATTCTTTATATCTATCTACTCCAAGGATATCCATGTTCATTTCACTCATTGGATTGCCGTAATTGAGCAAACAAAACCCTTTCTCAAAATATGTTACGGAATCGTTAACCACTTCATTCTCTTTGAATGTTATTCCCAAATACGATAGTAATGAGATCGTTTTAGACAGTTCTTTGCTAACCTTGAGTTTACTTAAATCAGCACCCATCTCTATATTCTCGCCGTCACGTTCAAAGAGCATGGCTCTTCTTTTGGTATCAAACTTTATGCGGTCTAATCTCTCGTATAGCACTTCGTCGCGCAAAACGCTCAATTCATATCTATACTCAGCCGCACTTGTTCTATAAAAGATTTCAAACTCAGTAGGCGCATTCTTTGCATCAGAAAAAGCAAATGGTTCAAATACAACTCGGTTCTTGGGAAACAGAATGTTTGCACTAGGTCTGAGGGCTATTATCGGTATTGCAACAAACAGCACCAAATTCGCCAAGGCTTCCAAAACATTAGATTTACCTGCTCCATTTGGGCCATACAATACAGACAAAGGCAGAAACTTCTCTCCATCTTTGTCCGCAATTATTCTATCTTCATGCTCTGATATTGCAGCAGCCTGCATATCAAGTGTAACTTCTTCTCTTATACTCTTATAATTCTTTACAGAAAACTGGCATAACATAATCGTCACCTCCGTTACGTCTACATTATAACCCAATTTTATTGATTTGCAATTAAAATATGAGTTTTTTTCTCATATTCCGCCTCGGAATTTTATTTTTGATGTTTTTCATTCAAAAAAATACTTCGCTGCGCGAAGTTTCTGCTCTCTAAATTCAAGATGAGCCTGCTCTCGCAGGCTCATTACCATTTTCATATAAAAAGCCATCATTCTATCGATTTTATATGCCATTTCTGCCCATGTGCAATGGTAAAACACATATAAACCACGGCGACTAGCTTAAATTTATATGCGCACCCATGGTGATAATCTTAAAAATAAGCATATAAAATGCTCTCGCAAGAACAATTTATATGCTCACAACCTAAAAAATGCCAAAAAAGCCCCGAATTTCACATATAAAAATCGGCTAATCCACGCTTTTATATGCTCAAAGCCACGCCAACCGCAAAAAATCGCCCCGCGTGCAGGTTGACCTAAGTCGGAGGACGCAAGCGGGGCGGATTTTAACGGGTATTCAATTTAAGTGATAAATGACAGGCTTAGATCTCAAGCTTGCCGGCTGTGATTAAGCGGCCTGACTTTCTATCAAAGAGAAGAATGTCGTTACCGTTAATGTTGATGTTTTCTTTCTGTCCGATGGTGTAGATTCTGTTACCAAATACAACACCTGTAAGAAGGAAATCGCCAACCTTAAGTTTAAGAGTAGACTCCATACCTGTGGGCATGGCACCATAGATTGTGGCCTCGGTTCTGCCAGAAGCTTCGATGTCGATAGCTTCGGGACGGATGCCCAAAACGTAATCATCTTCTGTGATAACGGGGTCGTCTGCAAGGCTGTCATCTTCCTCTTCAACCTTCTGAACGTGGTACTTAAATACTTCGTCCTTATTGGACTTTTCAACAGCACCCTTCTTAGCTAAGCGCTTCTTCTCTTCTTCGATTTTTGCCAAAGCATCATCGTCACGCTGCTTTTTCCATTCGGCCATGTTTAAAGCACTTCCCGGTACAAACTTTGCTTTGATTCCGTCAAGTATGCCCAAAGAAACCGAACCGTCTGCCTCGGCCTTACCCTTAGCATCCACAAAGTTCATGGAAGGGTTGCCCACAAAGTCTGCAACAAAGAGGTTTGCGGGGCGATTGTAAACTTCCAAAGGAGCTGCGTATTGCTGAAGCACGCCGTTATTTACAAGACAGATTCTGGTAGCCAAAGTCATAGCTTCCATCTGATCGTGAGTTACGTATACAAAGGTGCTTCCTGTTTCAACATGAAGTCTCTGAAGCTCGTATCTCATTTCAAGTCTAAGCTTTGCATCAAGGTTTGATAAAGGCTCGTCCATGAAAAGAACCTGGGGTTCGGGAGCAAGGGTTCTTGCAATGGCAACTCTTTGCTGCTGACCGCCTGAAAGCTCTGCAGGGTAACGATCCATAAACATACCGATCTTTACGATTCTTGAGCAAGCTCTTACCTTAGAATCGATCTCTTCTTTAGTAAGCTTTCTCTTTACTACTTCAGCTTTTCCGTCTTTGCAAACTTCAAACTTTTCGTTTAATTCTTTACCTTCCTGAGCGTATTTAGCCTTAATGGAAGCAAGCTTTTCTTCATAAGCTTTTGCCTTTTCTTTTGCGTAAGCATTAGGATCCTTTTGCTCATGAACCTTTAAGCTAAACAAATCTTTTGCTGTAAAGATTGAAAGAGTGAAGTTATCGATAAGCTTAACGTAAGCCTTCTTTTCATCAAGCTTTCCGTTTTTATCGCGGCACTCCTCAACGATTTCTTTTACCTTACTTCCGTTTGTAAGGGCTCTTATCATATCGGAAGCACGCTTAGCTTCAACGTCCAAAATGGGAAGCTCTTCGTTAATGTTCTTTAAGCCAAAAGAAATGTTTTCATAAACAGTCATGTTGGGCCAAAGAGCGTAGTTTTGGAAAAGAAATCCTACTTTACGCTTGTTGGCGGGCACGTTAATGCCTGCGTTTGAATCAAACACAACCTTATCTCCGATTGTGATGCGGCCTTCGGTAGGGGTCTCAAGTCCTGCGATCATACGAAGGATCGTGGTTTTACCGCAACCTGAAGGGCCAAGTAAAGTTATAAATGAATTGTTGGGAATATCTAAGCTAACGTTATCAACGCCAAAGAATTTTCCCCAACGCTTGGTGATATTTTCAAGTTTAATTTCAGGCATTTTACTTACCTCCTATGCCGTCGTCGAGGCTTGCCCCGGTTAATTTGTTAACGAGTGTGTTAAACACTAAAATCGTGACTATCAAAATCAAGTTGATGGCACTTGAGAATGCGTAGAGTCCCATTTCGTCAAAGTAATCAAGGGTTGTTGATAAAATAAATCCTTGAGTACACAAAAGAAGGAACAATGACAATTCTCTTAAGCATGTCATAAAGGGAAGTAAATATCCGCTTATGATTGATGACTTCTGGATGGGGATAATGATTTTTGTCATTCTCTTAATCCATGAAGTATCCTGTATTATCGCAGCCTCTTCAAGTTCTCCGCTTATCTGAAGCATTGAGTTAAGTGAGCTTCTTGATGCGAAAGGAATGTACTTAACCACACCTGCAATAATCAAAAGCGTGTAAGTATTGAAGAGATTGATTCTTTCATTCGAAAACAGTATAAAGAACGCAGCGCCTACAGCGATTGAAGGCATAAGGTAAGGAAGGAATGCTACGTTGTTTACGTAGTTTGCCCACTTGTTTCTTCTCTTCTTTGCAACTGCGTATCCAATCAAAGTACCGATGGTACCTGCGATGAGGGCACAAACAACAGCCAAGAAAAGTGTGCCTCCGAAGGCATGCCAGATGGTGTTGTTGTGAAGGATACCTGATTGACCGTACATACCGTTTTCGGTGATGTTTTCGCTTGTTGCCCACCACTTTGTGGTAAGGTGTGCAAGGTTTCCGGAATACAAGAAACTGTAGTCACCGGGGTTAGGTAAGAAGGTTTCAAGTGCGAAAAGAAGTATCGGCCAAATACTTGTAAAGAAAGTGATAAGTATAAAGATGATTGCCACCAAATACTTACCTATCTTACCGATTCTAAGTTTCGTAAGCTGTCCTGATTTACCTGTTACTGTTGTGTAGTTTTTACGGCTCTTTAAGCTTAGCTGGTTCATGCCGAGGATGATGACACCAAAGATCATCATGATGATGGCAAGGATACTTGCTTCGCCTGTGTACTTAGAGTTCATAGAAATGTACTTTGTTGAAAGAGTCGTAAGGTTTAAGTAGTGAGGCACGGGGTAGCTTCCCATTGCGCTTCCGAATACCAAAAGGATGGTGGAAAGGATGGCGGGTTTGATCATGGGAAGTGTTACCTTAAACATGATCTTTGCCTTGGGAGTATCTAAGATTGTGGCCGCTTCCTCCAGATTTGCGTCCATATTCTTAAATATTCCTCCTATAAGAATATAAGCAAAGGGCGCATAGTGGAGGCCCAAAACCATCGCACTTGGGAACAATCCCTGGCACCACCATGTAGGGAAGTATACATGGAACAAAGAAGCCAAAAGGCCGTCCGAAGTTCCCGTAACCTTGTTTGAATAAAACATGTGCTGCCATACAACTGCCAATGTCCATTGAGGCATGATGTAAGGGAAAATGAAAATTGAACTTAAATACTTTTTAAATTTCATATCCGTTCTTGTTACAAGGAAAGCAAAAAGCCCACCGAAAAGAATGGATATTATACAAGTTAAAACGGAAAGAAAAACTGTATTTACAAGGGGCGTCCAAAGATTTGTCTTTGCAAGCTTACTTGTAAAAAGGTCTGTGTAGTTTACAAGTGTGTACCCTGATGTGCGCTTTGTTAAGTGCTGATCTATGGTACCGGGGTGAATTTGAAATGTATCTTTAACTATTGCGACAATAGGTGCCACTGTACTGAAGGTAAGCACAATGCCAAAGAGAAGTAAAATTATGTTCTGAGGCTGTGAAAACCAAGTCTTTACTTTATTTCTAAAGATTGCACCTTTGTCAGGTCTTGTCGTCTCCTGCATAGGGGTACTCCTTCTTTAAAAGAAGGGATGCGGCTTATGGGAAGCAGCATCCCTTTGTAAATGTAGCCTGTTATTTATTCGGGCTTATAGTGATCGAGAACGTCGATCCAGCTTCCTACTGAGAAAGAAACTTCTGAGCAGTACAAAGGATCTTCAAGTACGAGTTCGCCCTGGCCTTCGCCTGTCCACCAGTCATAACCTCTGTCGTTCTTAGCAGGGAATTCGTCTCCGCCACCCTGTGAGTGATGGAACTTTTCTTCGATTGCCTTAGCAACATCGGGGTTAGCTGAGTAACCGCCCATGTCTTTACCCCAAGCTTCGAAACCGTCAGCTGTGCAGGTCATGTATGCGATGAATGCGCATGCTGTCCAAGGAAGGGGTGAGTTCTTTGTTACAAATAAGTAGTGGCAGTAACCGTATCCGCCGATACCTGTGTAACCATCTTCGTATGCTGCAACCTTAATGTTGTTAACAGATACGTTAGCTGATTCTTCTACAGAACGAAGTTTTGAATAAACCAAAAGTCCTGACTGATCCTTAGCGGATGCATCAACCAATGTGTTACAGATAGGACCATCGTCTGTCTGTTCGTTGTAGTTGTTAACCCAAAGCTTAATGAATGCAAGTGCGTAAGCGCCGTTAGCACCAAGGCCAAGTTCGCTTGCATCAGACTGCATTTCCTGAATTGTGGGCTCGAAGTAAGCTTTCTTTGTGTCATCAAGCTTATCGTAAGCTGCCTTAAGCCAGTCAGCATACTTGTCAGCTGTAAGCATCATAAGGAAGTTCTTACCAACGATTTCAGAGTCAACGCCCATGAACAAAGGATGTGAACCTTCATAGATGAAGTCCCAGCAGTTTGTAAACTTAGCGTCGCCTGTGCAGTTGAACATGAATACTTTGTTAAGTGTCTGAAGAGGAAGGAATCCTTCGAAAGCATCGGGTGTTGTGCCGTTTGCTTCTGCCCATTCCTTGGGAACGAAGGTCTTTAAGATTCCTGTGTCAACCATCTTAGACTGAATCTGGTTACCATCCTGGATAAGGGTCATTGCGAATGTACCTTCACTCTTGAAAGAGTCGGATGTTAACTGTTCAAAGATTTTGTTGTTCTTAGGCTGCTGCCATTCAAACTCCATGTTGTAGCTTGAATCGATAGACTGAAGATATTCAATGAATTTAGGAAGTGCTGACTTACCACGGCTAGAGTTACCAACACCGTAGAATGTCTTACCGTTAGATTCTTCGATTGCTTTCTTAGCAAGTTCTTCAAGAGTCATACCTTCGGCTTCTTTGATGATTAAATCAATGCCGGTAAGCTCTTCTTCAACTTCTGCTGGAGCAGCTTCTGTTGTCTGCTCTGTTGTCTGTGTTTCAGTTTCTGCCTTAGGTGCGGGTGTGTTGCTTGCTGCAGGCTGTGAGCCGCAGGCTGTGAACACCATTGTGCACGCTAAGAGGGCTGCTAAAACTTTCTTTTTCATATATTTGCTATCCTCCTTTACGCAATATGCACTAAAGAACACTTCTCCCCATAAAGAAAATGTACTTATCGGTGCATTTGTTACCTGATAAGTACATTTTACTTGTGCATATTTTATTTTTGCAGAGGACAAAACTGACATTTTTTGTAAAAAATATACATCTTTTACTCAAGACCGTTTGTCTGATAGTCGGAAGGTGACTTCCCAACAAGCTTTTTAAAGGTGTTTGAAAAGTAAGCAATGTCCTGATATCCGCACATTTCCGTCACTTCATATACCTTAACCTGCACGTCTTTTAAATAGTCCATAGCCTTTCTTATCCTGTATCTTGTCAAATAGTTGTTTATACCAACATCAAGCTCTGATTTAAACAAACGGCTTATGTGCCCTTCGCTTACACCCATGGAATCCGCAAGCTTAGCTATAGAAAAATCAGGATCGTTAAAGTGCTCCTCTATATAGGTAATGGCCGCTTGCACGTAGCGATTTGAAATGCTCTTTTTATCCTTTAAAGGAATAAGCTTATCTTCAAGCTCGTTAACCGGCGTTGGTGCATCAGGATACAGATGCAAAAGCCTTTGTACGGAGGCTTCAAGCTCACCGTCTTTAAAGGGCTTTAAAATGTAATCTGAAATTCCAAGCCTTATTGCCTTTCTTGCATATTCAAATTCATCGTAGGCAGTTAAGAAAATGATCTTTGTGTTTGGAAGGTTCTCTCTAAGCTTTTCCGCAAAGGCGATTCCGTCCATCTTTGGCATTCTTATATCGGATATTACAAGATCCGGTCTTTTTTCAAGGGCAATTTTTAAGCCTTCTTCTCCGTTTGAAGCCTCTCCCACCACTTCACAGTCTATTAAAGACCAGTCGGTTTCTTCTTTTATGCCCATTCTTACGTATTTTTCGTCGTCTACTATCAAGACTTTCGTCATGACATTACCCCCTTTGGCTCTTTTAAAGAAAATGGAATCAAAACCGTAATCTTTGTGCCGTCATCCAAGCGACATGCTTTGATGCCATAGTTTTTACCATAAAAGAGTCTTATTATAGTATTTACGTTTTTAAGCCCCAAATGTCCTTCCAAAGCGCTTGGATCGTCAGATTCAATAAGGGCTATCATTTCATCGCTAATGCCTTTTCCGTTATCTTTAACCACAATTTCCAAAGCATCCGGTTCGCCCTCTTTTATTATCTTTAAGGCGCTTACCGTAATCTTTCCATCGCTCCTGCCTTCAAGGCCGTGAATGATTGAATTTTCAACTAAGGGCTGAAGGATTAGCTTTGGAACGTAAGCTTTTAAAATGTCTTTTTCAACATCGATTTCTAAGTCAAAGCAATCGTCAAACCTTATCTTTTGAATGTCGCAATAGTTTTTTACAAGGTCTAACTCATTTTCAAGCATGCAAAACTGGCTTTCTGATATTGCGGTTCTAAGAATTGTAGCTAAAGATGAAGAAAGGGTTGCCACTTCCGGCACCTGATTGGCCTTTGCCACCCATTTAATGGTATCTAGGGTGTTATATAAAAAGTGAGGGTTTAATTGAGCCTGCATAAGCTCGATTCTAGATTCATTAACCTTTCTTTCAGCTTCTACTCTATCCTGAATGGTTTCTTTTAGCTGAGCCGTCATTTTGTTAAAGCCTGAGGCTAACTGCCCGAATTCATCTTCACGGTTTAACTCAATCTTAGTGTCAAAATCGCCCTTTCTAAACTGCTTCATGGCCATTGTCAGAATGCTTATGGGGCGAGAAATCGAGGTGCTCATTCTTGATGCCACAAGTAAGCACAGTAAAACGCCTATGAAAGCCTGAAAGATTATGATTTGATATCCTGCCTTAACCGCTGATTCTTCAAAGGCGGGAGGCGTGGTGTAGACGCTTATAAGCCCAGTGTCTCCCATCTTTTTTATGTATATGTTTTCTCTTATGTCTTTATTGTATATATCTCTTTTAAAGAAGTTCTTTCTAAGCTTAGATAGGGTCACTCCGTCTTCCGCAGTACCGGCTAAACATATGGGCCTAAAGAACTCATTGGTTAACATAAATCCGTCACGGGCATTAAATGCACCTGTTAGTTCTTTCTTTAAAGAATCCTCGCTGATCCTTACAACCACATATGAGCCAAGGCCGTAATCAGAGATTTTTCTTGCAATCATAAGGGTGGCGCCACTCATTGTGACATCGCTTGGGTCAACGTCGTATACGGTTTTACTGTCCGCTTTATCTGCTTTTCCAAGCACAGCATAGTCAACGGGAAGCACTCTTGAAGCATCTCCTCTTCCTGTGCTAAAGTGGCTTACACCTCCAAAATAAATGTCCACAGTAGCGAAGTCTCTTATGGGAGCAGAAGCCTCGTAAAGAGCCGCATAAACATCCAACGCACTCTTTGATTTAGGGCCTATTGCGCCTGACAGAGTCGCGTTTTCTGCAATTGAATCTATAACGCTCTCAGTGTTATTTAAAATCTCTTCTACCCTTTGATTTATAACCTCTTCCTGCACCACGTCGTCTCTTTCATGGTCTGCCTTAATTCGCACCTGGAAGCCCTGAATCGTAAGGATTCCTCCGCAGATTACCAAAGAAAGAGTGATTGCAAGGACGATAAAGAACAGCTTCTTTTTAAAGGAGTGTTTAATGAGAAGTTTCTTCATTCTTCCTCCTTTATAAGGCTGTCCCACAAAAGGAAAATGTTTTCTTCTTCCTTGGCAGCTTTCTCTATGTCGTAATCAATTTCTTCTATCTTTTCAAAGCCCACGGTTAAGGCTATGTCTTTTCTTACGGGGCGCCTGCAAAAACGGCTCATGGCGTACTTTTGAGTGTCAAAGCCCGTTACAAAATCTATGAATTTTCCGGCGTTATAGCTGTGGGGCGCGTTCTTTACCATTGCTACGCCATCGGGCAAAGAAACCGTTCCCTCTTTGGGATAAACCATGGTGATGTCATCCCCTGCAAGGATGTTTTTCTTTGCGGTTTCTTCTAATGTAATGCCCACAAGGAAAGTGCCGTTTGATACGGAAGGGATAATCTCTCCGGATGTTGAAAGCACGTGATTATCAAGGTTATTTATAAAGTCATCAAGCTTATCCTCTCCCTCGATTTGAGAAAAGGAAGAAAGAATTGTGTAGCTGGTACCTGAACTATGGGGATTTGCAAATGCAATCTGGCCCTTCCATTTTTCATCCAAAAGGTCACTCCAAGATGTGGGGGCGTCTGCCTTTCTTACAAGCTTATTGTTATAAATAAACACAATGGGAAGCTCTGTAAATGGTGTATAAAAGCCTCTTTCCTGCACGTATCGTTGATCTAATTTATCTTTATCTACAGTATCGTATGGGATGAACAAATCTTTTGCTGCTTCAAATGACTCAATGCCCCCTCCGAACATTATGTCGCAGGCGCTTTCTTTGGACGCTTCACGCACGTCTTTAAAAAGCTCCGTGGTGCCTCCTGCGTGGATTTCAACATAAATGCCTGTCTGGTTTTCAAACTCCATGATTATGGGTAAATACACCTCTTCCTTATGAGAAGTGTAGACTATAAGCTGTTTTTCTTTTGGTACGTTGTAGTTTTGTGAGATTTCTGCGGCGATAGCCTCTTCATGAGGATTTTTGCATGCACAAAGAAGGAGCATCGATGCCCCTAAAAGAATTGTAACCGCCTTTTTTGTTATCCCCTTTACCTTTAAGCTCATAGCGACATTATAGCACAAGAAAAAGGAAGCTACACCCAAAAGATGTAGCTTCCCTCTTAATTTATAAATCAATGGCGTTTGATTTTAATTTTGTTTTGGCGCACAGCCCGAGCAACCCGCGCAAGAACCGCCGCAACTTGAGCATGTCTTGCCCGCTTTCTTATCTTTTATCATTTTTCTGACTGCAAGGGCTGCTATCAATACCACAATTGCTGCCACTATGATGGTTGATAAATTTGCTCTTAAAAATTCTAACATATATTAAATCCTCTAATACTTAAGCGAAGTTGCTTCTTTGTAAGGCTTAAAGAGCATGTATCCAAGGAAGCCTATCAAAGCAACCGATACGATTATTCCCAATACATTTCCCGAACCTGTAAAGAGTGAACCGATCTGGTAGATAACAAGTGATACGGCGTAAGCCAAACCACACTGATATCCGATTGCGAACCATGTCCACTTTGCAGAGTTCATTTCTCTCTTGATTGCACCGATTGCTGCAAAGCAAGGAGCGCAAAGAAGGTTGAATACAAGGAAACTGAAAGCTGAAAGCTTTGTAAGTCCTTCAAAGTCAAGTACACCAAATACTCCAACAACTTCTTCTTTTGCAACAAGGCCCATGATTGTAGCGATTGTTGCCTTGATTGAAGCAAATCCTAAAGGAGCGAAGATCCACTTGATAGCGTTTCCGATATATCCTAATATACTTGATTCAAGTTCCATGTCAACATCGAATCCGAATCCTGCATCTGTAGAGCCAAAGTGTGATGTAGCCCAAATGAAGATTGAAGAAAGAAGGATGATTGTTCCGGCCTTCTTAATGAATGACCAGCCTCTTTCCCACATGCTTCTAAGTACGTTCTTAAATCCGGGCCAGTGGTATGCGGGAAGCTCCATAACGAAGGGAGCGGGATTTCCTGCAAACATCTTTGTCTTCTTTAAGCAGATACCTGAAATAACAACGGCTGCAACACCGATGAAATAAGAAACCGGTGCAAGCCATGTAGCATTGTCAAAAAGTGCCGCTGCGATCAAAGCAATGATAGGAAGCTTTGCTCCGCAGGGGATAAATGTTGTTGTCATGATGGTCATACGTCTGTCACGTTCGTTTTCGATGGTACGTGAAGCCATAACACCGGGGACGCCACATCCTGAGCCGATAAGCATAGGGATGAATGACTTACCTGACAAACCAAACTTTCTAAAGATACGGTCCATAACGAAGGCAACTCTTGCCATGTAACCGCATGCTTCCAAAGCTGCAAGTAAGAAGAAAAGTACAAGCATCTGAGGTACAAATCCAAGTACGGCTCCGACACCGCCTACAATACCGTCTACGATAAGTCCCTTAAGCCATTCGGCACAACCGATTGCATCAAGTCCGTTTTCAACGATAACGGGAATACCGGGCACCCAAACACCGTATTCAGCGGTATCCGGTACGCCTTCTGCCTCATCTCCGAGTGCAGCATCATAGATTTCGGATACGTCATATCCTTCTTCTGCAAGTGAATCAGCATATGTTCCGTAAGCTTCGTCAAATCCGCCGAAGTCTTCTTCTTCGATGGCACCTAAAATATCTTCGGCACCGATAACGCCTGCCTCATTGGCAGCTTCAACTTTGCTTACAAATTCATCTGTCCATACGTTTTCTTTGGCATATTCAAGCATATCTTCTTCGTATTGGCTTGAACCGATTCCAAACAAGTGGAAACCGTCACCAAAGATGTTATCATTGGTAAAGTCTGTAGCCGCTGTACCTAAGGTGGTCATTGCAAGATAGTAAACAACAAACATAACCACTGCAAAAATAGGAAGGGCCAAGAATCTGTTTGTAACTACTTTATCGATTTTATCTGAAAGAGTTAATCTGCCGGCGCCTTTTTTCTTTACGCACGCTTTAACAACTTCTCCGATGTAAATGTAACGCTCGTTTGTGATGATTGATTCAGCATCGTCATCAAGTTCTTTTTCCGCATCTTTAATATCTTTTTCGATGTGGTCTAAAGTCTTTTGATCAAGCTTTAATCTTTCGATTACTTTATCATCTCTTTCAAAAATCTTGATTGCGTACCAACGCTGGCTCTTTTCATCCATATCGTGAAGGCAAGCTTCTTCGATGTGAGCGATTGCATGTTCAACTGCACCGTTAAATGAATGCATTGGAACGCTGCTTCCGTTCTTTGCTGCCTTAATGGCTTCTTCTGCAGCTTCCATAATACCGTCTGCCTTTAAAGCAGAAATCTGCATTACCTTGCAACCAAGTCTCTTTGAAATTTCTTCAAAATCAATTTTATCTCCGGACTTTTTAACTACGTCCATCATGTTAACAGCTACAACAACGGGAATTCCGAGCTCTGTAAGCTGTGTTGTGAGATAAAGGTTTCTTTCAATATTAGTACCGTCAACAATGTTTAAGATTGCATCGGGCTTTTCATCAAGAAGGTAGTTTCTTGCAACTACTTCTTCAAGTGTGTAGGGTGAAAGTGAATAAATACCGGGAAGGTCGGTGATAACTACATCATCGTGCTTTTTTAACTTACCTTCCTTCTTTTCAACAGTAACTCCGGGCCAGTTACCTACAAACTGGTTGGAACCTGTAAGTGCATTAAAAAGTGTGGTTTTACCACAGTTAGGGTTGCCCGCAAGGGCGATTCTTAAACTCATGTCTGCTCCTCCTACTCAACCACTATCATCTCGGCGTCTTCTTTACGAAGGGATAATTCATATCCTCTAATCGTAACTTCTACCGGATCTCCAAGAGGGGCAACTTTACGTACATAAATTTCAATCCCCTTTGTGACGCCCATATCCATGATTCTACGCTTGATAGGGCCTTCACCGTTGATCTTTGAAACCTTCACGGTCTCTCCGATTTTCACTTCTTTAAGTGTTCTCATTTAATCCTCCTTGCTAAGAAAAGAACCTAGACCATAATTCTGCGAGCCATTTCCTCGCTTATGGCAACTCTTGATTCCTTCACATTCACGATTACATTTCCGTTAATCGAAGAAACCACAGAAACTTCGCTTCCGACCACGAATCCTAAATCAGCCAAGTGCTTCTTTATTTCATCGTTTCCGCCGACCCTCTTAACGATGTTTCTTTCTCCTAGCTCTGCAAATGTTAATGGCATCATTTGACTTCCTTTCTTCCCTGGTTAGTCCTCGCTAACCTGACGCCATTATTCTAGTTACCATTTGCTAACTTGTCAAGTGGAAAAAATGTTATTTTTTACAGAAATTTAATTTTTGGGGTGAAAGGGTGTGTGGGATGGTTCTGCACTGTTTCAAAACAAAGCAACACGAAGGAAAGCTAGTCCACGTTTTCCTAAGACTCTCAGGAACGCCTTCGAGCCTAAGGGAATCGGGACGGATCTTCCCTTCGTTAGGAGCGCTTTTATAGTGTTTTGTAACAGTGCAGAACCATCCCACACAGTTTTCGCAAGATTATTCTCTGTAAAAAATAACATTTTTAGCAGTTGCCGGTGTAGACGTATTTGAGGTTTTCTCTTGCAAGTTCAGCAAGTCTATAGACGTGGCCCACGTCTGTAGGGCCTCTGTCTTGTAAGTGAAATTGGGGGAAGAAGCGTGAAATGTGAAGGGGGATGTCGGGATTTAGGTCAGAAACCCACTTAGATAATTCGCGCATCTCTTCTTCCGAGTCGTTTTCTTTTGGAATAATTAGAGTGGTTAGCTCCACGTGGCAAAACTTGACGGCTTCCTTAATAAAGGCTTTGGTCATTTCAAAGTCGCCGCCTAGGAATTCATTGTAATAATGCTTAGTAAAGCCTTTTAAATCAATGTTCATGGCATCGATATAGGGCTTAAGTTCATTTAATACTTCCAAAGTGGCAGTGCCGTTTGTCACCATCACGTTTTTAAGGCCCGCTTCTTTAATAAGAATAGCTGCATCTTTAACGTACTCCCAACCGATAAGGGGTTCATTGTAGGTAAAGGCTACGCCTATATTTCCATCATCCTTACAAGAAATCGCAATGTCTCTTAAGTGCTCAGGTGAAATGTAGTCGGCTTCCTTTGAATAACGCAAAACTCTATCGGACCAGGAAATCTCATTATTCTGGCAAAAGGGACACCTAAGGTTGCAGCCGTAGCTTCCCACAGACAGGATTTTGCTTCCCGGGTAAAAGCGTCTTAACGGTTTCTTTTCGATTGGATCTAATGCTAAGGAAGTGATTTTTCCGTAATTTGCGGCGGTTACTTTGCCGTCCTTACAGGTTCTTGCCCCGCAGAATCCAAGGGCGCCTTCTTTTATGTCGCAATGTCTGAAACAGGTGTTACAAATCATTACTTCTCCTTTTATATATGGCGAGTGACGGTGAATCGCTGAAGGGAAACTTCTTCGTGCTTTCCGATGTCGGCCTTTTGCTTTGCGATTGAAATCTGGTCTTCAACCGTGTCAACTCCCGGAAGGTCCGGTAAGAGCAGTCCTCGGCGGGCGCCGTTTCTAACGATTACTCCATACTTTTTAGGGTCAAGTTCCGCTTCGCTTTCAATGTCTTCAGGTGTGCCAAGGACATCTACGGAAATTTCAAGCCATTCAAGCTCTTCTTCAGTAATAGGGTCAAAGCGTGGATCCCTTGTGGATGCGCTTACGGCGTTTGCAATGATTTCTTCCGCTAAGCAATACTGTGTTGGAAGAAATGTTCCGATGCAGCCTCTTAATCTGTCGCTTTTATGAATAGAAACAAAAGCCCCTGCCTTATCTGACAAAAGTTTTTCTTCATCTTCTTTACTTATGTTTGCGGCTCTAAAGGCTTCGTTTACGCCGTATGTGTGCTTTTCCTTTATAAAATGCTCTAGTGAAGCAC
>JAEEXG010000047.1 GCA_016291405.1 Lachnospiraceae bacterium
CCATTTACCGCGTCTGAAGATGGGAACGGTTTTGCCATCGAAGGTGACTGCATCGATATCAAGGCCTTCGTAGCCGATCATGAAGTCAACGTGCTCCATGGAATCGTTGATGCCCATTTCGCGACATTCTTCGATTGTCTTGTTTTCATAGCCTCGGATGGTGTTGGTAAAGCCCATGCCAAGAGCCAAGTGGCAGGCAGCGTTTTCATCAAACAGGGTGTTATAGAATAATAAGCCTGATTCTGAAATGGGTGAATTTACAGGCACAAGGGCGCATTCTCCAAGGTAAGCTGCGCCTTCATCCTTTGAAATCATCTTTTCTAAAAGAGACTGGTTCTTTTCGGCCTTTACTTCCACTGCTTTACCGTTTTCAAAGCGAACTGAGAAGTTTTCGATTAGCTCGCCGTTATAAGATAAGGGCTTTGTGGAGTACACGATTCCTTCGGCCTTGCCGCGCATCGGTGATGTGTAGCATTCTTCGCTGGGGATGTTTGCATTAAAGCCGATGTTCTGAAGGCTTATTTCACGGCCGCCCATGAATGTACCTTCGGGGATCATGCCGACGGTAAGATTGGTGCCGTTGTCTCCTTTATAGTGAAGCTCTTTTATGCCAAGGTTATTTAAGTAATTGCATCTGTCTGCCAATTCTTTGTCATGATCTTCCCATGATTTAAGAGGATCTTCTGTTACACGAGATGTAAATAAAATTGCTTCCCAAAGTTTTTCCATTGCCTGCTTTTTAGAGAGGTTCGGGAACAGTTTCTTTGCCCATGCTGCGCCGGGAACAGCAGCTACGCACCACTGGTATCTGTTTTCCATCTTGTCCCAGTAAGGCTTTTCGATGGGCCATTTTTTCTGTTCAGCCTTTGCAATCTTTTCTTGGTTAATTCCCTTAAGTCCGTCGGGGTCTTCGGAATCTAAGTAGATTCGGCAGGGAAGCACGTCCACATAGTGCTGAAGCTTTGCCTTCTCCCATTCTGTCACCGTTCCCATTGTGGTAACACTCTGGTGGCGCACATGAATCTTTTGAAGAGGCTGATAGTGAAACTCCACTCTTACAAGCTTTGCGCCTGCTTTGTAGCATTCATCCACCAAGAGTTCAATAAACTTGGGCTGGTCTAAGTCGCACACAATCACTACTTCCTGGCCTTTTTGAATATTTACGCCGGAGCGTGCAATTAGGTTTGCGTATTTACGTAGTTCTTTTATTTTCATGGTTAATCTCCTTTTTCTTTATTAGTATCTGTAAATGCCTATATTTACCTTGGTTTATTTTATCCTACCGCCATAGGTTTTCGCAATCATGATTTGTCTAAAATTTCTTTCAAAAGTCGGATTTTTGAAAGTTGTATGAAAAATTGGAACAATAGATACTTTTTTGTTAATCTTCCGTTGTAATTCACCTAATATAATATATAATAACTAACTTGTGGTCAGGCACAATTCTGATTCACACGTAATGTATGGGCTTATGGGACGGGGTTAGTGGTTCTTTTAAAAAAAGGACCACTAACCCCGTCCCTATGGCTCAAAACAAGAATAAAGGAGAAACTCAATGAGAAAGCTTAACAGTCTCAGGGTTAAATTAACCGCATTTTTCCTTATCCCTGTAATTTTTATTATGGTTGTAGGTTACACAGCTTACTCCATAGCTTCACAGGGATCACAGGAAACATACCAAAGCAATGCTGTGACCGCTTTAGAGCAGGTCGCAAACTACTACAAACTTACCTTTGAAATCGTTGAAAGCAAGACAGATCAGCTTGCAAGCCTTTCAGAAGTTAAGAATCTTTACGGAGGTGCTTACACAAGCGGCGACGAATTAAGAAACGCCCTTTCGGAAATTAAGCGAAGCGCAAAGAACCTTGCGGAATCCGACCGTATCGTAAGCGACCTTTCTATTTTGGCATATAAGCAGACTTCTTTCTCTGTTGCAAACGGAAACTACTTAATTATAGGTTCTTCCGCAGCAGAGGAGTTTGAAAAGACGGCCGATAGTTCCCTTGTTAAAGAAAAAGGAACAGAGGGCGTCTGGATGGGCGTTAGAACCTTTATTAATAACTATGAATCAGAGCAAGGCCTTGCCACAGCGCCTTACTGCGCAGTATATGTAAAGCCTTTCTACAATTCCCTTAACGAGCAGCTTGGATATATTTCCACAGACGTTAAGCTTGATATGGCAATTGATGCATTAAGCAGCATGAATCTTGGCGAAGGAAGCCAGTTTGCTTTTGTTACTCCCGACGGCATGGAAACCACCACCGACGGAAGAAGCCCTTCCAATGAAACTATCTTTGCAAACACCACTTTCTTTGACGATTTATCCGCATCAAATAATTCTTCGGGATATTCCTGGATGAAGGATGCCACAGATGGAAAAGTGTACCTTTATGTATATGCAAAAGTCGGTGAATCAGGTGCCGCTATCTGCGGACGCATTCCCGAAAGCATAATAAGCGGAAGCGTTAAGAATATTAGAACCGCTTCTGTTATCGCAGTTATCCTTGCAACTGTTGTTTCTTCACTTGTTGGAATCATTGTTTCAAACAGCATAGGAAGCACGGTTAAGGGAATTTCAAACGGATTTGAACAGGCAGCAAAGGGCGACCTTACGGTTACTATTAATTCTAAGCGTAAGGATGAATTTGGTGCCCTCTCCGCTTCCGCAAATAAGATGATTGAAAACACCAAGAGGCTTCTTCTTAAGGTTTCTGCCACTGCGGATTCCTTAAAGAAATCCTCCGACGATATCGGCGTTGCTTCCGATTCTCTTGTTGAAGCATCCGCCAACATTACAAATTCTGTAAATGAAATCAGGCAAGGTCTTGACACTCAGGCCGAAGATGCAGGCTCATGTCTTGCAGCTGCCGACAAGCTTACAGAAAAGATTGAAGTTGTTAGAGAAAACGTTAAGGTCATCGACAATATGGCAACAGATGCCGACGATTCCGTAAAGAGCGGTATCGGCGCTGTTGAAAACCTTAAGGTTAAGGCCAATGAAACAAGCGATGTTACTAAGGGCGTTATTGTTGATATCGAAGCTTTGGCCAAAGAAACTTCTTCAATTGAAAACATCATTGCCACCATCAACGACATTGCAAGCCAGACAAATCTTCTTTCTTTGAACGCTTCCATAGAAGCTGCCAGAGCCGGAGAAGCAGGCCGTGGCTTTGCGGTTGTTGCAGAAGAAATCAGACAGCTTGCAGAGCAAAGTGCAGTTTCTGCAGGTGAAATCGGAAACATCATTACATCCGTTACATCTAAGACAGAAAAGACCGCAACTGCAGCTAAGCATGCAGAAGAAATCGTTAAACAGCAGGAAGAAGCCGTTAACACCACACTTTCTGAATTTAACGTTATCAGTGAAAACGTTAAAAACATTTCCGACCACCTTAAAGACATCGGTGTTCAGGTGGCAGAAATGGAAAAGGCAAAGGTCGATACTCTTTCAGCTGTTGAAGGTATTTCAGCGGTTTCAGAAGAAGCTGCTGCTTCTTCCGCAGAAGTTCAGGATACAGCCATCACCTCTCAGAATGCAGCGAAGGACTTAAACGACGTCATTAAGGATCTTAGAAGCGCGGCTGATTCGCTTACTACAGAGCTTAAGGGCTTCAAGTTATAAGGAGGATTTAGCACATGAAGAAAAATCTTATTGCTCTGCTTCTTTCAGCGGTTATGGTTTTATCGCTTGCAGGATGCGGTAGCAGGACTATAAAGGTAAATCAAAGAACAAAGACTTACGATGTGGACCCTTTTGAAGTGGCTACAGTTGTAAGCACAAGCAGTGAAACTGCCGAAAAGAAAACGGTTGCTTCGGTAGACGCAAGTAACCTTACTTTCAAGGAAGCACCTTCCCTTTCAGAAAAGGTAGCTTCCGGCGCCATTTCGGCCCTTGATTCAAGAATGCCCGAAAAGGACAGCGTATTTGTTGCTGTAGCGGATGCTGCAGGAAACGCCCTTGAAATCGGTGAATACGGCGGAAACTTCAGCATGGGCGGCGGTGGCGGCTCATGGGGAATAGCAAGACCGGTGCTTGAAAGTATTATAAGATACAACGCAGACGGTTCTTACTATCCAAACGTAATTAAGAGCTATGAACACAATGATGATTGCACTCAGTGGACCTTCCATTTAAGAAAAGGCATGAAGTGGTCTGACGGCGATGACTTTACCGCAGACGATGTCACATTCTGGTATTACATGGTTCACATCAATAACTTTGATACAAAGGCAAGCTGGGAAGCCCTTAAAGATAATAAGTCAGGGAATTTTGCAGTGCTTAATAAGGTGGATGATTATACCGTAACCTGGACTTTTGAATCTCCAAAGCTCCCCGGTGCTTTCATTGAAAACGGCGACTTTAAGTGGTGTTGGGCACCCTCTCACTTCTTAAAGGATCTCATTCCTTCTTCTTTCTACGTAGAAAACGAATACTGGGGCGATACAGGCCTTTCTGATGAGCAGGTTTTGGCAAACGCAAAGGAAAAGGGCTATGAATACGAATCCCCCAAGGACCTTGGAAAGAACCTTTGCTACTACTTTTGGAACATATCAGGCTTGCCTACGGTTAACTCATTTGTGCTCTCAACCGAAGAAGGCCACAACTCAAGGGATTCTGAGCTTTGCATCTTAGAAAGAAACCCTTACTACTGGAAGGTAGATGCCGAAGGAAAGCAGTTGCCTTACTTTGACAATATCTACTTAAAGTCAGGCATTGAAGACAACACAAAGGCTTTCGCAAGTGGCGACCTTGACAGAATCGATGTGGGAATCGAATCCGTTTCTTCCCTTCTTAGCGAGCTTGGAAGCGTAGCGGTTTTAAAGACTGTTACGGGTACAAACTGGGGTTCAAACCAGATTACCTTTAACTATACAAACGCTGATAAAAACTACGCTGACCTCTTTGCAAAGAGCGATTTTAGAAAGGCAATGTCAATCTGTGTTGACCGTGACGAAGTATCCCTTAAGGTTTCGGAAGGTTTCTTAAGCCCCGGACAGTGTGCTCCTCTTCCCGGTAACTTTGGATACAGCGAAGAATGGGCAAAGAAATGGACAGAATACGATGTAACGGCAGCGCAAAAGCTTTTGGAGGGCTGCGGCCTTACACTTGGAAGCGACGGATATTATGATTTTGCTGACGGTTCTGACTTCTCTCTTGACTTTGTTTCTTTTGACGGAAGCGCTGATTTACTCTACAGCACGGTTAAGAGATACTACGATGCAGTACATGTTAAAACCACTTTAACAAACTACGAAGTAACTGAATACGATAAGGTCATCGATGACAACAACTGGGTGGCTTCCATGTGTCCTCACATGTCTGTAGGCGGTTCTTCAATCAGTGAGCGTGCAGCTTCTTTTGTCCCTGTTGCACAGGCGGCTGAATGGTACGGAGACTATGGTACCTACTACACAGATCACTCAAAGGGTGTGGAGCCTACCGGCGATATGGCAAAGCTTGTGGAATACTACGAACAGTGGGTTAACTCCGCAGACAACACTGTAAGAGATGAACTGGCTTTAAACATTTACAACCTTCACAAGGATAACCTTTGGTCTATCTCCTATCTTGAAGGTGCAAACAACTATTGCCTGGTAAATTCATCTGTTCACAACTTTACGGATAACCTTGTAAGCAGTGACTTGTTCCAGTACGCAAACATTTATCACTTCGAAACATTGTTTAAGAAATAAAAAGATAGGCCTCACCGCTTAAGCGATGGGGCCTATGCTATATTCCATAATCCCTTCTAATTTCTGCAAATGCTTCTTTTGCAGGCTTTGTTCTTCCTGCCTTAATATCGTCTAATCCCTTCTGCAATTCTGCATCAAACTGTTCCTCTGTAAGTTTGCTTGCATCCAGCGGGCGAGCTACAGGAATTTTCACATCAAAAGGAATTCCTCTATGTAAAATAATTTGTTTATAATACATACTAATCGCGCTTGAAGTTGATATGCCCAAGGCCTCAAGAATCTCTTCTGCCTGCTCTTTAACTTCCGGTTCTATTCTTGCATACAAATTTGCTGTTTTTGCCATTGCACTTTGTCTCCTTCTCGGTTTTATATCTGTAAAATATTATATTCGTTTGTGCGTACATTCGCAATACATTTGTTAAAACAGGCCACCAACCCCGTCCCCTAGGTCCACTTTTTTTCTGATAAATATGCTATTATCCTTAGTTTATCAGTATAAAAAAGCCTCCTTTTAGGCTTGTGTGGCTGATAAAAATTGAAAATGTCTTATTTCGTCAGTAAAAAAAATCCAAATCATACTGATAAGAAAATCAGAATTAAAATCTTATCGGTAAACAAGCCAAAATTCATACTGATAAAAATAGCGCAATATAGCTCTTATCAGTAAAGAGTCCCAAATTCATACTGATAAAAAGAATACATTTAAAACCTTATCAGTAAACAGCACCAAATTCATACTGATAAAAAAGCAGATTTTTAAATTTCGTGGGCAAATAGGCCACCAACCCCGTCCCCTAGGTCCACTTTCGTTCAAAATAAAATCTTTATAAATTTCCGATTAGTATATCTTTTCTAAGGCCAATTTATGTTATAGTGAAAAAAACTATGAAAGGACGGTACAGATATGGGCGATACAACTATCAGAATCCAAGACGACCTCTACGAGGCAGTCAATGGTGAATGGCTTAAAAATGCGGTAATTCCTGATGACAGACCTACAACAGGAGGTTTTTCTAGCTTAGACCAGGATGTTGAAAAAATCATGATGGCCGATTTTAAGGCATTTGCGGATGGCAAGAAATCTTCAGACATTTCCGAAATGCGATACGCCATCTCTCTTTACAAAAAGATACTTGATGAAAAAAAGAGAAACGAGGACGGCATAAAGCCCGTTCTTCCTACTCTTGAAAAGATCAAGGCACTTGAAACCGTGGAAGATTTAAACAAGGTGGCTACAGAGTTTTATTTGGAAAGCCTCCCTCTTCCCATTGACATGGATGTAACCGAAGATATGACGGATGCCACAAAGTATTGCTTTGTGCTCACAGGCCCTTCGATTATCTTGCCCGACACTCCTTACTACGAAGAGTCCAATGAAGCAGGAAAGAAATTTATAGGCATCTATAAAGAAATGGCCGAAAAAATCTTAGCTTACACTCCTTTATCTAAAGATGAACAAAAGACTTTCCTTGAAGACACACTTGCTTTCGATAGGCTTGTTGCAAAGAAGGTTAAGAGTAAGCTTGAGTGGTCTGAATACTATAAAAACCACAATCCTATGGATATTGAAGAAGTGGCAAAATGCGTAGCGCCCTTTGATATAAAGAAGGTACTTTCTGACCTTTATGGCGACAAGGCTCCAAAGACTTTGATTGCTTACGATCCTAAGGCAATTAAGGAAATGAACGGATACTTTTCAAATGAAAACTTTAAGTTATACGTTCACTGGCTCTATGTTAAGACCGTAGTTAAGGCAACCGCGCTTCTTTCTTTAGACTTAAAGGAACTTGGCACCACATACACTCGCGCTCTAAGAGGGGTTGCAAAAGATCCGGAGCTTGAAAAGGAAGCATACCAGATAGCGTCTTCCATGTACTCTGAGCCCGTTGGCGTATATTACGGAAGAACCTACTTTGGCGAGGAAGCAAAGAAAGATGTGGTAAACATGGTCCACAAGATCATTGATACCTATAAGCTTAGAATGAAGAGAAACACATTCCTTGCTGAGCAGACCAAAGAAAAGGCTATAAACAAGCTTTCAACAATCGTTGTAAAGATGGGATATCCCGATGCGATTCGCGAAATCTGGTCAAAGCTTGTGTTTGAAGAATCAGATTCTCTCTATGAATCTGTATGTAAGATTAGAGCCGTTAAGAAAAAAGACATGATCGATAAGCTTTATAAGCCTGTTGACAGAACAGAATGGGTGATGCCCGGTCACATGGTAAATGCCTGCTATAATCCTTCGGCAAACGACATTACCTTCCCTGCCGCAATCTTACAAAAGCCCTTCTATTCTCTTTCTCAGCTTGAAAGCGAAAACCTTGGCGGTATCGGTGCTGTTATCGGACACGAAATATCACACGCCTTCGATAACAACGGTGCAAACTTCGATGAAAACGGTAACTTAAACAACTGGTGGCTCGAAGAAGACTTTGCAGCATTTAAGGCTCTCACAAAGGATATGATTGAGCAGTTTGACGGCATCGAATTCCACGGCGGAAAGGTAAACGGCGAGCTTACCGTAAGCGAAAACATCGCAGACAACGGCGGTATGGGCGTAACTCTTGAAATCATGCACACTTTATCAGATGCAGATTTCAAAGCCTACTTTAAAAACTGGGCAAGAGTTTGGTGTATGAAGGCTAAGGAAGAATACATTCAGCTTTTACTTGCAAACGATGTTCATTCTCCCGCTACACTTCGCGCAAACATGGCGCCGAGAAACTTTAAAGAATGGTACGAGGCATTTGATGTTAAAGAATCAGATAAAATGTACATAGCACCCGATAAGAGAATCAGTATTTGGTAAGATAAGCACATACAAAAGGAGCCGATTGGCTCCTTTTAATTTGCCCAAAAGTCTGCTACTATTAAAACGGCACGAGGCCCGTAGCCTGAGTGCTATTAGGAGGAAATGAAAAAGTGAATTCTGTGACTATTGTTTCGGCAGTTTTATCGATGTTAGCGGGAATCGGTATCTTTTTGGTGGCCTGCTCAATGATGAGTTCTAACTTAGAGGCCGTAAGTTCAAGCAGGTTAAGGTCTTTGTTTAAAAAGGTATCGGGGAATAAGTTAATCGGCGTTGGAATCGGTGCCGTAACAACCGCAGCCATTCAAAGTTCCGGTGCCACCACCGTTATGGTAATCGGTTTTGTTAATGCAGGCATCATGTCTTTGGTGCAGGCGGCAACCGTTATATACGGTGCAAACATCGGTACCACAATCACAGGTCAGATCGTTGCTTTAGGTATGACAGGAAGCAACATGTTATCAACCACCGTTATTTTCTCCGCTTTTGCAGGCGTCGGCGCCATGATTACTCTTTTTTCAAAAAAGGATCAGATAAAGCGCTTTGGCGGCATCTTTTCGGGCTTTGGTATGCTCTTTGTGGGCTTATCCATGATGAGTTCTTCCATGGGTACATTCTCAGAGCTTGAAGCTGTAAAAGACTTCTTGGCAGGTATCAATAATGCCATATTGCTTGTATTAGTGGGCACAATCTTTACCGCCATAATTCAGAGTTCATCCGTTATGACTTCCATTGCCATCACCATGGTTGTCACCGGTCTTATTTCTTTAGATCAAGGTATTTTCCTTACAATGGGTTCAAATATCGGTTCCTGCGTTGTTGCAATGATTGCAGGTCTTGGAAGCAGCAAGAATGCTAAAAGAACAGCCCTTATCCACTTGCTTTTCAACGTAGGCGGTGTAGTGCTTTTTATGATTCTTGGTTTCTTGCTAACCTTCCTTACAGGCGGAAGCGTTTCTTTTGGCGCTATATTCGAGCGTCTCTTCCCCCATGTTCCTCAGGTTCAGCTTGCTATGTTCCATACAGTGTTTAACGTCTTAACCGTAGTGCTCTTCTTACCTCTTACAAACGCCTTGGTTAAGATAGTTGAAAGAATTGTTCCTGAAGGCGAAGAACCCGGTGAGGAATCAAAGAGAAAGCTTTACTTTGTTGATAAAAACATGTTAAAGACCCCTCCCATCGCCGTTGCGCAGCTTAAAAAGGAAATCGTTAACATGGCGGATTTAGCTATGAAGAACTACGCTTGTTCTCTTGATACCATTTGTAATCTCGATTTTTCAAAGCAGGATGAGTTTAAAGAAACCGAATTGGAAATTGACTATATAAACAAAGAACTCGTTAAGTTTGTGGTGGAGCTTTCAAAACTTCCCCTTAGCGAAAAGGACCATAAGTATGTGGCCACCACCTTCCATACCATAAGCGACATAGAAAGAGTGGGCGACTACGCAGAAAACATCATGGAATATGCGGACACATTAAAAAAGGAGAACCAAGGGTTCTCCGAATCTGCAATCTATGAAATTTCTTACATGCGAGAGCATATAGAAAGGCTTTATGCGGCAATCATTAAGGCTTACACCGAGGAAGATCATGCGGCATTCGAAGAAGCCGACAAGATTGAGGATGAAATCGACAGAATTACCGAAAGAATGGATGATAACCACATTGCCCGCCTAAATCAAGGAATATGTACGGCTATTGTTGGTTCACAATATATGTCACTTGCCTCCAATTCGGAAAGAATTGCAGACCACCTTATTAATGTGGGCAAGATGATTAATGAGTGGTAAAAGGCTATACTTTAAGCCTTTGCTTATCTTCATACATTTCTTTATCAGCTCTGTCAAATATATCGGATACCGCCTTGTCACTTTCAGGGCGGTATTCTGACATTCCTGAAGCGAGGATTACTCCCTCGCCGTTTCTTTTATTTTCAAGCACTTTTCTTCTTAACTTGCTTAAAAGCTCCAGTCTTTCGGCATAATCGTTTCCGCGAAGGAATACCACGAATTCATCGCCGCCCACTCTAAACACAGGGCTGTGCTTGTAGATGTCGCACAAAAGCTTCGCCGAAGCCTTTATGTACTCATCTCCTGCCACGTGTCCGTAGGTATCGTTTATCTGCTTTAAGTTATTGGCATCGCATACCACCAAGGCAAAGGTAAGATAATCTAAGCCGTTATCAATGTTTCCCTGTGCCGATTCTGCAAGTTCTTTATATGCGGTCTTATTCTTAACGCCTGTAAGTTCATCGCGCCTAGCAAGTTCTTTTTCCGTTTTAAGCTTGCTAAGCTGCTGCTTTTCTCTCTTGATTTCGCCTTCGATGTCCTTTTCGTAAAGAATAAGGTATTCTCCGTTTTTATCGCGCATTACCGTAAAAAGGAAGAACCTTGGCTCGTTATTTATCATGATTCTATATTTAAAGGAAAGAGATTTTCTTCCCTCTAAGCTTTTTAACATGGTTTCTTTGTTAAAAAAGCTCTTTGCATATTCAATATCACCGGAATATACGCATTCATCAATACTTTCTAGTGATTCCCTAAAGAAATCTCTTCCGGTGACCTTCGAATTTAAGTCTTTATATTGAGCACTTTCCGCAAAGGTAAGGTATTCACCGGATTCTATATCGATATAGAAAATGGCCTCATAATCTTCCGCCATTACGGAAGCGATGTGATCTCTTATTTTCTTTTCTTTCTTTTCATCCGCATTTACAAAGGAGCTGACTAAGCAAATGCCGACTGAAAGTCCGATTGCATAGGAAGGAAGAAATGCCCATAGAATCTGCATAACCAATGACGCCCCAAGCACTACGCTTGTTGCGGCCACTGCTTTGTACCTGACTTTAATGCGCCCCGTGCTTTTGTGGGTGACGTATAACATGTACAAAGAAATTATTGCGTAGAAGGCAATCTGGAATCTAAAATAAATGTTTCTTCCTACTTCTCCTACGTACTCGTGATTTTCGTTGTAAGTAAACATGAATCTGTTGAAGCGATTTAGAACAAGGCAAATGATGCCAATAAGCACCATGGTCCACACTCCGTAGAGCATGACTTTGCTTTGCTTGTTGCCTCTGTTTAGATATGCCACCATGTACCTGGTCCAGGCTAACATGGTAAAAAGCATAAAGGCAAAATAGAAAACAGTTAAAAAATATATAATAGGGAAAAGCGCCGGTATGTCGTGGTGTTCGTATAAAATTCCCCACAGCATATCCACCAAAAGATAGATGCTTGCGGTAAGTATAAAGTAGTTAAATCTTACGCCCACAAGCTTTTTGTCGCTCTTTTTCTTTTCGCTGAATCCGTACTTTATTATTGATTCGTAATTAATAATCAGACTGATTACCAGCAACGATGCCGGAACCATTGCGTATATCATATAGCTTAACAGCCTCCGTTCCCACTATTTACACATTGTCCGAAGGTGGGCTCACATAGTGATTTCCCTTCCTGTTTTCGGACGATTTATTATAGCACTTTGACTATTAAACTATTGTTATACACTATCTTTTATGCGCTGAGATATCGTATATCGTGTGCCCTTTTGATAGTTTTCCGGGTACAATTACCTGCTCCACAAAAGTAGTTCTCGGAGACTCGATTAACCCTATGAGCTTCTCTGCCGCAACGGTTCCGATCTTTTCAGAATCCTGTACTATGGTGGCAAGTCTTGGATCTAAGTATTGTAGCGACCTCATTCCGTCAAAGCCCGCAACGGAAATATCTTCGGGCACTCTTAAGCCTCTTGCTCTTATGGCGTTTAGCCCTCCCATGGCTCCAAAGTCATCTGAAAAAAGAATGCATGTGGGAGGATTTCTAAGCCCAAGCAAAGATTCCGTAGCCATATATGTGGCGTCCACGTCTCTGTAAGGCACTTCCATTATGTAGTCTTCGGGCACCGTTATTCCGTGTCTTTCCGCGGTTCTAAAGAAACCGGCAAGTCTTCCGCTTGTAACCATGGATGAGCTTCCGTGTATATATGCAATCTTTCTGTGTCCGTTCATGATGACATATTCCATAAGCTCGCTCATGCCCCCTACGTTATCAGACATTACGGACACTCTGTTATCAAAAACGTGGTCGATTGTAACTAAGGGAATATCACTTGCTATAAGCTCAAGCACTTCGCTGCTTCCAAAATCTATAGAAGCAAGCACCACTCCGTCAAAGCCATGACGCTTACAGGTTTCAAGATATGTTAAGCGGTTTGGCTGCTTGGTGCTACAGTTTATAAAGGTAATGTCGTATCCTTCGTCTTCGGCCGTACGCTTAAAGCTGTCAAGCACGCCCGCAAAATAATCATGCATAAGCCCGCTGTTTGATTCATCCACAAACAGCACCCCTATGCTGTTTGTCCCTATGGAGTTTAGTGTTCTTGCCGATAAGCGATAGCCAAGCTCTCTTGCAGCCTTTAAAACCTGTTCTCTTGTTTCAACGCTTACATCGGTTCTGTTATTGATAGCCTTGCTGACCGTCGCAACAGACACCCCGCACATCTGCGATATTTCTTTCAACGAAGCCATTTTTTGAGTTCCCCTTCAAAATTTCGTAATCTTTTTCGCAACTATACTATACTGTGAAATTCCCTATATTGCAAGGTTTCTTGTCTGCTTTGCAGTGGGGTTTGAGGGGCATTTTCGATAATTTACGCAAATAGTTTCGTTAAATGCCGTATATTTTTTGCACATTTTGCTCTTATAGATAGCCCATATCTGTCAAAATCGCTCTATATCACCGCAAAGTGTACAAAGTGTATAAAATGAGCTGTCTATTGCTTGCAAACTTGTGCAAGGTGCCTTATACTAAATTCACGAAAAGTTTTTCGAATCGCAATAAATAAGCTAAGGAGCAGGACAATGAGAAGCAACAAACCATCCGCTAAAAAGAAAACACGGTTATCACTAGGGATTTTGTGGAGGCAACGATATCTACTTCTTATGTCGATACCCTTTGTCATCTGGCTAATCATTTTTAAATATATTCCCTTGTGGGGATGGACAATGGCTTTTCAGGATGTAAAGCCTGCCACATTTAATAAACCAATCTTCCAAAGACAGTTTGTGGGCTTTGGAAATTTCGTGAAAGCCTTTAAAGACAGACTTTTTTCACAGACTATGCTTAACACTTTGGGTGTATCAATCATCGGCATAGCAATCGGCACACTTGCCGCCATAACATTTGCGGTAATGCTTAATGAAATGAAGTTTTTAAAGTATAAGAAAGTGACTCAGACAATTTCTTATCTTCCTCACTTCGTATCCTGGGTTATCATCGCAAGTATCGCAAAGAACGTATTTAACGACGGTGGCGTTATAGATTCTTTGTTTAAAACAAACTTCCACCTGATGAGCACAAACTCCATTTTGATATGGTTTGTAATCGTATTTATCGATGTGTGGAAAGAAGTTGGTTGGAACGCAATCATCTATCTGTCAGCCATGGCAGGTATTGATCCGGGGCTTTATGAAGCCGCTGAAATCGACGGAGCTAACCGCTTCCAAAGAATCTGGCACATCACTCTTCCCGGTATCCGCCCCACCATCATCGTGCTTTTGATTATGAGTATCGGTGGCGCATTAAATGTCGGAATGGAACGTCAGATGCTTTTATCTAACCCTCTTGTTGAAGATTACACCATGGTTCTTTCATGGTTTTCTTACAAGCGTGGTATCGGTAACAGCGATTACGGTCTTGGCACGGCCATCGGTGTGTTCCAGTCGGCAGTTGGAATATCGCTTCTTTTGATTGCCAATAAAATAGCCGGCCTCTTCGGCGAAGACAGACTAATCTAAAGGAGTGCGTTATGAAGAGAAAATTTTCAGCTGTTGATTATATATTGGCGGGGGTATTCGTGATAGTTATTTTCGTGACCCTCTACCCTTTCTTAAATGTCCTTGCAATTTCTTTTAACGATGCAACGGACACAATAAAAAACATAAACTTCGTGATTCCGCGAATGTTTACTTTGTCAAACTACAAATACGTGTTTAAAGACTCAGACTTTGTGATGCCCTTTGTGACTTCCGTTTCAAGAACGGTTGTGGGCACCATAATCGGAGTATTTACCACATCAATGCTTGCATACACTTTAAGCCGTAAGGACTTTGTGTTCCATAAGTTCTTCACCATGCTTTTTGTTGTAACCATGTACGTTGGCGGCGGTCTTATCCCCGAATATTTGCTTATTATGCGTACATTGCACCTTGGAAATAATTTCTTGGTTTACATAATTCCAGGAATGATTTGGGTATACAACATGATCCTTGTTAGGTCTTTCATAGACGGCATCCCTACTGCCCTTCAGGAAGCTGCAAAGATTGACGGAGCAAACGATTTCCAGATTTGGTATAAGATCATGCTTCCTTTATGTACACCCGTTATTGCCACAATCGCTCTTTACTACGCTGTCGGTCAGTGGAACTCCTTCATGGACACTTATCTTTACGCCCAGAAGCTTCCCACCCTTCAGTTTAAGATGTACGAAATTATGAACCAGGCCACCATGAAGCTTGACGTTCACGGTTCTTCAAACGTAACAACCGCAGTAACTCCCATGTCCATTCGTATGGCAGTTACCGTTGTGGCCACTCTTCCTATCGTTATTGTGTATCCTTTCCTTCAGAAATACTTTATTGGCGGCATGACACTCGGTTCTGTTAAGGATTGATATAAAAATGTGCAACACCGGCAACGCCGGAAAAAAATATAAAGGAGAAAAGATATGAAAAAGAGAATTCTGTCCTGTATCTTGGCAGGAATCATGGTAGCAAGCACTCTTGCAGGTTGTGGTTCCTCCAATACAGGATCAGTTGAAACAGGCTCTACCAACCAGCCTGCTTCAACAACAGAGGTAGAAGGCAACGCAACTGCTGAAGATGACAAGTCACCTATCACTTTTACCTATTACAATGCAGACGGTAAGAACTCAAGCTGGGACAACCCCGTAGCTAAGGCTATTACCGAAGCAACAGGCGTAACCTTAGAGGTTTCTTACCCCGTTTCAACACAGGGCGAACCTAAGGAAGACGTAGCATTAATGATTGCCAGCGATGATTATCCCGACATGATTTATGCAAAGGGTAGCGCAACAGACCTTTACGAGGCAGGCGCTTACATCGACATGACAGACCTTATCGAACAGTACGGTCCCAACATTAAGAAGATGTACGGCGACGAATTAGAGAAGTTAAAATGGGGCGAAGGCGATGACGGTATCTACCAGCTTTCTTACTCAGGTGTAGGCGAAAAAGACCTTACCACAGATGGTACAGCTCAGATTCAGTGGGCAGTTATCAAAGAAAACGACTACAAGTACCCCACTACTCTTGATGAATTCGAAAAGACAATCAAGGATTACCTTGCTAAGCATCCTAAGACTCCCGACGGACAGGATATGATCGGTATCACCATGAGCGCATCAGACTGGCACTGGATGATCACTCTTGGTAACCCTGCAGGCTTTATTGCCGATGCAGCTCCCGATAACGGTCAGTGGCTTATCGACGAAAACTACAACGTAACTTATAAGCATGTCAGCGAAGATGAAAAGACATACTTTAAGTGGCTTAACAGAATGTACAACGAAGGCATCTTAGATCCTAACTTTGCTACTCAGACAGACGATGACTATGTTGCAAAGGTATCAAGCGGTCGCGTAGTTGCTATCACAGATGCAGATTGGCACTACAACCCTTGTAACAGAGCTCTTGTGCAGGATGGAAAGATTGAAAACACATACTGCGGTCTTCCTCTTACTTTAAGAGCAGACCAGAAGTGCCCTTCACTTCTTTACCAAGGTCTTAAGGTAGGCTGGGGTGTTGGTATTTCTAAGAGCTGTAAAGATCCCGTTCGTGCAGTCAAGTTCCTTGACTTTATTTGCTCAGACGAAGGTCAGATGCTTTACAACTGGGGTGTTAAGGACGTTCACTACTTCATCGACGAAAACGGCCAGCCCTATCGTACAGAAGAAGAAGTTAAGAAGTCTCAGTCAGATCCCGACTACTCAAAGAACACCGGTATGGGCAACTACAATGGTTTCCCCATCTACGGAAAGGGTTCTTACTCAGCAGACGGTATCCCTTATACTCCTACCACAAAGGAATCAGTTATAAAGGATTACAACGAAGAAGAAGTTGCAGCATGTAAGGCATGGGGCGTTGAAATGCTTACAGACATCTTCCCTCAGGCAGATGAATTCCCTCTTCTCCCCTACTCTGCACTTTGGGCTTACCAGAAGCCTCAGGAACTTGCAAACAAGGAAGAAATCCTCAACGAAATCGCATGGCCTGCACTTGTTAAAATCGTTACTGGTTCAGAAAGCGACTTCGAAGCCAACTGGGAAACAATGGTTAATGACCTTTACGCAAACGGCCTTGAAGATGCAAACAAGGCTATGACAGAATTCCTTGCAGGAAAGATCATTGAAAAATAATATAGGATAGCATAGAGAAAGTCCTCGCTTATTTAAGCGAGGACTTTTTTAACTTAAGCATCAGGATTCTACGTACGCTTTCATTTATTCTGTCTTCCGAGATTTCGCCATCTTGAACTGCTGTAAGGATTCCGCTATATGCTCTGTCCAAATCCGTTGGCATTAAGATCATATCGTTTCCTGCCTTGAGTGCCTTTACTGCCGCTTCTTCCGGAGAATAGTAATCTGCCACGGCGCCCATTTGCATTGAGTCGGTTATGATGACACCATTGAAATTAAGTTCCTTGCGTAACAAATCGGTTACTATTTGAGGTGACAAACTAGCGGGCGTATCATCGTCTAATATATTTGGCAAAGATATGTGCCCCACCATAACAGTTTCGGCCCCCGCTTCGATGCCTGCCTTAAACGGGATGAATTCCCGCTCTCTTAACGTGTCTAAATCGCAATTAGATACCGCCATGCCTTTATGAGAATCGGCTTCGGTGTTTCCATGTCCCGGGAAATGCTTTAAAGAGCAAATAATATCATTATCTAAAAAGCCTTTAACCTCCGCTGCTACCATATCGGAGACTAAGTTTGCATCGCTTCCGAAAGTGCGTTTCTTAACCACTTTGTTTTCGGTGTTTGTGAGGACATCCGCCACAGGGGCAAAGTCCATGTTAAAGTTAAGCTCCTTTAAGCTTTGAGCTAAAGAAGCGCCCACTTCGTAAGCCTTGCTTACATCACCGCTCGCACCGATTTCTGCCATGTGTTGAAACGTAGAAAAACCGATATTTGCATTTCCAAGTCTCGCTACGCTTCCACCTTCCTCGTCAACAGAAATTAAGATTCCAAATTTAGCATTATTAGCGATATCGCTGTTTAAATTTCTAACCTGTTCCATTGAAATGATGTTTTCTTTAAATAAAACGATCCCGCCAACAGGCTTTTGGCTAAGGTTTTCTTTCATCAAATCCGTAAGTTCCGTGACTTCAGCTTCACCTGTTAAGAGCTTTGGCGTTACAAAGAAAAGCTGATAAATCTTTTCATCCAAAGTCATGGCGCCTAGGATTTCCTGACATCTTAAGTCAAGGAGCTCTTCTTCCGTAGGTTCAGGTTCAGGTTCGGGTTCTGGTTCTGGTTCGGGTTCGGGCTCGACAACGACATCTGATTCGGATATATCATTAGATTCAATTGTAGTTTCTTCTTTTATAGGCTCGGGCTCACTTTGGTTTCTTTCTTTAAACAAAGCAAATGAAATGCCCAGGAGCACAATAATCAAAACGGATATTATTAGTATTGTTTTTTTCATATGTTTTCAATCTTGTACCATTAATAAGGCAAAACAGTTATAATTGTTCTTAGGAAAATTATAGTCTTTAAATATTTGGGGGTAAAGAAGAATGGAAAAATGTAAGAGAAAATCAGTCGATCCAATTTATTCAATGTGCGTTCAGCCTTCTTTCATCATCGGGACGAACAACGAAGACGGATCCTATAATTTTGCGCCAATCACATGGGTCAGCGCTACGCAGGGCGAAGATGATGGCTATTTTCTTGTTATAAGTATGTTTGGGACAAAGCGGACAAAGTTAAACGTAATTAGAACCGGGGTGTTCAGCGCCAATCTTGTAAGTAAAGAAATGCTTCCGCTAATGGACTATTTGGGAACAAAGCACGCAAAAGACGGTAAAAAGAATGATATTCCTTATGATGTAAGTCGTGGAGATGTTCTTGACGTGCCTACGCTTGATGCGAGCAGATGGGTGTATGAGTGCGAAGTGGTAAAAAGCGTTGAAACCGGCGATTCGACCACTTTCTTTTGCCGCGTTCGCAACATCCAGATGGACGAAAGGCTTTCCCCAAAGGATATTTTCGACATTGATTTGACAGTGCTTGATCCGATTATTTATTCAGGCAAATATCACAGCCTTGGCAAGTTGCTTGGAGAAATCGGGGATTTTAGCAAAGCTGATTGATTATAAAAAATTGCCCACTAACCCCGTCCCCTAGGGCAATTGACACGCAAAAAGACCTTATATTTAAGCATTCTACACATAGTTTAGGCAATTAAAATGGGCAAAAAGGACCTCACCACATCCCTGCAGTGAGGCCGCTATCGCACTTTTTTACCTTTGCTCCAATCGCAAAAGTTCATCTCTGATCTGATTATCGACTATTTCCTCAGGTGCGTTAAAAACACCTATTTGGTCTGTGTAATCATACACACAATACAAACGACCGTCTTCGCCAACATAGACATCAGGCGGATAATAATATCCGAACGTGCCAACGGGACATACCTCCTGCCCTGCAAATTCTCTGACCTCATCGACATCTTCCATCATCGCTTTCAATGTGCCTATAGCTGCCGCTCTTCCTGCCCACTCTACATACGCAAGATTTGCTGTGAATCCCCATGCAAATTCATGGGTACATACATCCTGACTGAAGATTGGACGAAGTGTTCTAAAAACACCGCCATATTTCTTAAATAGTTCTTCCGCAGCCGGAAGTAATGGCACTCCAGCTTCTTTATATATAGCGTAAAAGTTTTTAAGTTCTTTATCGGTTACATCTGTGTATGCCAAGCGAACAGCCTGTTTCCACCGTTCTTCCCGTGTTCCGGTCAGTTCAATTACTTTCTTTTTTGCCATTCTAGTATCCTTCCATAATCCATTGATGAGCTATCTTCTTATTCGTCTTTATCATTTCCGATAATCGAACTTTTGTATAACTAATTTATAACCTAATCACTTCTGTGGCAAACTATCTGATCATACTCATTTTGAGAAAGAAGTTCCTCGACCTTATCGAATAACCATGGTTTCAAATGAACATCCGGTATTACAAAAACCTTACTCATTACATTCATTCCTTCTTCTTAAATTCCTCTAGTTTAAGTTCGCGCCTGAGTTCTTCTTTAGTCGGCATATAAGGCAGATATTTTGCTGTAAAAAATTGTTTATTATCTTCCGGCAAAGTATATTCAACCAAAGTATCGCTCTTATCTGCGCAAAGCACTATTCCAATAGGCGGATTATCTCCTTCGTTCATAAGCCGGCGCGTGTAATAGTTCACGTACATCTGCATCTGACCTATATCCTGGTGCGTAAGATCACCTATCTTCAAATCTATCAAGACAAAACATTTCAAAATGTAGTTGTAGAAGACCAGGTCAATATAGAAATGCCGCCCATCGACATTAAAGTGCTTCTGCCTCGCTACAAATGAATAGCCTCTTCCTAGTTCAAGCAAAAACTTCTGCAGATGGTCTATTAACGCCTGCTCCAAATCTGACTCATAGAAGTGTTCATTTGCCGAAAGATCCAAGAACTCCAAAACGTATGGGTCCTTAATAATCTTTTCATATTCCGGCCTGGGTTCTAATGTATCAATCTCATCCGCCACGCTCTCCTTGTTCTTGCTGGCCAAAACTCTTTGATAGTAAAATGAATTAATCTGGCGATCAAGTTGTCTTGAACTCCAACCGCATTTAACCGCTTCTTCCAGGTAAAAACTGCGCGCATCTTCGTCCTCAACCCTCATTAAACTACGATAGTGCGTCCAGCTCAATTCCGAACGCAGTGCGTTCGCATTTGGAAACTCAATAATATCACTTCATGTGAAGTTATTAAAGCATATCTTTACTCGTCGATATAACTAAAATACCCTTGTTGCATTTTCTGGAAAGTATTTGCAAACTCTAAATTGGACCCCTTCCCCCATCCCCCGGAACAAAAAACTCCTTAGCACGTCTCACGCACTAAGGAGTTTTGTATTTGTTATTAAGCTACTTCAGCTAATTATTTGTTGTTAATTGCTGCCTGTGCTGCTGCAAGTCTTGCAATCGGAACGCGGTAAGGGGAGCAGCTCACATAGTCAAGACCGATCTTGTGGCAGAATTCTACGGATGTAGGATCGCCGCCGTGCTCACCGCAGATACCGC
>JAEEXG010000094.1 GCA_016291405.1 Lachnospiraceae bacterium
CAAGCGATGCAATTAAAGAAAACAAGGTATCATCCTTTCTTTATAACCTTTTTGGATTTACAAGCGTTAAGACATTTACCATAGTCGCAATGCTTTCGCTTATACTTGTGTACATTCTTAAAAACGTATACCTGTTTCTTGAATGGAAGATTCAATATAAGTTTGTGTACGGAAATCAGTTCGACACGTCAGAGAGAATGCTTAAAAGCTATTTAAGAAAGAACTATGAGTATTACCTTTTTGCGGATACAGCTGTTGTACAAAGAAGCATTACTTCGGATGTAAACAACATGTATGGGCTTATATTATCGCTATTAACCATAGCATCAGAAGGCGTTGTGTTTATTGCATTGGTAATTTCGATACTCATTGCGGACCCCATTCTTTGTGTGGCTCTTGGAACGGTGCTTTTAATAACAATGATAGTTATCACAAAGGTTTTAAAACCCGTAATGCATAAGGCAGGGCAGGATAACCAGGACTTTTATTCAGGCCTCTTTAAATGGATTTCTCAAATCGTACAGGGCATTAAAGAAGTAAAGGTAACGGGTAAAGAACAGTACTTTGTAAAAGAATACGGAAAATGCGGTAGAGGATACGTTAACGCAGTTGAAAAGTATTCTTTGTACAATAACACACCTAAGCTTTTGATTGAAACAGTCTGCGTGGGTGGCATAATCACATATTTACTTGTGATGGTTGCAAACGGAGTAGACATTGCAGAAAAGCTTCCGGCACTCAGCGCAATTGCTTTTGCGGCAATGAAACTTATGCCTTCCGCAAATAAAATAAACAATCAGCTTAATGCAATTTCTTTCTTTGAACCTTTCTTAATGAACGTTTCAGACAACCTTCAGGAAGAAATCGATTCTAAGAACACGGATATGTCCTTTGCAAACAAGGCAGATAAGAAGCTTGAAATTAAGAAGGGCATTGAACTTAAGGGAATTACCTATAAATACCCTAAGACCGATAAATACATTTTCAAAGATGCCGAAATGGAAATTCCCATCGGCGCTGCAGTAGGCGTTGTAGGTAAATCAGGAGCAGGTAAGACGACAATCGTAGACATCTTGCTTGGCCTCTTAGAGCTTGAATCCGGCGGTGTGTACGCAGACGGCGTAAACACTAAGGATGAATACAGAGCATGGCTTAAGAATGTAGGCTACATCCCTCAGATGATTTACATGCTTGACGGCACCATCCGTCAGAACGTAGCTTTTGGTGTATCCGAAGAAGATATGGATGAAGAAAGAGTCTGGGCAGTGCTTGAAGAAGCTCACCTTGCAGACTTTATCCGCACACTTCCTGAAGGCCTTGATACTCAGATAGGTGAAAGAGGTATCCGTATTTCCGGAGGTCAGAGACAGCGTATAGGTATCGCAAGAGCCCTTTACGAAGACCCTGAAGTTTTAATCTTAGATGAAGCAACGTCCGCTCTTGATAACGACACTGAAGCTGCAATTATGGAATCCATAAACGCCCTTCACGGTAAGAAGACTCTTATAATCATTGCCCACAGACTTCAGACAATTGAGAAGTGCGACATGGTTTATAGGGTTGAGAATGGAAAGATTACGAAAGAAAAATAGGTGAGACCGCATGGCATCATGGATGGTACATTTACGCATCGCGGATGAACTTTTAAACAGAATTCAAGGGTTAGACGAAACGATCTTTATACTTGGAAATTTGGCACCTGACAGCGGCGTGCCAAATGAAGACTGGTCGGCATTTAATCCACCTTCTCATATAAGTCACTTTAAGCCTGAGACAGGCAATAAGGCTACGATTGAAGTCGATAGATTTAAGGGTATATACCTTTCGGACGAAGAGCTTAAAGGATATAGCCCTAAAGAGGTTTCTTTCTTCTTAGGTTACTATTCGCATCTATTAACAGATGTAGAGTGGGCCAAGATGGTATACGGTCTTGGAATGACCAAAGAGAATGCCGAGAAGCTTGGCTTAAGATTTCAGGATTATGTGTGGATGCATAAGGGAGATTGGTACGATTTGGATTTTCTTTATTTAGAAGAACATCCCGATTTTAGAGCATTCCATGTCTATGAAGATGCAAAAGATTTAACCAATACATTTATGGATATCTTCCCTAAAGATGCTTTTACAGATAGGCAAGCGTACATCTGTAGTTTTTACAGAAGCGATAACCACGGTGACCTTCACAGGGAATATACGTACTTAACAAAGGAACGCTCCGATAGGTTCGTGGATGAGACGGTAGAGAAGATTCAGGATAAACTAAATGAAATAAAGAGATAGAACACGGCGCCATCGGCGCCGTGTTTTGTTATTGTTTAATTATTTCTTAAGAAGGGGCGAGATTAATACATTAAATCTGTTTCTCTTTAAATTTTCTTAATAGATATATGGGAAAATCTGCTTATGACAAACCTGAAGGGGGGAATATGAGTTACAATGAAGAAGTTTTGCTTTTTAACTTTAATAATGCTAATTTGCCTCACAGGATGTGGTAAAGCGGCTAAACCGGAAACGCTTAAAATGGCAGTCTTTGACAGGTCGAAAGTATCTAATCAGTTGATAGAAGAATATGAAAAAAGAACCGGGATACCTATTGAAATAGTCGAATACGAACGCTATTCCGATGAAGTGATAGATGGTATAGATTTGCTTAAGCGAGATATCGTATCGGGAAAGGGCCCTGACATAATTGATTTTGGTTGGGTGTTTACTATGACCGATGTGCTGGGGAAATATACGGAGGATCTTTATGAGTACTTAGGCAGAGAGGATCTAAATCTTCTTGACAATGTGGTAGGGGCTTTTGAACTGGAAGGCGAATTGCCTGTTATTCCAACAGGCTTTGATATTGTTTCTATGATAGGTGATAAGAAATTCTTTGGTGAAAGAAACACTGTCACAATGCAGGAACTAATGGAAATTTATGAGGCTAATAAGGATGATGGAGTGATGCTATATGTCGGTCAGTTTAAGATTGAAGTAATGGCCGAACTCTTGGTTCATAATCTAGGCAATTTCATTGACTGGGATACAGGAATCTGCAGCTTTGATAGTGAAGAGTTTAAGGATGTATTGCAGTTTGCCAATATGTTTTCTGCTGAATATGAATATCCCGATGGAATCAGCATAAGAAAGACATACCTAAACGAAAAAGCGATGTTGGCACCGCTTGGCGTAAGCAACGTATACGACATAGCCTATGTAGATTACGTGTATCCGGATTATAAAGGGAAAATAATCGGTTATCCTACAGATAAAACAAGCGGAAGTATAATCGAGCCTGGGTATGTAAATCTCGCGATACCTAAGACTACAAAGAAAAAAGAACAGGCATGGGACTTTATACAATTTTCACTTGAATATGATAGTCAAAAGCTTGTGTCGGAAGATTACCTTCCGTTAAATAAAGACGTAATTAAAGAACGTATAGAAGAATACAAGAAACCTCATTATGACGATTCCGGTGAAATGATAGCTGTTAGGCAGTTAGGATATGAAGAGGATGGTCACACGCCGGTTTATGTAATTGATGAAAAACAGGGTAATGAGCTTTGGGAGCTTGTAAACAGTGTTGATTCTTTTGGCGGAATAGACTGGAAGATTTATCAGATTATATTTGAAGAAGTACAGCCTTATTTTGAAGGCGCAAAGGACCTTGATGTGGTTTGCGACATAATACAGAAAAGAGTATCGGTTTACGTACAGGAGAGGAAGGGGTAGAAAACATGAAAAGAAAATCATTATTTGCAGCATGCCTTGCTGTGATTGTTCTTGCAACATCATGCGGATCAAATACGGAAGTTTCGAAAGATAATAACAAAATTGTCTTAAGCGAAGAAAAGTTGCCAATCGAAAGCGACGGAAACAAAGAAGCGACAGAAGAATCAAATATTAGAACAACTAAAAGTGATAAAAAGGTATCAATGCCAATTGAGCTTGGAAGTAAGGCAAAGAAATGTTTCGCGGCGGGAGGAACTTCAGGTTATCTGGTGCTTTCAGACGATGATATGAATTATTATTTTCAGTATATTGATGGGGAAGCGGAAACAATAGATACCTTTGAAGCGCCTGCT
>JAEEXG010000048.1 GCA_016291405.1 Lachnospiraceae bacterium
CTTTCCCTTGAAGAAATCGCTTTTAAAGACTTTTTCAAGGTTTGCTGGAAAGAAATAAGAGTGGCTTTCCTTTGCGGTGTCACCCTTGCGGCTTGTAACTTTTTAAAGCTTATTTTCTTTGACAGAGTGGGAGTTACAATCGCTTTTGTTGTTTGCGTTACACTTATTGTTGCCATTTTTGTGGCAAAGCTTGTGGGCTGTTCACTTCCTATGGTGGCTAAGCGCTTAGGATTTGACCCGGCTGTTATGGCTAGCCCCTTCATCACCACAATCGTCGATGCACTTTCACTTATCGTGTATTTTGCGGTAGCTACAAATATTTTAGGAATATAAATAATGAACATTTCAAAACTTTATGAAAACAAAAGAACCGTTTACTCAATGGAAGTTTTCCCTCCAAAGAAAACAAGCGCCCTTGAGACGGTTTATAACACCCTTTACGGTTTAAGAGGAATCGATGTTGACTACATATCCGTTACCTACGGAGCAGGGGGCAGCAAGCAGCAAAAAGAAAAAACTGCGGAAATAGCTTCTTTAATTAAAAAAGAATATGGGATTGAGCCCTTAAGTCACTTAACCTGCGTTGGTGCAGATAAGGAAGAAATTAAGGAAGTTTTGGATAATTTAAAAGCCTCCGGAGTTCAGAATATTCTTGCCTTAAGAGGAGATATGCCTCAGGATGGAAGCGAAAAGATGGCATTTTCTCATGCGGATGAGCTTGTAAAGTTTATAAAAGAATACGACCCTTTCTTTAATGTGGCGGGTGCTTGTTATCCTGAATGTCATCCCGATGCAGAAAACCTTGATAAAGATATTGAAAACCTAAAGAAAAAGGTTGATGCAGGGGTAACTCATCTTACCACTCAGCTTTTCTTTGATAACGAAGTATTTTATGCCTTCAGAGAAAAGGTTGAAAAGGCAGGCATCAATGTCCCTATTGCGGCAGGTGTTATGCCTATAGTTAAGCAGTCTCAGATAGAAAGAACCGTTGCAATGTGCGGAGCATCCATTCCCACAAAGTTTGCAAGAATCATAAGTAAATACTCAAGCTCACCGGAAGCTTTGTATCAGGCGGGAATGTCGTATACCGTTGACCAGATCACAGACCTTGTGGCAAACGACGTTCGCGGAGTTCACCTTTATATGATGAATAACGTAGAAGTTGCAAAATACATTACAAACGCTACGCAAAGTTTATTTGCAAGCGCCAACAAATTATAATGACAGTTAAACTTGATGATTCAGACAGAAAAGAAGTGCTTAGATACTTAGGGTATCGCGGAAGCGAAATAACGGACGTAGTGGAAGAAAAGCTTGAAGCCGCCTTTAATATCTGTAATAAGATAATAAATGTAAGACAGGTTTGGAAGCTTTATTCAATACGCGAATCTAAAGAAGGAATTACCTTGGAAGAGGCCGATTGTGTGCTTTACGGCGAAAGCCTTAAAAAGCTTTTAAAAGGCCTTAACGAGGCGATTCTTTTTTGTGTTACCATAGGAATAGATTTTGACAGAGAAGTTGAAAAACAGATGATTAAAGACCCCACACTGGGAGTTTGTTTAAACGCCTGCGGCATTGCCGCAATCGAAAAGGCATGCGACAACTTACAGCTTGAGGTCGAAAAGGAGCTTGGAAAGAAAACTACCACCCGTTTTAGCCCCGGGTACGGCGACCTCCCCTTAGAAAGTCAGAGAGACTTCATAAGACTTTTAAACACAGAAAAAATCGCAGGGGTAAGGCTAAACGAGAATAACTTAATGAATCCGCTTAAAAGCGTTACTGCAATTGCGGGTCTTATGGAGGAATAATGGACTTTTTTGACAAGATTCTTATTTTGGACGGAGCCATGGGCACTGAGCTTGTAAAAAGAAAAGCTCCCATGGGACATATCCCGGAAGAACTAAACATCACACATCCTGACTTAATTAAGGAAATTCACGAATCCTACTTAAAAGTAGGATCTAATATCATATATTCAAATACCTTCAGCGCAAACGCTTATAAGTGTAAGACTTCCAAATATTCGGTAGAAGAAATTGTTACGGCAGGGGTAAAGAACGCTAAAGAAGTAGCTTCAAAGTATGGCGCCCTGGTTGCCCTTGATATGGGTACAATCGGTGATATCTTGGAGCCTTTCGGAAACCTTAAATTCGATTCTGCATACGATATGTACAAAGAAATGATTATCGCAGGAAAGAACGCAGGTGCCGATTTATTGGTGTTTGAGACACAAACCGACTTACTTGAAGTTAAGGCGGGAGTTTTGGCTGCAAAAGAAAACTCCGACCTTCCCATTTTAGTCACCATGACCTTTGAACCTAACGGTCGAACCTTTAACGGAACCTTGGTAGAAGCAATGGCCATCACCTTATCCGCATTAAAGGTAGATGCAATCGGCGTTAACTGTTCTTTGGGCCCAAAAGAGCTTCTTCCTTTTGTTAAAAGGATGAGAGAGGTTTCTGATTTACCTTTAATTGTTAAGCCAAACGCAGGCCTTCCCGACCCTAAAACAGGCGGATACGATATGACTGCCGATGAGTTTGCAAAAGAGATGGTTCCATTTATGGAAATGGGAGTCTCCATGGTGGGCGGATGCTGCGGTACGGACCCTGAGTTTATCAAGGCTTTGGCAAAAGAAGCTAAAGACTATAAGCCAAGTCGACCTGAAAAAAACAACAAATCCTATCTTTCAAGCGGAAGAGCTTTTGTTGATGTAACAAGAGTTCACGTGGTGGGAGAAAGAATTAACCCCACAGGTAAAAAGGTATTTAAAGAAGCCTTATTAAATCACGATATCGACTATGTAAAGAACCAGGCAATGGAGCAGGCGGAGGCAAACGCCGAAATCCTTGATGTAAACGTAGGTCTTCCTAAGATTGATGAACAGTCTTTGATGGTTGAAGTGGTAAAAGAGCTTCAGACTGTTGTTGACCTTCCCTTGCAGATAGACTCATCCGATGCAAATGTAATTGAAAAAGCATTAAGAATATATAACGGTAAAGCCTTGGTTAACTCCGTTAACGGTGAGCCCGAAGTCCTTGATAAGATTCTTCCCATTGCCGCAAAGTACGGAGCTGCCGTAATAGGCCTTACCATGGATAAAGACGGCATTCCTTCCGAAGCTAAAAAGCGTGTTGAAATAGCGGGAAGAATCGTTGACAGGTGCCATTACTACGGAATCGAAACAAAGGATATTTACATTGACTGCTTAACCTTAACTGCTTCCGTTCAGCAAAAAGAGGTAAAAGAAACCCTTGACGCAATCCGAGAAGTAAAGGCTAGATACGGAGTTCATACGGTCCTTGGTGTATCAAACATTTCCTTCGGACTTCCAAGAAGAGAGTTTATAAACACAACTTTCTTAACACTTGCAATGCAGGCAGGCCTTGATCTTCCCATTATTAATCCAAATAATGCCGCAATGATGGGCGCTGTAAATGCCTATCATGTGTTAGCCAATATCGATAAGTCCGCTACAATCTACGTTGAAAGATACGCAGATACCGTAGCTGTAAAAGAAGAAACCAAATCATCCGAAGCTTCCATAAAGGATTTGATTAAAAAAGGTCTTGGAGACTTAACCGCAAGGAAGGTTAAAGAGCTTCTTGAAACAAAGGACGCTTTGGATGTTGTAAACGAAGACCTGATTCCCGCACTTGATGAAGTGGGAGCTTTGTTTGAAAAGGGAACCATTTTCTTACCCCAGTTATTATCAAGCGCTCAGGCAGCAGAATCGGGATTTGCCGTAATAAAAGAACACATGGCTAAGAACAACAAAGAGACCATTTCTAAAGGTAAAATTGTTCTTGCAACCGTTAAGGGAGATGTTCACGACATAGGAAAGAACATAGTTAAGACCATTTTGGAAAACTATGGATTTACGGTAATAGATTTAGGAAAAGACGTACCAATCGAGAGAGTGGTTGAAGCCGCAAGAGAGCATAAAGTAAAGCTTGTTGGCTTATCCGCCCTTATGACCACTACGGTTTCTTCCATGGAACAGACCATTAAGGCTTTAAGAGATGCAGGCCTTGATTGTAAGGTAATGGTGGGAGGAGCAGTGCTTACCGAAGAGTTTGCAATGCAGATAGGTGCAGATTTTTATTCCAAGGATGCAAAGCAATCGGCTGATATTGCGAAGATGGTATTGGGCGATTAATTGATATGTGATATAATTTACAGATAAAATGATTTAGTAATACTTTTACCATGCAAATCTTCCAAAAGGAGATGTAGAAGCATATGTACACATTTGTAGTTGTATTGCAGGTAGTAGCGGTCGCATTATCATTATACAGCTTGTTTTGCCTGATCCATTTTAGACTCGGCGTAGACGCAAGATTTCTTATTATGGCAGCTGTCTGTTCCGGACTTTATGCCTTTGGTTATTTTGCGGAAATGACGGCAAGGCTTATATCGGTTGCGCTTTTAGCCAAGAGTGTTGAGTATCTTGGTCTTGTATTTTTGTGTACGATGTTTGCCATGTTTGTAGGAGAGTATTGTAGCATCAAAATGCCATCCAAGCTTTGGTATGTTATAAGCACTCTTGATGCCATTATCTTTTTCCTTATTATGCTTGGCTTTGATACAAATCTTTTTTACAGAGGCGTTGAATGGAATAATACAGGATACGGCTTCCATTTAAGATTCATCGTAGGGCCCGGAAATATCGCGTTTATTTGTTTTCAGGGCATGCTTATCGGCCTTTCTTTGGCTACGGTTATTCAAAAACTCAGGACGGTCACAAAGCATTCTGAAAAGATGCGTTTAATCATTATCCTTATTATGGGCATCACTCCCGTAATTTCCCTCGTTATGTATTACACGGGAATTTCACAAGGATATAACCCCACTTCTTTATTTATATCAATTACAACAGTTTTCCTCACTTTTTCACTTACACACGGAAAGATGGTCAATGTTGAAAACCGCGCTTACACAAGCCTTTACAGAGACTTGGATGAGGGCGTTATTGTGGCGGATACAGACAGACATTACTTAACTTCCAATGCATCCGCAAACTTTATTTTCCCTCAGTTAAGGGACTGGGAAGCGGGCCACACTATGGACGACCTTCCCATGCAGCTTTGTACTTTCGGCCGTTCCGATGTATTTGAGGTAAACGGAAAATACTATACATCCTTGGCAAAGCCCATTTTGGAAAGAAGAAAACAAATCGGTTTCCTTATCATCATAGACGATGTTACTCTTATGCAAGATCAGATGAATAAGATGATTGAGCTAAAGGATGAAGCCGAAAACGCCAACGAGGCTAAGAGCGCATTCTTAGCTAACATGAGCCACGAAATAAGGACTCCCTTAAATGCGATTATCGGTATGGCTGAGCTTGCGGAGCGTGAATTTGAGACTCCAAAGATTAAAGAATACATTTCCCAAATCAGGTCTTCGGGAAAGATGCTTCTTGATATTATCTGCGAAACTTTAGATCTTTCAAAGGCAGAGTCAGGTAAGCTTGACGTTATTCCTTCAGAGTTTTCTACCATTGAATTAATAAACGCAGTTGTAAACGTTATTAATATGCGTATAGGGGATAAGCCCCTTAAATTCTACGTGGATGTTAATCCCAATATTCCTTCGGTCTTATTTGCGGACGGAATAAGAATCAGGCAGATAATGATTAACTTCCTTGGAAATGCTGAAAAGTTTACAAGAACCGGACATATTTCTTTTAACCTTGATTACGAAGTAACTGATGAACACTCCATAATCTTAAAAGGATCTGTTGAAGATACGGGAAGCGGAATTTCCTATGAAGATATGGATAAGCTCTTTAAGCCCTTCAGTCAGGTTGATATGAAGAAAAACCGCCGTATCGTTGGAACGGGACTTGGCCTTGCTATTTCAGCAGAGCTTTTAAAGCAGATGGACGGAACTTACGGTGTTACCAGTGAATACGGAAAGGGAAGCGTATTCTCATTCCAGATTCCTGTAAACGTTATAGAGAATGAACCCCTTGCTAAGGGCGTTCAAAGAAGCGTAATCGATGTAAACAAGTACGAGACCTTCTATTTGTACGGAGCTGAAAATTCGGCAAAGACCGAAAAAAAGGCTCAGGACGAACCTGTTCCTAAGTATCCCGGAGCAAGAGTTTTGGTTGTTGATGATAATAAGGTTAACGTTAAAGTGCTGGCGGCATTTTTAAAGCAGTTTGACATTGTGCCCGATACTTGTTTTTCAGGCATAGATGCTTACAACATGTCTCTTGAAAAGAAATACGACCTTATATTTATGGACCACATGATGCCCGATATGGACGGAGCTGAGACTGCCGAAAAGATACGTGCATCGGAAGTAGAGTGGAATAAAACGGTTCCCATTGTGGCATGCTCTGCAAATGTTATGAAGGGAGCAGACGAAATCTTTTTGGAAAGCGGAATGAACGACTATATATCAAAGCCCGTTCAGTTTGAAATTCTTAAAAAGAAAATCGTTAAATACCTTGAAAAATAGCCAAGAATTAATTATCGGATAAGATTATGGTGGTAACTTAATATTACTATTAAGGAGCGTCCGATGATTAAAAATATTGTGGCTTACAGCGAAGAACAAGATCAAGACAAAGCCTTTAAGGAAGTTAAAGAAAAGATAGACAGCTTTGGTGTGCCTAAGCTCATTATCTTTTTTTCTCCTGCTAAAGGTTTTGTTTTTTTTAGCAAAAATTTTAGAAAAAGCTACAAAAAGGCCACTTGCATAGGTGCCACCACCTATGTTTCTTTTTCTTCTGCAGGAAACAGTAACTATGCGCTGGAGGCTTTGGCCGTATATGACGGAATCGAGATTTCCTGCGGCACATTGTTTGAAATAGACCACTATCCCATGCATTACGCAAACAGTATAGAAAACGCTCTTTCTAAGTTTAAGGATTTTAAGGATTTAATTTGTATTCAGTTTTCAACGGCTCACGGCATGTGCGAAGAACTGGTGCAGGATACCTTCAGGTATGTGCTTGAAAGAAGAAAGATTCAGGTCGTTGGAGGTACCGCAGGGGGAGAGAACACCGATGCAAAGAATTATGTTTCTTTGGACGGAGAAGTATATAACAATGCATCCGTATTTGTGTTTATTAAAAATCTTGGCGGAAAAATCGTTACATACAAAGAAAACATATTTAAGCCCACAAAGCATTACTGCATGGCAACAGACGTGGATTGCGACGAAAGAAGAGTGTATGCCATTGATGACGTCCCTGCAACAGATGCCATTGCTATGATGCTAAACATTCCCCCCGACAAGCTTCCCGATGTGATTCACGATCATCCCTTCGGAAGGATTACCGGTAAGGATATCTACATAACAGACGTAGACAAAATAATGCCCGATAAAAGCATCACCTGCTTTGCAAGAGTGTATAACCGCACAAAGATGGTGCTTTTAGAGCTTGATGACATTGAGAAAGTGTGGAAAGAAACTGCTGAAAATATTAAAAAAGAGATTCCGAACCCTTCATTTTCGCTGGTAATTCAGTGCTATGTAAAAAGCAAAAGAACCGAAAAGCTCGGAGTCGAGAATTCTTTTTGCGAAAAGGCCAATAAAGAATACGGTAATTACATAGGAATGTCCGGCTTTGGGGAACAGATTAACTTCGAACATTTTAATGATACAAGCGTAGTAGTTTCTTTTGAATAGGTAATATATGAGCAGATTTAACCAAGGAACAGTCTTTACGGCAAAAAATTGCGTGGGCTGTAACAAGTGCATAAGTGTGTGCCCTGTGCTTGGGGCAAACATCTCCGTGGCAGATGAAGGCCATGCCAGGGTAGAAGTGTCTCAAAAGTGCATTGAATGCGGACTTTGCGTAACTGCCTGCAATCACCATGCAAGGGACTTTAGAGACGACTCCGATGCTTTCTTTGAAGATTTAAACAATGGAGAGAAAATCTCTGTTTTAATAGACCCAACATTTTATCTAATCTATGAAAACAAGGCTTCCGCAATTTTGGCATATCTTAAAAAAGCCGGAGTAAACAAGATTTACGACGTGGCTTTTGGCGCGGAGATTTCTGCCTATTTCCATGCAAAATACATAAAAGAACATATGAATGAAAACGGAAGATGCAAGGAGTTTATCATTAACAGTTGCGCTGCCGTTGTTAACTTTGCGGAAAATGCTCATCCGGGCTTACTTCCCTTAATGATTCCTGTTCAGTCTCCGTCTCTATGTACGGCAATTTATGTAAAAAATGTTTTAAAAGACGATTCAAAGCTTGCATATATTAGCCCTTGCCTTACACAGGCAGATGAAATAAGGTCCAACGATAACGGGGCTGAAGTAACCTACAGTGTGACCTTTAAGAGTCTTTCAAAGAAAATAAAAATCGATAACCTTCCGCAGGAAAGAGCAAAGGCCGATTTAAAATCAACGGGAGTAGGCAATCTTGCCTCATACATGAGCGGTTTCCTTGATATGATTGCACTTTTCTTTGATAGGAGTGAAGTTACCGATTTTTATAACGGCCTTTCGGAAGAAATCATTAAACGCCTTGAAAATTTCAGCGCTTCAGGAAGAGAAATTCACCCTATAGCTTTAAGCATCATGTCTTGTTATGAAGGATGCGTGGGCGGAAACGGAATAAGAAAAAGAGAGAGTAATCCTTCCACAATAATTAAGGCATATGAAATTATAAGAGAGAATTGCTACAGAAACACACCCTTTGTAAACTCGCCTAAAAAGTATTATGAAAGGGCTCAAAAGAGATACGCAGACCTTGATATTCAAGATTACATGCGAATCTTCCATGACAGATACAGACAGCCTTACATAGTGCCTGAAGATGCCATTCAAGACATCTTTCTTTCCATGCATAAAGACACAAAGGTTAAGCAAAATATTAACTGCGAGTCTTGCGGATACAGAAGCTGCAGGGATATGGCAACAGCCATTGCAAACGGGTATGCCCGTGTTCAGGACTGCGTTTACTATATGAACGATGACTTGCGCTTTGCTGCCTTAAAGGACAGAATGACAGGCATTTACAATAGCTTAGGCTTTAGAAAATATGCGGCTGAAATCCTTAGAGATAATCCTGATAAAAACTATATTGTAATGGTTGGTAACGTAAACAGACTTAAAAGCGTAAACGACTTATATGGTTCCGAAGCAGGAGATAAGGTTCTTTGTTACATTGCAAAGGAAGTAAATAACTTCATAGACGGAAAGGGCATAGTTGCAAGATTTGGTGGCGGTGTCTTTGCAGTTTTACTTGAAAACGATCCTGACTTTATTGCTTCTTACAAAAGCTTTGAAACCGTTGATGTAAGGCATTTAGGAATTTATTTCCCCGTAACCATTCGTTATGGTTATTACAATATTACCGATAACACCATGGATATCGGAAGCGTCACTAACCTTTGTACGTATGCTGCCGACATGGCAACAGACAGAACTCATAATACTTTCGTCGAATTTACAGATGAAATGAGAAATGAAATGAAGGCTGAAACGGACATAACTCTTAACATGAGAAGCGCAATGGAAGACGGACAGTTTGTTGTCTTCATGCAACCTCAGTTTGACCATAAGACAGGTAGAGTTGTGGGAGCAGAAGCGTTAAGCCGCTGGCTTAAGCCTGACGGAAGCATTGTATCTCCCGGCGTTTTCATTCCCGTATTTGAAAAGAACGGCTTTATCAAAGCCCTTGATAAATACGTTTGGGAGAGTGTCTTTAAGCTTGTAAGCGAGTGGGAAAAGAGTGACATTCTTCATGTGCCTGTATCGGTAAACGTATCAAGAGTAAGTTTAGAGTCAGACGATATCGTTGATACAATAGCAGTACTTACAAAAAAGTATCCTATAAATAAAAACAACATCTACTTTGAAATAACGGAAAGTGCTTATATGAAGAACCAGGATGAAATCGTTGACCGTGTTACAAAGATTAGAAACTTAGGATACAAGATTGCAATGGATGACTTTGGAAGCGGTTATTCTTCACTAAACTCCTTAAAAGATATCCCTCTTGATGTGCTTAAGCTCGATATGGGATTCTTACGAGGCGGAACAAACGTTGATAGAGGAAACAACATCATCGCTTACATGGTTGATATGGCAAAAGCGCTTAAACTTAAGATTGTAGCAGAGGGTGTTGAAACAAAAGACCAGGCAGACTTCTTAACAGAAAGAGGCTGTGATGTGATTCAAGGTTTCTACTACGCAAAGCCGATGCCCGTTGAAAAGTACGAAGAAAAACTTAGCGAATAAGCAAAAAAGGCAAGATGCGAAATGCATCCTGCCTTTTATATTTGATTCAAATTACTGATTCTTTTTAAATCCTGATCTCTTTCTCATAAGAGAATCAAGTATCTTCTTTCTGATTCTAAGCTTTGTAGGTGTAACTTCCAAAAGCTCGTCTGTATCGATGAAGTCTAAAGCCTGCTCCAAAGAAAGGATTCTCGGGGGTGAGAGTCTTAAAGCTTCATCCGCTGAAGAAGAACGGGTATTGGTAAGCTGTTTCTTTTTACAAACGTTTACTTCAACGTCTTCTGATTTACCGGTCTGACCGATAACCATACCGCTGTAAACTTTTTCGCCGGGTCCGATAAATAATGTTCCTCTTTCCTGAGCATTGAAAAGTCCGTAGGTTACCGCTTCACCGTTTTCAAATGCGATAAGTGAACCCTGGCTTCTGTAAGCGATGTCTCCCTTGTAAGGGCCGTAACCGTCAAAGATTGTATTTAAAATTCCGTTACCCTTTGTATCTGTAAGGAAGTCGCCTCTGTAACCGATAAGACCTCTTGAAGGAATGGAGAAGATAAGTCTTGTAAATCCGCCGCTTGCGTGGCCCATTTCTTTTAGCTCACCTTTTCTTTGTGAAAGCTTTTCGATAACTGTTCCCGAATATTCTTCAGGTACATCTACGTAAGCAATTTCCATGGGCTCTAAGGTCTTTCCCTTTTCGTCCTTTTTATAAAGAACTTCTGCTTTACTTACCGCAAATTCAAATCCTTCACGGCGCATGTTTTCGATTAATACTGAAAGATGCAATTCTCCACGACCGGATACTTTAAAGCGGTCTGTGGAATCGGTTTCTTCAACTCTTAAAGAAACGTCTGTATTTAACTCTCTGAATAATCTGTCGCGAAGATGTCTTGATGTAACAAACTTTCCTTCCAAACCTGCCAAAGGAGAGTCGTTTACGATAAAGTCCATTGAAATTGTGGGCTCTGAAATCTTCTGGAAAGGAATGGGATTGGGAGCATCAACGGAGCAAAGGGTATCACCAATCTTAATGTCTGCAATACCTGAAATAGCTACGATACTTCCGATTGAAGCTTCTTTAACTTCAACCTTCTTAAGTCCGTCAAATTCGTAAAGCTTGGAAATCTTAACTTTCTTCTGCTTATCGGGCTCGTGGTGGTTAACGATTACAACTTCCTGGTTAACAAACACTTTACCGTTATCAACCTTACCTACACCGATTCTTCCTACATATTCGTTGTAGTCGATGGTGGAAATCAAAAGCTGAGTGCCTGCATCGGGATCGCCTTCGGGGCAGGGGATGTAGTTAATGATTGTATCAAACAAAGGAGCCATGTCTGTGCCCTTAACGTTTGCATCAAGGGAAGCAAATCCGCCCTTAGCTGAAGCAAACACGAAAGGACAGTCAAGCTGCTCATCCGTAGCATCAAGTTCGAGGAATAATTCAAGCACTTCGTCAACAACTTCTGTGGGACGTGCTTCGGGGCGGTCAATCTTGTTTACGCACACAATTACGGGAAGCTTAAGCTCCATAGCCTTTGTAAGCACGAAACGTGTCTGGGGCATGGGACCTTCAAAAGCGTCAACAACAAGGATTACGCCGTTTACCATCTTAAGTACACGTTCTACTTCTCCGCCAAAGTCCGCGTGGCCGGGAGTGTCGATAATGTTAATCTTTGTGCCTTTATATGAAACTGCGGTGTTCTTTGAAAGAATGGTGATACCTCGTTCACGTTCAATATCGTTTGAGTCCATGACACGTTCAGCCACTTCCTGGTTTTCTCTGAATACGCCGCTTTGTTTAAGCAATTCGTCCACGAGAGTTGTTTTACCGTGGTCTACGTGAGCGATGATTGCAACGTTACGAATGTCTTCTCTTTTCTGTAACATAAAAACCTCTTTTTTATATTTTTAAAACATCAAAATAAACCAACTTTGAGATTATATCATCCCAAAATTAATGATTCAATGAAAAAACGCACAAAATTAGAGCGTTTATGGCTTCTTTCTTGCAAAATATGTTGACACGTTAACTTTAGCGTGTTAACATGACAGACAAATAAATAAGAACACGGTAGAGGTCGCGCTTTACAAGAGTATTTATGCGGATGTGTCGGGCACAGGTGAAGCATAAAGAAAGGGTACGGCGCCGAAGGAGCAGATTCGTAAGTCTGAGTCCTGGGCATACATTTAATAAGTGTATGACTGTCATCCTTTTTAGGATGGGGAGCTATCAATGAATTTTGAGTGATTGCGACTGACCGTTTTTGTGTTAGTCGTTTTCTTTTTTTATACCGTGTGCTTAAACTATTAATCGGTGTTATGATAATCAAGGAGGGAAAATTATGCACACACCTATTTTTAAGGGAGCAGCCGTAGCGCTTGTTACCCCCATGAAAGCAAACGGAGAAGTTGATTTTGAAAAGCTTAACGAGCTTATCGAGTTTCAGATTAAAAACGGAACCGATGCAATCGTTGCCTGCGGCACCACCGGTGAAGCTTCAACACTTTCACACGAGGAGCACATTAAGGTAATTAAAGAAACAGTTAAGACTGTAAACAAGAGAGTGCCCGTTATTGCAGGTACAGGTTCAAACAGCACAGAAACAGCAATCTATTTATCTAAAAAGGCAGAAGAAGCGGGAGCAGATGCGCTTTTACTTGTTACTCCTTACTACAATAAAGCTACACAGAAAGGTCTTGTGGAGCACTTTGTAAAGACAGCGGAAGCTGTAAAGATCCCCGTTATTCTTTATAACGTTCCTTCACGTACAGGATGTAACATTTTACCTGCCACGGTTAAGACAATTCATGAAAAAGCAAAGAATGTTGTAGCTATAAAAGAAGCATCAGGAGATATCTCTCAGGTAGCTATGCTTGCTTCAATTATGGATGATGATTTTTCAATCTATTCAGGTAACGACGATCAAATCGTGCCCATCCTTTCACTTGGTGGACTTGGAGTTATTTCCGTTCTTTCAAACGTAGCTCCCAAGGAAACACATGATATCGTTGCCACATATCTTGATGGTGATGTTAAGAAAAGTTGCAATCTTCAGCTTAAAGCGTTAGACTTAATTAAGAGTCTTTTCTGCGAAGTCAATCCTATTCCTGTAAAGACTGCGCTTAATCTTATGGGAATGAATGCAGGCCCTTTACGTCTTCCTCTTACCGAGATGGAAGCCGCAAACGTTGAAAGACTTAAAAAGTCTTTAGAGGGTTACGGCATTTCGGTTTCTTCAAACCAGGTAATCAAATTTAATGATTTATCAAATGACTAAGCGGGAGATTTAAAATGACAAAAATAATTATGCACGGCTGTAACGGAAAGATGGGCCAGGTTATTACAGATATTTGCAATAACGACCCTGAAACCGAAATCGTAGCCGGTATCGATATTTCAGACCATATTAAAACAAACCCTTATCCCGTATTTAAAACGGTGGGTGAGTGTAACGTAGATGCGGACGTTGTGATTGACTTTTCAACCGCAACCTGCGTGGATGCACTTTTAGACTGGTGCAAAGAGAAACGCCTTCCTTTGGTGCTTTGCACAACGGCTTTAAGCGATGAAACCGTTAATAAAGTGATGCTATACTCAAAGAAGGTAGCGATACTGCGTTCTGCTAACATGTCTGTGGGCATTAATATGCTCTTAAAGGAGTTAAAGAACGTGGCGTCTTTACTTGCGCCTTCGGGCTTTGATATCGAGATTGTTGAAAAGCATCACAATCAAAAGATTGACGCGCCTTCAGGTACGGCTTTAGCCCTTGCGGATTCAATCAACGAATCCCTTGGTAATGAATATAACTACGTTTACGACAGAACAGTTAAACGTGAAAAAAGAAGTAAAAAAGAGATTGGAATTTCTGCTGTAAGAGGTGGCTCAATCGTGGGAGAACACGAAGTCATTTTTGCAGGCAGAGATGAGGTTATTACAATCACCCACACAGCATATTCAAAGGCTATTTTTGCTAACGGTGCTGTTCAGGCGGCTAAATTTCTAAAGGGTAAACCCGCCGGCTTATATGATATGAGTAAGGTGATTTAATAATTCTTTCTTTGGGAGGATAGTATGAAGTTTCGCCCTTGTATTGACATTCACAACGGAAAAGTAAAGCAGATAGTCGGGGGTAGCTTAAAGGACGCAGGCGATAAGGCAAAGGAAAATTTCGTATCCGAACACGACAGTGCTTGGTACGCAAACCTTTTTAAAGCAGGCGGCGTTAAGAATGCACACGTTGTTTTACTTAACAGTCAGGATTCGGAGCACTTTAAGGCCACAAGAGATGAAGGCATAAAGGCTTTGAAAGCATATCCGGGCGGTCTTCAGATTGGCGGAGGCGTAAACGCCGTAAACGCCAAGTCCTACATCAAAGCAGGCGCAAGCCACGTAATTGTAACAAGTTATGTATTTAAAGACGGAGAAATCCTTTTTGATAATTTAAGAGCTTTAAGATATGCGGTAGGCGCCGATAAAGTGGTGCTTGACTTAAGTGCCAGATTCTTAAATGGTGACTACTACGTTGTAACTGACAGATGGCAGAAGTTTACTAACGTACGCATCACCCCCGCAGTATTTACTCACTTAAGCGAGTACTGCGATGAGTTCTTAATCCACGGCGTAGACGTGGAAGGTATGAAGCATGGTATAGACGAAAAGCTCATTCGAATCTTAGGAGACGCAGCCATGTCTACAAGAAACGCCATCACCTACGCAGGCGGCATCACCACCTACGATGATATTTCAAGGATAGAAGAGTTAACGGACGGAAAAGTCAATTTCTCAGTCGGAAGCGCCCTTGATCTATACGGCGGAAAGCTTGAATACAAGGAACTTGTTTCAAGGTACAGATAATTCGCGGCCGATTTCATCGGCCGGCTGATTCGCATCATATATCAGTGATTTAAGGCACAAGCTTAGGCTTGTGCCTGTTTTAATTCGTCCTTTTTTCGGCCCTTCCGGGCCTCCTGCCGTGACTTTCCGCACTTTCGACGGTGTGTTATGTAAACTGGCGCTCCCTATGCTGAATTCTTTGCACGTTGGGAGCAATATCACCCCCTATCGCGCACGAGTTATGTAAACTTCAGCTCCCTATACGTTTTTTTCTCCTTGTTGAGAGCAAAATGAGGTCATAGTGCTATGAAATCATCTGCTTTTGTCCCTATAGCCAAATTATGAAGAATTGAACGCGCTTTTTGTGTAAAACAGCTCCCATTCATCGATTATTACACTATTGGGAGCACTAGTTAACATAACTCACAGCCGCACGCATGGATTTGCTCCCAGAACCGGCATGAATCGTCTATGGAGAGCAGTGGTTGACATAACACAACACTCATTACAGCGCATGCTTCGCTATTTCCAATTAAAGCTCTAACCATTCTTCAATCTCATCAATAACCTTATCGATGGAATTGATAGTAATTGGATTGGTGGAAGTTTCGTAGGTAAGAAAAAGCTTTTCACCAGGAAAGAAACCGTTAGAATAATACATTTCTTCTTTCTCAATTGCTTTCCTTCGATATCTTGGATCATCCATCATTCCACAGTGTTCCCAATAAGCGAATTCATTGGTGGACTCCTTGTAAATCGTAAAGTCTGGATAAACAGTCTGACCATTAATCAAGAGTGGGGACTCGTAGCGGAATGGAATCTTTCGATTGAATAGTTGCATGTCAATCAGGCATTCCGACTTTGAACGGAGAAGATGTCCAGAAGGACTTCTGTGTTTTAAGTTTTCTAAGAAGGCGGGGTTTGATTCAAAGGGGGCGTCTTGCCATGATACATTATCCTTTTTACCGATAGCGGTAACGGTTGAAAAAAGTATTTGAGTTTCTGCAAATTCCTGTAGCTGTTTTTCATTCGGCGCATGCTTTATAAACATTTCTATAGCGCGTTTTTCTTTAAGCAACAAATTAAGTCTTTCTGTCTCAATTCTCTTTTGAGCTAATTCTGAAGCAAGCACAATGTTGCTTTTTGGTAAGTATTCTCGCTCTGCTTTATCAGGCTTAAAATACCATTTTGTGTTTGCATGGTTTTTATAAATCTCAAGCTTTCCAAGAGGTGCAGAACCAATGATTTTGCGGCACTTTTCAATTTCTTTACAAAGAAACTCCTGCCGATTAAGAAGTGATTTGTACATAAAATCTCCTTATTTAATTAGATTTTGCTGAATACGGAAGTCCGAGTCGGATTTCCGAGACGCATTGAATATATGATATTTTTTACTCCTTGTCAACGCCTCACCAACCATTTAAACTAGAGAAAGAGTGTGGAAACGGAGGGGGTATTTTAAATTTAATGACTAAAAATGAAATTATTGAACGTATAAATAAATTCCCATACGAGCGCACCGACTTTTGGCTTATTACAGGCGCAGCGATGGTTTTGTATGGAATTAAAGAAGAAACCGCTGACATAGATATGGGATGCAATAAGAAGATGGCAGATTTACTTCAAAAAGAAGGGTTTCTTTATAAATATACAGAGAGTGGCAATCGGTGGTTTAAGGTTGGAAAAGACATAGAAATCTTTGAAAACTGGTTGAATGACACTGTTACGCGAATAGATGGAATCCCTGTTATTACGTTAAAAGGGATGCTGGATATGAAGAAAGAACTTGGCAGGGACAAGGATTTTAAAGATATTGCATTGATAAAGGCGTTTATGGGGAGGGAAAACTAAATGGAAAAACTTTACGATCGCGCCGATATTTGCGACTTAATCGAGAGCGAGGAGCGTTTTGGATGCATAAAAAAGGATTGGACCTTGTTTCTTGGAGAAAGAAGCATTAAGACGGTCCTTGATGTAAGTATAGGTTCCGGCGGCATGACAATTCCGCTTCTTGATATGGGAATGGATGTTACGGGCTCTGACTTAAGCGAAGCGATGCTTGAAAGATGCAAAAAGAAAGTTAAAGCTAGGGGAAAAGACATTCAGCTAAAATGCACCGATTTTAGGGACCTTTCCTGCTTTGGCGACGATAAGTTTGACATGGTTGTAAGCACCGGCAATTCCCTTGGATACGTTAGTAACGCTGATGTGCTTAAAACTTTGGAAGAAATGGATAAGCATGTAAAAGACGGGGGCTACATCTGCTTTGATTCAAGAAACTGGGAGAAGATACAGAAAGAAACCGAGCGGTTTTACTTTTACAATCCCTTCCATCACGGCGAAAACAGAGTAAATCTTATGCAGGTTTGGGACCATAACCAAGACGGTTCCATTACCTTTAACCTTCTTTATTCCTTTGAAAAAGACGAAAAGATATTCCAAAGAGAAATATTTGAAGAGCATTACAATCCATTTAAACTTGAACCGGTAACAAAGCATCTTGAAAAGCTTGGATATAAAGATATTACGATAAAGCAGTTTCCTTGCTATGCGCCTGAAACTGAGTTTGAAAAGATGGATTGGTACAGATTGATAGCAAAAAAGTAATTTGAGAGGATAAAAAATGATTAAACGTTACAGACTTGGAAACCCAATAAAGACTTATGCAACGGTCATGGATATTCCCGTGGAAAAAGAAACCCTTCCCGATTGGACCATAGACAAAGAAAGCAAAACACTTAAAAGAACTCTTAGTAAAGAAGCTATAGTTTACGGCCTTGGCGAGACCCTTAGGGGAATAAATAAAAGGGGTTGGACCTACAGAAGCTTTTGCTCAGATGATTCCCAGCATATGGAAGATAAGAAGTCTTTATATGCGGCACAGAATTTCTTTATCATAGACGATGAAAAGCCCGTAGGTTACTACTGGGATACCCCTGAGAGCGTTGAGTTTGATATAGGTTGCACTGATATCGATACTTTTATTATAAAGCACCAAGAACTTGACGTAGACATTTATGTTTGCATTGCCGATACCAAAAAAGAAATCGTTAAGGAATTTAGAAAACTTATAGGCTTAAGCTTCATTCCTCCAAAGTGGGCTTTTGGTTACGGCCAGAGCAGATGGAGCTACTTTACCGCGGATGAAGTCAGGGATTTGGTGGCTAAATACGAGGAACACGATATTCCCATCGATTCTGTGTACCTTGACATAGACTACATGGATAGATACAAAGACTTTACCATAAACGAAAAAGACTTCCCGAATTTCAATGACTTTGTAAAAGAGATGAAAGAAAAAGGTGTTCATCTTGTGCCCATTATCGATGCGGGAGTAAAGGTTGAAGAGGGATACGACGTATACGAAGAGGGCGTTAAGAACGGTTTCTTTTGTAAGAAAGAAGACGGAAGCAATCTTGTTGCTGCCGTTTGGCCGGGAAGAGCGATGTTCCCCGATTTTCTTAACGAAGAAGCAAGAAAATGGTTTGGAGATAAATACAAGATTCTTTTGGATGCAGGAATAGAAGGCTTTTGGAATGACATGAACGAGCCCGCCATTTTCTATACCGAAGATCATCTTAAAGAAGTGTTTGAAGAAATTGAAAAGTATAAGGGCAAAAACTTAGACATAGATTCTTTCTTTAAATTTAAAGGAATTGTGGGAGATATAGACAATAATCCTGAAGACTTTAAGCGATTCTTCCATGAGTACGAAGGAAAAAGAATTCGTCATGACAAGGTTCATAACCTTTTTGGATATAACATGACAAAGTCTGCGGGAGAGGCATTTAAGCGACTTTCTCCCGATAAAAGAATCCTTATGTTTTCCCGTTCTTCCTTCATCGGCATGCACCGTTACGGAGGAATTTGGACAGGAGACAACAAATCATGGTGGAGCCATTTGCTTTTAAGCATAAAGCAGATGCCTGCTTTAAATATGTGCGGATTTTTGTATTCAGGCTGCGACCTTGGAGGTTTCGGCGCTGACACTACGGAAGATTTGATGCTTAGATGGCTTGAAGCGGGAATCTTTAATCCACTTTACAGAAATCACTCTGCAATGGGTACAAGAAGGCAGGAGCTTTATACCTTTAAAAGGGTTGAAGATTTTAAAAACATTGTTGATTTAAGGTATGCTTTCATCCCTTACATATATTCTGAATTTATGAAGGCAGCATTAAATGGTGAAATGTATTTTATGCCTTTGTCTTTTGAGTATAGCGATGATAGATCCAAAGAAACAGAAGACCAGCTACTCGTTGGTGAGAGCATCATGATTGCACCTGTTTATGAGCAAAACGCAACGGGCAGATTTGTATATCTTCCTGAAGATATGAAGATGGTTCGCTTTAGAAGCCTTGATGATTACGATGAAGAAGAGTTAACCAAAGGCGACCACTACGTTAAAGTAGGGCTTAACGAGCTGGTAGTGTTTATTCGCCCGGGGCACGTGCTTCCTATCGGACCTAAGGCAAAGAATGTTGACGATATTGATTATTCTAAGATTAAGTACTTAACATACAAGGCCGAAGCATCAGACTATGAGCTTTATAATGATGATGGATTGACAAGAATACAGTAGGTGAATTTAATGATTAGAAAAGCAACTTTGCAGGATATTTCAAGAATTGCAGAAATTCTTGTTTTTGTAAAAAGAATAAAGTTTCGCCCGATATTTAAGGACGATGACTTTTCTTTCGGAGAACTTCAGGTTCTTCCTGTTGCCGAAAAGTATTCAAAGCCGGAGATTCTTGATTATATTTGGGTTTATGAGGATAAGGGAATAGTTAAAGGCCTTATCCATATTGAAGGAAAAGAAGTGGTTGAGCTCTACGTCGATTATTTCTTTCAGGGTCAAGGAGTGGGAGCGAAGCTTCTTGAGTTTGCTAAGAAAGAATACGATGTTAATTTCTTATGGGCGATAGAAAAGAATACAGACGCCATAAGGTTTTACGAAGCCCATGGATTCTTTGTTTCAGATGAAAAGAAGTTTGAAGAAGGAACTACAGAGTACTTAGTAAAGCTAAAAAGAAGCTGACTAGGCTCCAAAATGGGTTAAGAAACTTCTTTTGCTCCGTATATGAAATTTGATTTAAACTCGGAGTAAAAATGACCCCAAATCGGGCACTTTTAGAGAGGTTTGTCCGTATAGTAAAAAAGTATCGAAAACGGAGTAGATTTTTTGAAAATCTACTCCGTTTTGTTAACAAAAATCATATACGGAGTAATGGTTGACATAACACGATGAGCAAGGGGTATTTTTACTCCGAATTCGTGGCGGATTTAGTATACGGAGTAGGTGGGGTTTACATAACACGAACTGGTCCCAAGATTTTCATTTGAAATCCAAACATACACTCGCAGAAGCTGCGCTTCACGCTCGTGTCTGTTTGCCTTTGCTTCGCAAAGTAAAAAAATACACTCATCATTGATCCTGCATGCGAGCATGCGTCTCAATGCTAAGTGTATTCTTTTGATTTCAAATAAAGGCTTATTCACACAAAAATGGCTTCGATAATTCGAAGCCATTCCGTGTACTTTTTTAGGATTCCCCTCACTTAAATCATAACCACATTGCTAATTCTAAATAAACATTCCGAAAAATATATTTAAGAAAAGGC
>JAEEXG010000095.1 GCA_016291405.1 Lachnospiraceae bacterium
AGGATGGAAGCTTTCAGTATTATTCAAACTCATATTTAGTTGTAATGGGTCCGACTCTGGAAGTTGAATATGCTAGATTTTCTAACGACCGTTCTCCCGAGTATGCTATATACACAACCATTGAAGATAACGGGTTAAGAAAGTGTGTTAAGAAATATCCGCTTAGCGAAGTTGCAAACGATCACATAAAAAATCTTTCTTTATATGAAAAGAAATTAAATGAGCGTTATAAAGGAAGTGGACTTAATATAAATAAGTGCTTTGTAAATGAAGGTATCGATTCTGTTTGCGCGGAATTTGATTACGTTGAAGGCACGGAATTATCAAAGCTCATGGATAAGTGCTTACAGAAAAAAGACTTAAAAGGCTTCTATGCTTTGTTTGATAAGTATGTATCATTAGTTGGCTACAATGATGATTTTGATTTTTCAGATATAGACGTGGTATTTTCAAATATCTTGGTAAATAAGGATGAGTGGACTCTGATTGATTATGAGTGGTGTAAAGAATCATCCACTAAGATAAGAGAGAGTGCCTATCGCTCGATTTATTGTTACCTTTTGGAAGATAAATCAAGAAAAGTATTCGATATAGATGAGATACTTAAAAAACTTGTTCTTTCAAAAGAAGCTGCAGAAGAAATCGAACTTGATGAATCGACCTTCCAAAAACATGTGACAGGAAAGAGGCTAAGCCTTTCTGAAATAAGAGAAAGACTTGGAGTAAAGCTAATCAATCCTCTTAATCCGGAAGAAAACGAAACACTTGATAAAGAGATTTACGAAGTTAAGGTTTATCCTGCGGATGCGGATGAAAAGTTTTCGGAAGAAACTGCTTTTACGATAAAAGATGCCTTTGACAGTGAGACTCATGCGAAGGCTTTGGTACCGGTAACAGCAGGAAACAGCATTATGAGGATTGACCCCATAAATGCTCCGTCAATTGTTACTATTAAAGAAGCAAAGCTTGAGGAACTTGATTTCCCGGTTGATTCCAAAAAGTATTTACTTAGTAACGGTAAGAGACTCGGAAAGAACATTTTTGTGTTTGATACATCTGATCCAAATTTCTATTTTAATGTAGATGGATTTGTGCATGAAGAAGATACATTTCTTTATGTAGAGTTTGAAGTAGTGAGACTTGAGCCGGAAGTAGCAAAAGCCGTTACTTCAAATATAAAGAAGTTTTTTTAATTTCACAGCGAAGAAAAAATGGGGTTAGTAACTGTGAGTTTTATTTGTGAGAAGAAAAAATGGTTAAGGAACTTTTAAAGAAAAGCTTAATTAAGAGTGCAGGGGAAAAATATCAAAAAGAACTTAATTCAAAGACGCTTTCTTTTGACGAATGGATTCGTGAAAAAGAGAGCTCTTTAGAGCGCTTTGATATGACAATTGATTCTGAGAGCACAGACCTTTCGGATGAAAATGCAAGCAATATGTCTTTTACAGCAAAGTTTGGCTCCACTACCATAAGCATTATTCCTTACACTAAGGTAAATTCAACTTTTAAAATAACTAACTATATAGAAGACATTCTTGTTTTTGTAAACGGAGAGGTGACTGACAAGGCATTCTCTCTTCTTGCAAAAAAGTTTAATGATAATCCGGAAGTGAATATTGTTTACGGGGATGAAGATATTGCTGATGTAGATTTAAGAAAAGAAGGAAAGTACGGAAAGAGCATTGAGGGCACAAGGCGTGAACCTTTCTTTAAGTCCGACTGGTCGCCAAATACTTTTTTAAATCACTTCTATTTCTGCAATATGGTGGCAATAAGAAGAAGTGCCTTTAGAGAATATAGCATTGCACCGGGACTTGAAGGAGCACTCGCTATTTACGATTCTCTTTTAAGATATGTTTTTGCAAATGAAACGAATCTAAGAAAAAGCGTTGCCCACATAGATGAAGTGCTGGTGCATGCAACAGACTATGATAATAACTATATAAAGGATGATAGGGCCAATGAATATGTAGCAAAGATGCGCGTATTTGAAAAAAAGGACGCAAAAATATCGGTCCTCATTCCTTCTAAAGATAATCCTGACCTACTAAATATAGTTTTGGACTCATTAAAAACGAATACAGAGCCAAATTTGATTCATGAAATTATCGTTATTGATAATGGTAGCTCTGATTCAAATCAAGAAAAGATAAAAGAATTATCTAAGCAGTATAATTTTAAATATATCTATAAATCTATGCCTTTCAATTTTTCAAAAATGGTAAATTTGGGGGCAAAAGAAGCTTCAGGAAATATTTTTCTTCTGCTAAATGATGATTTAACTTTTGCGAATAACAATGCCATCGCAAAAATGACAGATGTTACAATCCTGAATTTTAGCGGTCTAGTTGGAATTAAGCTTCTTTATCCCGATTCAAATTTGATCCAGCATGCAGGTGTAATTAACAATCGAATCGGACCGGTTCATAAATTACAGTATCAAAATGATAAAGAAAACTACTACTTCGGATTTAACAAAAGTACAGTAAATGTCAGTGCTGTGACGGCTGCCTGTGTGATGATTCGAAGGGACGTATTTGAAAAAGTTAAAGGGTTAAATGAAGATTTAGCAGTTGCTTTTAACGATATAGACTTAAGTTTTAAAGTAATGGAAGAAGGCTACATGAACGTTGTTTGTAACGATGTTTACGCCATTCATGCTGAGTCCGTTACCCGTGGAAAAGATACGGATGAGAAATCTATAATAAGATTAAACACGGAAAAAGATAAATTGTATGCTTATCATCCTGCTTTCAAAGGATACGATCCTTTATACTCAAAGTATTTGATAAATGATTGTTTGGATGTGCGGATTTGCCCTGCGTCAGAATATGAATATGAAAGAACGACAGAAGATGCAAAGAGCATAAACAAGTTAAATAAAGGGCTTGAAGGTTTAAGAGAAGAGCCCTGTGTTCAGATTTCCTTAGAATATGCCGGAGAAATGAATAAGTTTTCTTATAAGGAAAAAGACGAAGGATACTACTGGCTGCAAGGATTTTCCTATGTTCAGGGAAGCGATAACGCTTGTTATAAAAAGTATATTTTGCTTAAAACCGAAAATGCAACTTATAAAATCAGGATTAAAGGTGCGGTAAGAAGTGACGTATCCCAATTTGCCCTAGACCAGAAGAACGTTGGATTATCGGGCTTTGCGGTTAGAATTCAAAAGGGACTTTTAAAGCCCGGAGAATATAAAGTAGGTTTTCTTTTTGTAAATAAGTTTGCAAGAGAGAAGCTTTATAATTTCAGTAATAAATATTTGGTGGTGAAATAAAAAATGGATTACAAAGAGAAGTACGAAGAAGAGCTTGAAAGAAACAATCTTCTTTCAGAAAGGCTTGCTGAGCTTTCTGCCGAGAAAGAAGAGGCTGAATTTAAGCTTAACAGAATAAAGAATAATCCCCTGTGGAAAGCTTCGGCTCCTGCAAGAAGATTTGTGAATAAGTCTGTAAACGCCTACAGAAAAGTTAAGGGAATAGGCGGAGTAAGAGGACTTAAAGCTAAGCTTGCTTATAAAAAGCGAGAAAAGCTTGCCAAAGAAAACTACGGCACAAAGAGTTTCCCTGATGAAGAAAGAAGAAAATTTGAAGAGTCTTTCGAATTTGAAAAGAGACCTTTAATAAGCATTTTGGTTCCTTTATATAATACTGACGAAACAATGCTTAAGGAAATGATTGGTTCCGTTGAATGGCAGACCTATTCAAACTGGGAGCTTTGCTTAGCTGACGGTTCAGATGATGCACATTCTTATGTGAAGGATGTGGTTTCTTCTTACAACGATAGTCGTATTAAATATAAGAAGCTTGAAAAAAACGGCGGAATTTCAGAAAACACAAACCAGTGCTTAACCTTAGCAACGGGAGAATATATCGGACTTTTCGACCACGACGATATTTTGCATCCTTCAGCTTTGTTTGAATATGTAAAAGTGATTAATGAGCAGGACGCGGATTACATTTACTGCGATGAAACCACATTTAAAAGCGGTAACATCAATCACATGCTTACAATGCACTTTAAGCCCGATTAC
>JAEEXG010000049.1 GCA_016291405.1 Lachnospiraceae bacterium
GAACTCCTGCATCGCCATCAGTTTCAAGTATCATATTAAGTATTTCAGTATCAATGGCAATCGGTGTATTCTTCGGATATTACCCCGCCAACAAAGCAGCCAAGATGGACCCCATCGAAGCTCTCAGATACGAATAAATGGAAAACACCCATCCGAATGGATGGGTGTTCTTTAATTTGCAAGGCAAGAATTATATCGGATAAAACTCTCCGCACAGCCGGCGCTTAGCGAGGTATTATCGAGCTTAGCGTCCGTTGCTGCTCAGGACAGAAGCGAGAGCGGGTTTTATCCGATATAATTCTTGCCTTGCATAAAAAAACGTCCCGGAGGGGACGTTTTCTTTTACTTTAATTAAATCCTCTGAATCCTTTACCGATAATTTCGGATGAGTTCGTGATCATGATAAAAGCGTGAGGTTCGGTTCTTCTGATGAAGTTTCGAAGCTGAACTGCGTGGCTTCTTTTCATAACGGATAACACGATTGATTTTTCGTGGTGCTCGTAGGCGCCTTCTGCCTTATAGACTGTGGCGCTTTTGTGAAGGGTGTTTATAATGAAGTCACATATGGGCTTCGGGTCATCGCAAATGATTGTAAAGTATTTGCAAAGGTTAATGTTTTCGATTACACCATCGATTACAAGGGACTTTGCCATAAGGCCTGTGAATGAGAAAAGACCGGTTGTAATGTCAAATACAAAGCAAGCACAAATTGTGATTGTTAAGTCTACAATGAAAAGTGCGGTACCTATGTTAAAGTGCGTGTACTTTTTAACTATCATTGCCACAATGTCTGTTCCGCCACTGCTTGCCCCCATGTCAAAAAGAATAGCTGCCGCAACAGAAGGAAGCACGATTGCAAAGAATAGTTCAAGTACCGGCTGATTTGTAAGAGGGCCGTCCATGGGGAAAAGCTTTTCTGCTAAGCTAAGTAAGAGAGAAGACAGAGTGCTTACATATACTGTCTTTAGTCCAAATTTTCCGCCAAGGAAAATAAATCCCAAAACCAAAAGTGCCATATTGATTATAAAGTTGTATGTTGCGGGGGTTAAAGAAAAAAGCTTACCCAGCAAAATAGCAACACCTGTGACTCCTCCGAATGAGAAGTTGTTAGGGAATTTAAATACATATACACCTATATCAAGCACTACCGTTGCCAGTGTAAGTAATGCCCATTCTTTCGCCAGGTGTAAAAATCTTTCTTTGGTCATTAATCTAACTCCAATACATATATTTAAATATCACCGCTAAATAGTAGCACAATGGGATTAAAATGCCAATAAAAACTTGAGATTACGGGGCATACAACCAAGTCTTTTTGTTGACACAGAGAATGTGACACGATATAATTTCTTTGTGCTTTAATGCTTTAAAGCGTCTATGCGAAAAAGTAATGGGATATAGGAGAAAAGAAAATGGTAGTAAAAATCTTGCTTTTACTTGTGTTTTTCGGTGTCATGATTGGGGTGGGAATGTATTCTCGCAAGATGGCAACGGATGTTAACGGATTTGTGCTTGGTTCAAGAAAGGTAGGACCGTGGCTTACGGCTTTTGCTTACGGTACATCTTACTTTAGTGCCGTTGTATTTGTGGGTTACGCCGGACAGTTTGGCTATAAATACGGCCTTTCTTCCACATGGATAGGAATCGGAAACGCATTGATCGGTTCTTTGATGGCATGGGTAATTCTTGGTAGAAGAACAAGAGTTATGAGTAAACACTTAGGCTCGGCCACAATGCCTGACTTTTTAGGAAAGAGATATCATTCAAAGGCCATTAGAATAGTGGCTGCACTTATTTCATTTATATTCTTAATTCCTTATACAGCTTCGGTTTATAACGGATTATCAAGACTTTTTGGAATGGCTTTTAACATTCCTTATATAGTATGTGTGCTTGTAATGGCGATTCTTACGGCAGTATACGTAATTTTGGGCGGCTACATGGCGACAGCAATTAACGACTTTGTGCAGGGAATCATAATGCTTTTTGGTATAGCAGCGGTTGTTGTGGCTGTTTTAAATTCAAACGGCGGTTTCTTTGAAGCATATAAAACTCTATCTCAAATGGAGAGTGAATATGCAGTAACTGAAGGGCTTAAGGGCGCATATGTTTCTTTCTTCGGACCTGACCCTGTAAACTTACTTGGAGTTGTAATATTAACATCTCTTGGAACCTGGGGACTCCCTCAGATGGTTTCAAAATTTTATGCAATTAAGGATGAGCGTTCAATCAAGACGGGAACCATTATTTCCACATTCTTTGCAATAGTTGTGGCAGGCGGATGCTATTTCCTCGGAGGCTTCGGCCGTCTTGCTGATGTTTCGGCAATTACAGTTGACGGAAAGCTTGTATACGATGCAATTATTCCCACAATGCTATCTAAACTACCGGATGTCCTTATAGGAATAGTGGTAGTGCTTGTGCTTTCAGCATCAATGTCGACTCTTTCAAGCCTTGTGCTTACATCAAGTTCCACCATTACTCTTGACTTAATAAAGCCGAACTTAAAGAAGGATTTGGATGAAAAGAAACAACTTTTAATCATGAGATTATTCATTGTTGTGTTTATTGTGGTATCCGTTGTTATGGCTATTAACCCTCCCACATTTATTGCACAGCTTATGGGCATTTCATGGGGAGCTTTGGCGGGAGCTTTCTTAGCACCTTTGGTTTACGGCCTTTACTGGAAGGGGACTACAAGACTTGGCGTTTGGGCAGGCTTTGCAGCAGGTGTCGGAATCACCGTCGCAAACATGGTATTTTCATGGATGTCACCTATAAATGCAGGTGCATGGGCTATGATCGCAGGCCTTGTCATTGTGCCGCTTGTTTCTTTGGTTACACCTAAGCTTGATAAGGGTGAAATCGACTTCTCATTTAAGTGCTATGAAAAGAAGAAAGTTGTGGAAGAAAAGATAGCTCTTCCCGATGATGAAGTGGCAAAATAAAAATAATAAAGATTAATAAAGTCTTAATTGTAAATAGACCTCGTAAGATAGTATTATTAACTTAGGTTAGACTATTGTCTTACGAGGTTATTGTATGTACAGACGCGAAAAAAGAAGCTGGATGAAGCACTTGGATTTCACCATATTTGATATCCTTTGTGCCCAGTTTTCCTACATAGTTTTATATAGATATAAAATCGGCGCGGGGCTTCCCTATGACAGCGAATGGTATGATCGTCTGGGAATCGTCCTTGTGCTTATTCAGATTTGTATTATCTTTTTCTTAGAGCCTTATAAAGACATTTTAAGGCGAGACAAGATTCAGGAATTTAAAAAAGTAGTTGTCAGTGTTTCTTTGTCCTTCGGTTGTTTGATTTTATACGTTTATGGTATGAAATTGGCCGAGGCTTATTCCCGTGTAGTTTTATACGGTACATGGGCTCTTTCAATCCCCATAACTTATGTATTCAGAATCTTTTGGAAAAACCATGTCAGAAGGCGTGTGGTTGAAGATAAAAACAGAGCCGTAATGGTTCTTTTTACCGCCAATGAAGGCGTGGAAGAATGCATTAAAGAATTTGAAAAAAACAGATATCGTAACTACGTTATAAAAGGCATCGTTATCATGGATAAAGACAGAGAAGGGGACGTTATAAGAGATGTTCCCGTTGTGGCTAATGCAGATAATTTCCTTGATTACGTGCGCACAAACGTGGTTGACGAAGTGTTTATAAACAGTAACGACATTTCTAAATCCGAGTTTATTTCAGACGAGCTTTTGGAAATGGGCGTAACCGTTCACTTTAAGATCATGCATAACTCAAAGTTGTCACCGGGCAAAGTGGTGGAACCTTTGGGAAATTACCTTGTTATGACGTCATGTATGAACATAGCGTCAAACAGACAGGTTATCATAAAGAGAGTCTTGGATATTTTGGGAGGCATTGTAGGCCTTATTCTTTGCGGAATAGCGTTTATCATATTTGCCCCCATCATAAAGAAACAATCCCCCGGACCTGTTTTCTTTAAGCAGATTAGAGTCGGTAAAAACGGAAGAAGATTTAAGCTTTATAAATTCCGTTCAATGCATGTAAATGCCGAAGAAATGAAGGCTGAGCTTCAGGAGCAAAACAAGATTTCAGGCAACATGTTTAAGATTGAAGATGATCCAAGAATCATTCCAATCGGAAAATTTATGAGAAAGTACTCAATCGATGAGCTTCCTCAGTTTTGGAATATTTTAAAGGGCGATATGAGTTTGGTGGGCACCCGTCCTCCCACAGAAGATGAATTTGAAAACTATGAAGCTCACCACAGAGCTCGTCTTGGCATTAAGCCCGGTTTAACAGGCATGTGGCAGGTAAGCGGAAGGTCTGACATAACAGATTTTGAAGACGTGGTGGCACTTGATACGGCTTATATTTCAAACTGGAATTTAGGAATGGATATAAGGATTTTGTTTAAAACAATAGTGGTAGTTTTTAAAGGAAACGGAGCCGTTTAATGAAAGATTTGTCTGTCGCAATCGTTGCATATAACGATGAAGAAGATGTAAAAAATGCAGTGGAGTCTATCTTACGATGGACTCCCGATTTTATTTCAATGACCCTTTATATAGTGGATAACAGCACCAAAGAAACCGGTCTTAAAGAGCTTGAGAGTAATCCTAATGTGGTTTACATAAATACAGGAAAGAACCTAGGCTTCGGAGGCGGCCACAATGTGGTGTTACCTAAGCTTGATTCTAAATATCACGCCATTGTAAATCCCGACATCCTTTTAAGAGAAGATGCTTTTTCTAAGATAGTTTCTTTTATGGATGAAAGTGATTGCGGCATGTGCGTACCCAGAATTACCGATGAAGAGGGTAATTTACTTAAGGTATACAGGCGTGAAGTTACCGTATTTGATATGTTTATAAGAATGTTTATTAAGGGCGGCTTTAAGAAAAGAAGGGCATATCACACCATGCAGGATATGGATTATGATAAGCCGTTTCAGGTTCCCTTTGCCCAGGGCAGTTTCTTGGTGATTAAGACAGATTTATTTAAAAAACTTAAGGGATTTGATGAAAGATTCTTTCTTTATATGGAAGATGCGGACCTTTGTAAAAGAGTAAACAATGTAAGCAATTTACTTTACTTTCCGGGGGCATCCGTAATACACAAATGGGAAAAAGGTTCCCACAAAAACCTTGGATTATTTAAGCTTCACGTGTCCTCAATGGTTAAATATTTCCTAAAGTGGAGACATTCACTTTCAAATAAAAAGATAGTATAATAACACTTATGAGCACAAAAATTACCGAAGGCCAAATGGACTTCTTAGGACTGTTAAGTGAATACACGGATGACCAGGGCGCAACGGTAAGAGTGCACGAGGCAAAGGCGCCTAAAAAGCCTAAGAGTACGCCTAAAAAAGACGAGCCAAAGCAGCTTTCTTTAGTCTTTGAAGACTTAGACGAAGCTTTCGAAGAAGAGGAAAGAAAGAAGCAGGCTGAACTTGAAAAAAGGCTTAGGGAAGAAGAACGCTTAATCGCCGAAGCAAAGAAAAAGGCCGAAGAAGCTAAAAAGGCCGAGGAAGCAAAGAAAGTCGAAGAGGCAAAGGCTGCAGCAATCACAGAAGAGCCTAAAAAGCCGGAAGTTAAGCCTTCTAAATCAGGCAACAAAGGTACCGGTGAACAGCTATTTAAGCAATGCACTAAGTGTTGGTGCTTTGACTGTAAGCATAACGCAAGAAACGAAGGCATGCCACGTGAAATGTGCGGCGTAAGTATGCCCTGCCCCGCATGCAAAAGCTGCGAGGCTGAAGATTTTGCTACAATTTGCGAAATCGGAAATGCCAAAGAAGGCTGCAAATTCAGAGCCATAGAAGAAGGCCTTTTCCAAGAAGAATCAGAAGAAGTATAGAGGACGGATATTTAAATGCAGATAGTAATTGTAGGTTGCGGTAACGTGGGAGGATCAATTGCCAGATCCTTAAGTAAAGAAGGCCACGACGTAACAATTGTCGATAACGACATACAGGAAGTTAAAGATTTATCGGTAGAGCTTGATGTAATGGCTATCGAAGGAAACGGTTCCACACTTGACGTTTTGCTTCAGGCAGGGGTGCAAACCGCGGACTTACTTATAGCCACCACAGAATCCGATGAAAAGAACATTCTTTGCTGCTTGCTTGCAAAGAAGGCAGGCACCAAGAACACAATCGCCAGAGTTCGTAACCCCGAATACAAAAAAGAAATTGAATTTATAAAAGAAGAGCTTGGCCTTTCAATGTCAATTAACCCGGAGCTTAGCGCTGCGGCAGAAATAGCAAGACTTTTAAAATTTCCTACAGCAATTGAAATCGATACTTTTGCTGCGGGAAAGGTAGAGCTTTTAAAATTTGAAGTTACAAGCGAGAGCCCTCTTTCGGGAATGGCTCTTAAAACTATGCATAAAAAGCTTAATACAGATGTACTTGTTTGCATCGTTGAAAGAGGTACGGAAACACTTATCCCTAATGGTGAATTTGTGCTTAGCGAAGGAGACAAAGTTTCTGTAATTGGAACCGGTAAAAAGGCTTCCCTCTTCTTTAAGGCCATTAACTTAAATCAAGGTAAGGTTAAAAACTGTATGATAGTGGGTGGCGGTGAGACCAGCTTCTATCTTTCAAAAATGCTTATTCAAAGCGGTGTTGACGTAAAGATTATAGAAAGAGACAAAAAACGCTGCGAAGAGCTTGCGGAAGCTTTGCCCGAAGCCATTATCATTAACGGTGACGGAAGCGATAAATCCTTGCTTGGAGAAGAAGGAATCGAGAGTACCGAAAGCTTTGTTTCTTTGTCCAATCACGATGAAGAAAACGTTATGATGTCCATTTATGCAAAGAAAGTAAACCCCAAAGCAAAGCTTATTACAAAGGTTCACAGAAGTGCATATGAAGATATTATCGGTGACATGAATTTAGGAAGTATCATTAACCCTAAGTTCCTTACTGCGGAAGAAATAGTTAAGTATGTGCGTGCTATGTCAAATACCGTAGATTCGGATATCGAAGCTTTGTATCAGATTAACCAGGGTAAGGCGGAAGCCCTTGAATTCATTGTTAAAGATTCATCTGCCCTTACAAACAAGCCACTTTCAGAGCTTAACGGCAAGCTTAAGCCAAACGTAATTATCGCAAGCATCATTCATAAAGGAATGGTGGAGACTCCCAACGGATCAAGTAAGATTTTGGAAGGAGACAGAGTGGTGGTAGTTACCACGGAAACCGGATTTTCCGATATTAGCGATATTTTGGAGTGATTTAAATGAACAAGTCGATAATAAGATATATTTTAAGCAGGGTACTGCAATTTGAAGCTGTATTTTTGCTTTTACCCGTAATTGTATCTTTAATATACAAAGAAAAAGACGGAATTTGCTTTTTAATCGTATCTTTATGTGCACTTGCACTTGGTACCCTCGGAAGCAGGTTTTTACCTAAAAGCAAAGTCTTTTATGCAAGAGAAGGCTTTGTAACGGTTTCTTTATCCTGGATATTGATTTCTTTGGTGGGAGCAATTCCCTTTGTTATAACCGGAGCGATTCCTTCATATGTTGATGCCGTATTTGAAACGGTTTCAGGTTTCACCACAACAGGTGCCAGCATTTTAACGGATGTTGAAGCAATGTCTTACACCTGTATGTTCTGGAGATGCTTTACAAACTGGATCGGCGGTATGGGCGTGCTTGTGTTTATCATGGCGGTTGTGCCTCTTTCGGGAAGCCACAACATGCACCTTATGAAGGCAGAAAGCCCGGGACCAGACGTAGGAAAGCTGGTTCCCAAGGTAAAAGATACCGCAAAGATTTTATACGGAATGTACATGGGCCTTACAGGAGTGCTTATTATAAGCTTACTTATTGCTAAGGTTCCTCTTTTTGACGCTTTTGTGCTTTCATTTTCAACCATGGGTACGGGGGGATTCGGAAGGTGGAATGCAAGCCTTGGCGCTTATTCATCAGCCGTTCAGACAATCGTTATTATTTTCATGATTTTGTGCGGCGTTAACTTTAACGCATACTTTTTGATCATTAAAGGAAAGATAAAAGACTTCTTTAAGATAGAAGAAATCAGAACTTATCTTTTAATCCTTTTGGCAGGAGCAGTGATTATCACACTTTTGGTAAGAGGAAACTATTCTTCTTACGGAGAAGCTTTCCATCATGCTTCTTTCCAGATAGCTTCAATCATGAGTACCACCGGTTTTTCAACCGCTGATTTCGACCTTTGGCCGACCCTTGCAAAGACGATTTTAGTGTGCACCATGGTAATCGGCGGATGCGCCGGAGCTACTGCGGGCGGTATCAAGGTTTCAAGACTTTTGCTTTTATTTAGAACCATCGGAAGAGAATTGTCTCACCTTACTCATCCAAGAAGTGTAAGAAAGATAAGAATGGATTCGCAGCCTGTTTTGGAAGAGACTATTAAGGGCGTTCAATCCTTCTTTATTGCATATGCGATTTTGGTTATTTTATCAACCATCATCGTATCAATAGATAATTTTGATTTTCAGACATCCTTTACAAGCGTAATTTCCATGGCGGGTAACATCGGTCCCGGTCTTGGAATGGTGGGCCCAACCGGAAACTATTCACAATTTTCCGATTGCTCTAAGATTGTGCTTATTTTTGATATGCTTGCGGGACGTCTTGAAATATTCCCTATGCTGGTACTTTTCTATGCGGGAACTTGGAGGAAATCTTGAAGAAAACTAAAGTACTGTTTTGGCTAATTTTAATGGCTCTTGCGGCTTGTCAGCTGGTGCTTTCATGGAAGGTAACCGGGTTTTCTGACTTTTACGCAATGCACATATTCCCCATATTTACAAACACCTACGGAAGGCTCTTTGGAAGGATAAAGATAAGCATCGGAGAGTTAATGATTTTTCTCTTTGTTGCATACACTTTGTTTACCCTTGTAATCTGGCTTTTAAGATTTGTAAATTTTTGTGACGGAAAAGAAACCTTAAAAAAGTTTAGCCTTATAAACAGCGGCATTTTCTTTAAAATGATTATAGTTATATGCCTTCTTTTGGTGCAAAACTGCTTTGTGCTTTATCACACTACGCCTATTTATTCTGAGGTAAAGTATGAGTTTAACAGGCAGGATTTGATTGAATTAAGAGAAAAGCTTGTTACTACTTCAAATGAACTTGCAGAGTCTTTTGAAAGAAACGATAAGGGAGAAATAATCTACGACGGTGATTTAAGAAGTCAGGCTATGATTTCCATGCAGGCCCTCGGTGAACCTGCAAAAGAGAGGGTAGAAAACAAAACAGGCGATGCTTTGGATGAATACCTTCAGAGACTTTCAGGCTATTACACAATGCCTAAGCCCTTTTTAAAATCTGACTTTATGAGCCAGCAATACATAATGGGTTATTACTTTCCCTTTTCTTTGGAATCTAACTACAACAATTTAATGTATATAGCCAACAAACCTGTGACCATGTGCCATGAACTGGCTCATTTTAAAGGCTTTATTTTAGAAGACGAAGCAACGTTTTTATCTATTTTAGGTTGCTTTAATTCTAAGGATTCTTTCTTTGTATACAGCGGATATTTAAATGCCCTTTATTACGTAGAAAATGCCTTAAAAACAGAACTTGCATTGGAACCTGACATAAGAAGTACGCTTACAAAGATTTCAGATAAAGTAATCTTTGACGAAACGTTTTTAACGGATGAAGCCTGGGAAGAAGTTAATAAGGATGCCTTATTTAAAACAGAGACCATTCAAAAGGCGTCCGATACCTTTATAGAAACAAACCTTACACTTAACGGTGTTGAGGACGGAGCAAAGTCCTATTCGAGAGTGGTGGACCTTCTCTTAAAACATTATTACGGTGGTAAATAAAGTGGTTAAAGAAGAAATAAGATTACGAAGCGTTATTTTACATATACTTGATTCAACTCAGGGAGAGCCTGTTTTATCCGATGACTGCTTAGAGTTTGGATCGGAGCTTTCTGAATTTATAAAAGAACACATCGCAAAGATTTTTGCGGGAGACGATTCAAAGAAGTGTGAGTTTCATAAAAACGAGTCTGAAGTATATCAAATACTTAATGAATACGACGACGAAAGATTTGTGGAAATAAGTAAAGAGCTTGCAAGAAACCTTTATTCCATCATGAATGCAAACATAGATATTCCTTCGGCGGATTTGTTTGTGGTTAGATTTGTAAGCGATTCACTTGAATATCTGGCACTTTTAAAGATGAACTATAAGACCATGTACACTCACAGGTCAGTGCCCACAGAAAACATGATTAGAAACGAAGTTTTTTCTTACAAAGAACTTCTTCCTACAGAAGGTCAGCGCCTTCAGGAAGCCTGCGTTATAAGGCTTAACGACTTAGCTGTATGGCTTATTGAAAAGAAAGCTGAAATAAACGGAAAGAAAGAAGATTATTTTAGCGAACTTTATTTAAAGTGTAAGACAAAATTAAGCGATAAAAAGAAGCTTCAGATTGTGCAAAAAGCAATCGAGAGCGTTAACAACGAAGCCTTCGATGAAGGGGACAGATACGAGCCCAACATGAAGGCAAAGGCCGTTATCTGCGAACAGTTAAATAAAAACGGTGGATTTGTGGTTGAAGAGTTGGGAGACCTTGTATTTAAGGACAGAGAAGACTTAAGAACCGCTTATCAGGATAAAATGGAAAAGTACAATCTTGTAAAAGAAGATGTGCTTCCTCAAAGCGAATCAACAACAAAGCGTTTCCAGAGGCAGTGCCTTGTTACGGATACGGGAATTGAAATTAAGATTCCCATGGATCAATATGAAAACGATAATGTAGTGTTTGAAACCAATCAGGACGGTTCCATTTCTTTACACATTAAGAACATAGGTAATATAAACGCCAAGTTCTAAGAGGATTGATATGGGAAATATTATCGATTATGTAAAAGAAAAAGGAGACAAACTTTTTTCTGAACGTGCTTTTTCAAAAGAAGATGCACTCGTTTTAAGCCAGTTTGTTTATCTTAAATTCGATAATTTAATGGATGAAATGTCAAAGAAAGAGGTTTCTCTTTCAGACCTTCAAAACAGTGATAACTTCGACGACCTTTTCTTTGACTATCGATACGAAAAAGACAACAGAGCTCTGTTTGGCGCAATGGTTTCTTCAAACCGTTTTAAAGACATGAAAATGTGCTTTTATATAAATAAAGTGGATGAAGAAACCGAGACCCAATTTGCGGCTATAACTTATATTTTGGATAAAAAGACTGTTCTTTTAACTTTCAGAGGAACGGATGAAAACATGGTTGGGTGGCAGGAAGACTTGCGCCTTGCCCTTAATAAGCCTGTTGGCGGCCAAAAGTTAAGCGTTAAATACATTAACGATGTAAGTAAATACGTGAAAGGCCCTTTCTTTGTGTCAGGCCACTCAAAGGGCGGAAACCTTGCTCTTTATTCTTCCATGTTTGCTCGTATTTCAGCCAAAAAGCGCATAAAAGAAATCTTTTGCTTTGACGGCCCCGGATTTAAAAAGTCCTTTTTAAGAGAGAAAACCTATAACACAATAAAAGACAGAGCAAAGCGAATCATTCCCCGTTCTTCCGTTGTAGGAATGATATTAAATACAGATGATGACTATATGGTGGTTGAGGCTAAGTCAGTTTTGTTATCTCAACACAATCCATATAAGTGGGTGATAGAAAAGGGCCATTTTAAGAGAGCTTCTTTAACTCCTACTCATAAAAAAGCTTTAAAATCCATGAATGACTGGATAATTTCTTTGTCAGAAGAAGAGCTTGAAAGATTCATTGACATTGCAACGTATGTGATTGATGCTTCCATGGCTGATACCACAATCGAGTTTTCAAAGTCTTTGATAAAGCATTCTAAAGCTGCCATTAAAGCGGCCGGAGATGTGGACGAAGATACAAAGAAGTTTCTTTCTACATTTACAAAGTCCTATGTGGATATCGCAAAGGACATGTTGATGGAAGATGTTAACGAGAAAAAAGAAGCCGTAAGGGAATTAATTACAGAAACCAAAGAAAAAATCGATACGGCTATTGACAAAACCGGGCAAAGAATTAATGATACTATAGATAAGACCGGAAAGATGATATCGGAAACCTTCGATAAGACCGAAAAAAGGATAAAGTCAAAGAGCAACTAGCTCTTTTTCTTTACGAAATAAATGTAAGCACTTACATCAGTTCATTTTTTGCAATGTTTATAGCTGAAAATGAAAAGAAACTTGAAAATATATTTGCTATACTTAGGATATGAAAGTTTCAAAAGGAGGTACTTATGGAAGTTAGAACAGCGTCCAATCCAAAGGACGTAAAAAACTACGACACAGCCAGGTTAAGAGAAGAGTTCTTAATCGATGATTTGTTTAAAAAGGATGAGATTAAGCTTGTTTATTCTCATATCGACAGAATCATTACCGGTTCAGCCGTTCCCGTAAAGCCTTTAAAGCTTGAAGCGGGAGAAGAGCTTAGAGCTAAATATTTCCTTGAAAGAAGGGAAATGGGAGTTATAAATATCGGAGCTCCCGGCTCAATTACAATTGACGGTAAAAAGTATAACGTTGGCCACAAAGAAGCCATGTATATCGGAATGGGTTCAAAGGATATAGTTTTTGAAAGCGATGACAAAAACAATCCCGCAAAGTTTTACATTAACTCTGCACCGGCCCACAAAACATATCCCACAAAGCTTATTAAGCTTTCGGGCACACCTTCGGAAGATGTGGTAATTGTTAAACCTGAAAACAAAAAGGAACTTGGTTCTTTGGCAGAAGCAAACCACAGAACCATCAATAAGTTCATTCTTCCCGGTCAGGTTGAAACCTGCCAGCTTGAAATGGGCATGACTCACTTGGAAGAAGGTTCCGTTTGGAACTCAATGCCTTGTCATACACATGACAGAAGAATGGAAGTGTACCTTTACTTTGATATGGATGATGATCAGATGCTTATGCATTTCATGGGTGAGCCTCAGGAGACCCGCCACATCGTAATGCACAACGAGCAGGCGGTTATATCCCCCAGCTGGTCAATCCATTGCGGATGCTCCACCAAGAACTACACATTCATTTGGGGAATGGTTGGAGAAAATCAGGACTTTGACGACATGGACGATGTTCGTCCCATCGATTTAAGATAACGGAGGAATAAAAATGAGCGAATTTACTAATTTTTCTTTGGAAGGTAAGGTAGCCCTCGTAACAGGAGCTTCTTACGGAATCGGTTTTGCAATCGCAAGCGCATACGCTGAATGCGGAGCCACAATTTGTTTTAACGATATTAACGAAGAGCTTGTAAACAAAGGTTTAAAAGCTTATGAAGAAAAGGGCATCAAAGCTCACGGCTATGTTTGCGACGTAACAGACGAAGCAGCCGTAAACGCTTTGGTAGCAAAGATTGAAAAAGAAGTGGGCGTTATCGATATCCTTGTTAACAACGCTGGTATCATTAAGAGAATCCCCATGACAGAAATGACCGCTGAACAGTTCAGACAGGTTATTGACGTAGACTTAAACGCGCCTTTCATCGTATCTAAGGCAGTTATTCCTTCCATGATCAAAAAGGGTCACGGAAAGATTATAAACATCTGCTCCATGATGTCAGAGCTTGGACGTGAAACAGTTTCTGCTTACGCATCAGCAAAGGGCGGATTAAAGATGCTTACAAGAAATATCTGTTCAGAATATGGCCAGTACAACATTCAGTGTAACGGCTTAGGACCCGGATATATCGAGACACCTCAGACAGCTCCTTTAAGAGAGATTCAGCCTGACGGTTCAAAGCATCCCTTCGATCAGTTCATTTGTGCAAAGACCCCTGCAAACAGATGGTTAAAGCCCGAAGAACTGACAGGACCTGCGGTATTCTTGGCTTCAGAAGCTTCAAATGCCGTTAACGGTCACATCCTCTATGTAGACGGAGGAATCTTGGCTTACATCGGTAAGCAGCCTTAACTTAGCAACACTCTTAGCATAAGCAAAAGAGTTTATCATCATAAAAGGACGGGAAAAAATGAAAATTGCATTGATAAACGAGAATTCTCAGGCAGCGAAGAATTCACAGATTGAAAAGGCCTTAACGGAAGTAGCAACGCAAAAGGGCCACGAAGTATTTAACTACGGTATGTACTCAGCAGAAGACGAAGCACAGCTTACATATGTGCAGATTGGTATCTTGGCTGCAGTTTTACTTAACTCAAAAGCTGCTGATTTTGTAGTAACAGGTTGCGGCACGGGAGAAGGCGCAATGCTTGCCTGCAATTCATTCCCCGGAGTTATCTGCGGACATGTGGTTGATGCATCAGATGCATTTATGTTTACACAGATTAACGACGGTAACGCTATAGCAATGCCTTTTGCAAAAGGCTACGGCTGGGGCGCAGAACTTAATTTAAAGTATGTATTTGAACGTCTTTTTGAAAAAGAAGGCGGTGGCGGATACCCTCCGGAAAGAGTGGTTCCCGAACAAAGAAACAAAAAGATCCTTGACGAAGTAAAGAAACATTCTTACAGAGATCTTTGCGATATTTTAAAAGAGCTCGATAAAGACCTTGTAAAAGGAGCTCTTTCAACAAAGGGCTTTAAGGATTTCTTTTATGCTAATTGCAAAGACGAAAAGATTTTAAATTGCGTTAAGGAAATCTTGGCTTAAAAGATTTTTAAAGGAGTAAAAAGATGAACGAAGTATTGAAAAAAATTTCCGATATCGGAATTGTTCCGGTAGTGGTACTTGATGATGCAAAGGATGCAAAGCCCCTGGCTGAAGCGCTTATTAAAGGCGGTCTTCCCTGTGCTGAAGTTACATTCAGAACGGATGCTGCAGAAGAATCCATAAGAATTATGGCAAAAGAATTCCCCAACATGTTTGTAGGTGCGGGAACAGTTCTTACCGAAGAACAGGTAGACAGAGCAGTTAACGCAGGCGCTAAATTTATTGTGGCTCCCGGCTTAAATCCCAATATCGTAAAGTATTGCCAGAAGAAGGGCGTGCCCATGGTACCCGGAGTAAACAATCCTTCGGACATCGAAGCTGCTTTGGAATTAGGACTTGATGTAGTTAAGTTCTTCCCTGCAGAAGCTTCAGGCGGTCTTAAGATGATTAAGGCTATGGCAGCACCCTATACACAGGTTAAGTTTATGCCCACCGGCGGTATTAATGAAAAGAACATTTGCGAATATCTTGCATTTGATAAGATTATTGCCTGCGGCGGTTCTTGGATGGTTAATAAGGACCTTGTTAAGGCAGGAGAATTCGATAAGATTGCAGAGCTTACAGAAGAAGCCGTTCGTACAATGCTCGGATTTAACTTAAAGCACGTTGGTATCAACTGTAGCGACGCTGAAGAATCAAAGAGTGTTACAGCTGTATTTGACAACTACTTTGGTTTTGAACAAAAGGTTGGTAACTCATCCGTATTTGCTGGCACATTAATCGAAGCCATGAACGGAAACGGAAGAGGCACAAAGGGCCACATCGCTATCGGCACAAACTCTGTGCAAAGAGCTGTAAACTATCTTGCTACCGTTAAGGGAGTAGAGTTTATCGAAGAAACAAAGGGATACAAGGGAGACAAATTAAACATTGTATACCTTAAAGATGAAATCGGCGGATTTGCCGTACACTTGGTAAACAAATAATTTAACATACATTGAGAGGAATAACTATGGCAAAAGTAATTACTATGGGTGAAATCATGTTAAGACTTTCCACCCCCAACTTTGAAAAGTTCATCCAGGCTGATGAATTTGACATTAACTACGGCGGAGGCGAAGCAAACGTTGCAGTTTCTTTAGCCAACTACGGACACGACGCAGAATTCGTTACAGCAGTACCCGACAACGAAATCGGTGAATGCGCCGTTGCAGCATTAAGAAAGTACAATGTAGGCACCAAGAACATTGCCCGCACAGGCGAAAGACTTGGTATCTACTACTTGGAAAGCGGTTCTTCTGTAAGACCTTCAAAGGTTGTTTACGACAGAGCACATTCTTCAATCTCAACAGCAAAGGCTTCTGATTTTAACTTTGATGAAATCTTTAAGGGCGCTGACTGGTTCCACTTTACAGGAATCACTCCCGCAATCTCAGACGCAGCCGCAGAGCTTACACTTGAAGCTTTAAAGGCAGCTAAGAAGGCTGGCGTTAAGATTTCAGTTGATCTTAACTTTAGAAAGAAGCTTTGGTCTTCAGAAAAGGCTCAGAAGGTTATGAAAGAGCTTTGCAAATACGTTGATGTTTGCATTGGTAACGAAGAAGATGCAGAACTTGTACTTGGCTACAAGCCCGGCAAAACAGACGTAACAAGCGGTGAGCTTGAACTTGCAGGTTATAAGTCAATCTTTGAACAGATGGTTAAGGATTACGGCTTTGAATATTGCGTATCTTCATTAAGAGAGAGCCGTTCAGCATCTGATAACGGTTGGTCAGCTTGCATTTACTCATCAAAGACAAAGGAATTCTATCACTCAAGAACCTACAACCTTCACCCCATCGTTGACAGAGTAGGTGGCGGCGATTCCTTCGCAGGCGGCGTTATCTGCGGACTCCTTGACGGAAAAGACTTTAAGGACGCTCTTGAATTTGGTGTAGCTGCTTCAGCATTAAAGCACACCATCCCCGGCGACTTTAACTTCGCTTCAAGAAAAGAAGTTGATACTCTTTGCGGCGGCGACGCAAGCGGAAGAGTACAGAGATAGTTTGATAATGTTATTTCTTACCCCCGAGACTTTGTCCCGGGGGTTTTGTTTTTGCAGAATCCCCGTAGTGTGCTCCCAATACGTGTTTTCCCTTCTGCTTGGGAGTAATTTAGCCCCTCGTAGCCTGACTTATGTAAACCGATGCTCCGCATACGAAATATCTCATGAATTGGGAGTAAATTTGACCCGAAATCACTGTGTTATGTAAACTAGTGCTCCCTATATGAAAAAACTGCAAAATACGGAGTAGTTTTTGCCAATTTCTACTCCTAATTTGGAAGAAATTTCATATAGGGAGCAACGGTTAACATAACACAATAAAATAGGCCGTTTTTTACTCCTAATTTGAAAGTTATTTCATATAGGGAGCAGAGGTTGACATAACTCAAGGAAACCGGAGCGTTTTTACTCCCAATATGAGCAATAATATCGTATTGGGAGTCAGGGCATAAAAGGGGCCGAGGCCATAATGGCTACAAATATAAGATATATTTTGACTAATTATCGAATTAGAGTTACTCTTGACAGAGTGGTGTTTAAATAGTATGATGGAACAAATGTTCGAGGTATAAATTAATGTGGATTCTATTGGTTCTGATTTACGGAATCTTAAAGGGTGTTCGTGACATCGCCAAAAAGAAAGCGCTTACGCTTAACGGTGTTGTGGAAGTCCTTTTCATATATACGGCTTTATCTTTTCTTTTTACGGTGCCAACATCCGGTGAAATCTCCGGTGTCCCTGTAAAAGAAATGCTTCTTATAGCTTTTAAATCTTTTATAATCGTTATAGCTTTCCTGTGTAGCTTCTATGCGATAGAGAAAATGCCCGTTTCTTTGTACGGGGTAATTGATTTATCAAGAATGATGTTTGCTATGATTTTAGGGGTGTTTATATTAAAAGAAACCCTTGGGATGTATCAGATTATTGCTTTAATCTTGGTTGCGGGAGGCTTATTGTTACTTAAATATAAGCCAAAATCAAAGAATGGTGTAACGGTTACGGATTATGTCCCCGGATACCTTTATATACTTGCCTTTGTTTCAACGTTTTTAAATGCTGTGTCCGGTATGCTTGATAAGATTCTAATGAGGACAGGCAACATCACAAGCGGCCAGCTTCAGTTTTGGTATATGTTTTATATGCTTGTTTTCTACGGCATATACGTGCTTGTGACAAAGACAAAGATTAATTTCAAAACGATATTTAAGAATCCCTATGTTTGGGTGATTTCCATATTATTTGTTGTGGCCGACAGATGCCTCTTTATGGCAAACGGCTACGCCGATTCTAAAGTTACGGTAATGACTTTGCTTAAGCAGATTTGCTGCATTGTTACAATAATCGGCGGAAAGATTATTTTTAAAGAAAAGGATACATTGAAGCGCTTCATTTGTGCGATGATTATCATTGCAGGTATCGTGGTTGCTTCATTTGCAGGGTAATTTAAATGAGTAAGTACGATAAGCTTAATGAACAGCAAAAGGATGCGGTTTTTACGGTTGACGGCCCCATGCTTATTTTGGCAGGTGCAGGCTCCGGAAAGACTTCCGTTATCACAAACCGTATTGCGTATTTGATAGAAGAAGCAGGTGTGGAGCCTTATAACATTTTGGCCATCACATTTACGAATAAAGCAGCCGGTGAAATGAGAGAGCGTGTGGATAAGCTTGTGGGCTTTGGAGCAGAGCAGATTTTTGTATCAACATTTCACTCAATGTGTGTGCGCATGTTACGCCGCCACATAGACAGACTTGGATATGATAACAATTTCACCATTTACGATACAGACGATCAAAAGCAGATCGTTAAAGAAGTATGCAAAAAGCTTCAAATAGATACAAAGGTTATTAAAGAAAAGACCATAATGAATGCAATCTCTTCCTGTAAGGATGAACTTGTGACTCCGGATCAGTATTATCTTTCAGCCATGGGAGATTTTCAAAAGCAGAAGATTGCATCTGCCTACAGAGAATATCAGGCTGCTTTGGTAAAGAATAATGCCCTTGATTTTGATGATTTGCTCATGAAGACGGTAGAGCTTTTTAAGGCAGAGCCTGAAGTATTAAAGAATTATCAGAATCGCTTCAGATACATAATGGTTGATGAGTATCAGGATACAAACACCGCTCAGTTTGAGTTAATAAGACTTCTTGCAGGAAGTTTACATAACTTATGCGTGGTAGGTGATGACGATCAGTCCATATACAAATTCAGAGGCGCAAACATCCGTAACATCTTAGACTTTGAAAAGTATTTCCCGGAGGCTAAGGTCGTTAAACTAGAGCAAAACTACAGATCCGTTCAAAACATTCTTGATGCTGCAAACTCTGTTATCAGAAACAACGCTTCAAGAAAAGATAAAAGCCTTTGGTCAAAGAAACCGGAAGGCGAGAGAATTCACTTTAGAAGATTTGATACAGCGTATGAAGAAGCCGAATACGTGGTAGATGAGATCAAATCTTATGTAAACCAAGGCGACAGCCTCTATAATGAAAACGCTATCCTTTATCGTACAAACGCTCAGTCCCGTATGATAGAAGAAAAACTTGTAAAGTCCAATGTGCCTTATGTAATCGTGGGCGGCATAAACTTCTATTCAAGACGTGAAATAAAGGACTTACTTGCTTATTTAAAGACAATTGACAATGCAAGAGATGATGTTGCCTGCAGACGTATCATAAATGTTCCAAAGCGCGGAATCGGCGCCACATCCGTTACAAAGCTTCAGGCGGTTGCAGATGAAAGAGGAGTTTCTTTCTTTGATGCCGTATGCCACCCTGAATGGGCTGATATTAAAGGCTCTACGGCAGATAAGCTTAAATCCTTTGCCAATATGATTTTTAGATTCAGAGCCATTAATGAAGAAATGGGTCCTAAGAAATGCTTAACTGAAGTATTGGATGTTTCTGACTACATTTCACAGATGGAATGTGATTCCGAGGAAGAAGCTGAAGAAAGAGTTGAAAACATCGAAGAACTTGTTTCAAAGGTTGCTTCCTATGAAGAAGAACATGAGGATGCCACACTTTCAGGACTTCTTGAAGATATCGCTTTGGTTGCGGATATCGACGAAGTGGATGACAGCGTTGAGCGTACATTACTTATGACCATCCACTCGGCTAAAGGTCTTGAATTTAAGAATGTATTCTTAATCGGTATGGAAGACGGTTTGTTCCCAAGCTATATGTCAATCATGGGCGGAGAAGCCGAAATTGAAGAAGAAAGACGTCTTGCTTACGTTGCAATTACAAGAGCGAAAGAAAGACTAACCATAAGCTGTGCAAAGGCCAGGATGATTCATGGGGAAACTCAGATGAATCCTATAAGCCGGTTTGTTAATGAGATTCCAAAGAACCTTTTTGATATAGCACCTGTTCAGTCAAAATCTTATGATACAGGTTATTACGATAGCGATACATCCTCTTCAGGGGGCTACAGACGCTTTGACAGTTACAGAGACGATGAAATTACTTCTTCCACATACGGAAGCGGTTTCTCGGGCTTTAAGCGCACTCCCGATGCACCTTTGGTTAGCCCCGTTGAAAAGTATGCTCGCCCC
>JAEEXG010000096.1 GCA_016291405.1 Lachnospiraceae bacterium
AATGTACCTGTACCGCTCTTTAATGCTCCGTCAGAGCCAAATGAATACTTAGCTCCGCAGATTACCTGGTCGCCTGTTACCTTGTTGCCGTTTGCATCAAAGTAGTAGGTCTTTCCATCTAACTGCCACCAACCGGTGTAGATGTAGGTAACTGCTACAGGAGTGTAGAGGTCTACATTTGAATAGTAGTCTGCTACATGAGCTTCTTTATATGTCTTAGAAGCTTTGTCGTAAATATATACCTGATTGCCTGAATTATCTTTCAAAGGTGTAGCATAGTCGTGTCTGGGATCAAGTACGATGATTTCTATAGAGGAAGAAACCTTATCGTTTTCTGCGGGCTTAACTGTTACAGTAGCCTTACCGGGCTTAAGACCCTTAACAGTACATGCAAAGGATGCCTCACCATTCTTAAGGTCAGCTTTCACTGTTCCCTCAATTTCAACTATGCTCTTATCGGAAGATGTCCAGACTACTTCACCCTTAGAAGCTCCTGTAAGTTTAGCAGTGAGTTTGAAGTTGCTTCCATTAATGTCTCCTCCAACAAAAACAACTTTCTTAGCAGTTCTATCTAAGGCAACTGCTACGTTGCCAACGGTGATTGTAGCACTGGCTGAAGCGCTTACAATCTTTGTCTTTGTTGCTTTATCCGTATATTCTACTGTACAAGTAACCGTTGCCGTTCCCGCCTTTACACCGGTGACTTCTACTTCAACACCTGCTGAAGGACTGGGAATAGTTGCATTTCCTTCTGTGCTGATTGTCCAAGCATAACTCTTAACTTCATAATCAGATGAAGAACATGTAGGATTAGCTTTTAACTTAGTCTTTGCTCCGGCAGCTACTGTTGCCTTATCAGGCGAAATGGTCAATGTAGCTGTGGCTGCAGGAGTCAAATCCTGTCCGCACTTATCGCACTTATTGTCCTTAGGGCTAGTGTCAACACAGTTTTCTGAAGCTGTCTTTACATATCCACAAACCTTGCAGACTTCCTTATGTGTCTTTGTGCCTGAAATAGGTTCAAATTTGTAATCACAAGCCTCTTCTGTTCTAGCCTTTGGATCGGTGCAACCTGCCGCAGTACATTCCTTATAGTGTTTGCCCGCATTATCTGATACCCAAGTAGCGCCTTCAAAACTATGTACGTGTGCCGCAGCAACTTGATTGTGGCATTTTGTACATTCTCCTCCGTTCTGATTGTCGCAAAGTTCATCATCGAAGGTCTGGTTACAATCCGTGTTTGCGCATTTCACATGATGATAATGTTTCCCATCTGTATTTGTTCCGGCATATTCATAAGCCTTAGTATCATGAGTACATGCAGCCGGTGGATCGCCACCTTCGTTTCCTGACACAGGATTTGTCGTTCCACTTAATCTTATGAATCTTGAAAGCCCAGCCTCATTTGCCTTAGTAAGCGCATCCATAGGATTTGCAACCGAGCTCTTTGCGATTGGTGTATATCCGCTTGAACTAGGCTTCTTTGCACTTTCAACAAATGCAACCGTATCTTTGTTTTTACCTTCTTCAACGGTATCCTTCTTTGAAACATCTTCAGTTGCGGCTACCTTTGAGGAACTCTTGATTTCGTTCTTAACGTCTACCTTCTGGTAGTCAAGCTGAGTCTTAACCGAGCAAGACTGCTTTTCAGCCTTTGAAAAATCGTACATTGTTTCATATCCCGACAAAGGAATTACCTTAACAGAATATGCACCGCCCGAAAGTTCGGTCTGGTAGATAATACCGTCTTTGTCGGTGTCGGTCCACTTGGTGCTCTTGCCGTCCGGACCTGTAACTTCTACTTCAAAAGGAACGTTTGCGATAAGCTTTCCCTTTGAGTTAACAAATTTAACCTTTAAATCCTTAAGAATTGAAGTAAGGGTAATCGATACGTTTGTGATACCGTCTTCCGTATCGGCTTCATCGTAGCTGTAGCTTCCCTGAGCCTGATACAACGCATCAAGCTGAGCGCCCTTTAAAGAAGTAATTTCTTCTATCTTAGAGCCTCCCACAACTCCGATTTGAGTAAACTCTTTACCTACCTTAGAAAAATCGGCTGCTCCGCCGCCTTTTCTTGACATAAAGAAAATGCCTATACCAATTGCAATCAAAGCAATCATTGCGCCGAAAACGACGAGCATTTTGTTTGCTACCGAGCCAAGAATTCCGTCTCTGCCGTCGTATACGGCATCGTCCTCGTCCTCTTCGTCTTCTTCGAAGGCATCCTTAAGTTCATATTCTTCTTCCATTGTTATTTCGTCTTCAGACATGTATTCTTCAACGTTTTCGACTTCGTTTAAATCATCGTCCACGATGATTTCGTTGCCGTCCTCGTCAACAAATACGTACACTTCTTCATTGTCCCCCGACATGTTTTTATTAGACATGTTTCTCCTCCGTGCCATGCAAACGATTCTTAAGCGTTTGCAAACATTTTTATTAGACCATAGTACTTTAGATTATAGCATTATAAGGCCTTATTTACAAATTAATATACTGATGTTTTTTTGAATTATTTCTTAAACTTAGATGACTTCTGTGGATTTCTTCTTATCCACCCCTTATAATTGCAAATATCAAGAAAGTGAGGCAAAAAATGAGTGAAAAGAAAAAGTTTAAAATAGGTATTCATGCCGTTTTGGGTCTTGTCATTTTGGGCATTATCGTTTTTATGGTAATAAAGCTTTTAAACTGGCAATCAAGAACGGTTACTATAGACACAAATGTTGAAGAAGGTTCTTTTGACATGGAAAACCTTGACTTCTATGTTTTCCCTACCGAAGACCAGCTTGCCGCAAGAAAAGATGACGGCATAAACAACATATTGGTGCTTGGAAACGCAGCCATCAGCAGTAACGGCGAAAAGCATTCCGTGCTTAATGAATTAAAGAAACGCTTAGACAATGCGGAAATTACATCTTTAGTCAGCGACAAATCAAAAGTCACCTGCGAGCACGACAATGCGGTTTACACCACCACTGATGCATATTGCTTATATAATATGGTAAATGCTTTGGTAAATAATGATTTCACACCGCAGGTACAGACATCTGCCAGTGAAGGCTTTGCTTCCGAAAAGCTCCATGATTCTTTTGTTGATACAGTAGTAGACCTTGATATGAAGAATATCGATACCATTTTAATCATGTATTCCCTTCAGGATTACTACGCATCAATGCTTCCCATGTACATGGACGGCGATAACGTTTTGGGATATCACGGATCTTTAAACACTTCAATAAAGCTTCTTCAGGAAAACTTCCCTTGGGTCAGCATAATTCTTGCATCCCCCTATCCTGAATACATGGAAGGCGACAAGGGCGAGATTCTTTTAGACAGCACAACTGATTTTGGCCAAGGAAACGGTTCCGTTTACCTTCAGCATCAATACGCCGTTGCAACGGAGCGATGCATCTCTTACATCGATAACTACTATTACAAGATAAACGAAGAAAACATTACGGATTACGTTGATTCTTTCTTCTTAAAGAAAAAGGGTATCGATTTGGTGGCTGAGCACATGGCAGACTTTATAAACAATAAAGGAAAAGGCAGCTACTAAAGTTTCTTAATAAGTGTGAATTGTTTCCCCTTTCTTCGGGCAACCGAAGGAAGGGGTTTTATATTTAGTTTATTGGACAAAGAAACAATTATTTGCTACATTAATGATTAGTGATTCGGAATTAACTTGGAGAAAAAATGAAGCGAAATTTTAAAATTATAACAACATCTGTGATATTGATTCTTGCGGCCCTTTGTCTTTTCTTTCTTTTAAAGATTGATAAGATTCTTCCCGGCAGTTTCTTTACAAACGATTCATACGAAAAGGTTTATAACTTTTCTGATGCAATCGCCTCTGTGACTATCC
>JAEEXG010000097.1 GCA_016291405.1 Lachnospiraceae bacterium
GAGCATGCCGGGATTGTCTTTAACTTCAACATGCTTCGAAAGATTCATCGCCATTTTCTTCACCCCCCTCCAAGTAATATTTGGCCTGAACGTTAAACATTTCGCTGTAAGGGCCGCCTGCTTCAAGCAAAGAATCATGGGTGCCGTATTCCGCAAGCTCTCCGTCTTTAAACATGGCAACATGGTCGCAGAATTTGGTAGAGCTAAGCCTATGGCTTATATAAACGGAGGTTTTCCCGGATACGAGCCTGTCAAAGTCTTCGTATAGCTTAGCTTCGGCAAGTGCGTCAAGAGCAGCCGTGGGCTCATCAAGCACCACAACGGGGCCGTTTTTATAAAGGGCCCTTGCAAGGGCAAGCTTTTGCTTTTCTCCGCCCGAGAAATCGACACCTTCGTCATAGATGACTTTTAGTACTTCGGTGTTGATGCCGTCTTTAAGCTTTTTAACGTTTTTGCTCATTCCGGCGTCCTTTATGCACTTCTTAACTTTTTCTTCGTCCGTTTCATCAACGGGCGCCATGGAAATGTTTGATTTTAAAGGGAAGGCAAACATCCAAACGTCCTGAAATACGGGAGAAAAAATTTTATAGTATTCATCCCTGTCATATTTTGAAATGTCTTCGCCGTTTAAAAGGATGCGGCCTTTGCTGGGCTCGTAAAGCTTAAGTAATAGCTTTATGAATGTGGATTTTCCTGCGCCGTTAAGCCCCACAACCGCAAGCTTCTCACCTGCTTTAATTGTTAGGTTAAGGCCTTTTAGCGCATAATCATCTGCCTTAGGATATTTAAACCACACATCCTCAAAGGTGAATTCATAAGTGCTGTATTTAGGTACACATTCGCCTTTCTTCTTTTCGCTTTCATGAAGGTCCATGAAGCTTCTAAAATCATCTACTTCACGGCTTCTTGCAAAAAGTTCTGTAAGCCTGTCAAAAAGGCGTCCCAAAAACAAGAAAAATGTGGTTGCCGATCCTAAGTACAAAGAAAACTCTCCGACTGTTAAGCCGTTATTTACAACGGAATAAATGAGCCATGCGTAGATTCCGATGAGGGCGATTACCCAAACGATATTGCCGAAAAGTCCGCATCTCCACCACCGAATTTCATGTTCCTTTGCCTTACTAAGCCTCTCTTTGCTGACTTCTTTATACCTGTTAATGAGATAACCCTTAAGTGAATACATTCTGATGTCTTTCGCAAAGGAAAAATCAGAAAATGTCTTAAACAGGTAGTCGTCTTTTCTCCACCAAGTCGCAAGCTTGTCCCAGACTTTTTCTTTGTTCACCTTGCTTGTGTGGTCTTTTACTAAGAAAAATAAAAATGCCAGCACTGTCATTCCTGCCATAACAGGGACGCTCAAGGTACCCATTATGAGTAGACCTGCGATAACCGTAAAGAAATCACCCGACGCATTTTCCAAAAGATGCATCATTCCTTCCACGCCTTCTTGGTTTCCACCGCAGGCTCTTGTGGCCTTTTCATAGCAGTCCATGGTGTCCTTATCTTCGAGGCTTTCAAAGGGAAGCGTCATAATCTTCACGTTTTTCTTTATCAGCATCGCGGTTCTGACACCGATGGGCCTCCACCACTGTGACCAGGTGTAAGACTGACAAAGAGTGCAGATTAGCTGAATGATAAAGGTGATAAATATGATTGATATCAGTTTCTTTACACTGTCATGCTTTGTGACTATGTCGATTACGAATTTAAGCATGAAGGTCCAAAGATATGCCGCTACCGGCGTAAAGAAGCCATACAGCGCCACGACGCCTATGGTCATCTTGTCGTGGCTCCACATTTGGCGCGCTATGTAAGATAAATTCGATAGGGCGCCGTAGGCTTTGTGAAATTTGTTTTCTTCCTTTTTGTCTTTCTTTTCTTTTTTCATAAACTCCCTCCCCATATGTATTGTTTATTTTTTAAATAGTTTTTCTCGATTAAGCCAGCTTTTTTCTTTGGCATTAATCTGCATGTTGAACACCTGCGGAAGGTCAATAAATTCTCTGGCTATCATTAATAGAGCAAAGAAAAGTCCTCCGCAAGAAGAGTTCACACCATAAACCTTCTCCTCTTTGTTATTTGCACCAATTACGCTTGCACAGACAAACGGGGTTTTGCTGCTTTTCTCTATTAATTCGGAAATGTCAGTTAGGAAAGTACGGATGTTTTCTTCCTTCACACCGGTTACTTTCTCTATCGCGTCAATGCCTGCAAGTTCGCCGTCTCTTAGCGTGTATAGATACGTAATAACGAGAATATTGTCTCTTTGTGACAGTATCTTAAAGAGCGCCTCCATCTTTGAAGTGTCTCTTACAAGCTCCTCAAGAATGTCAAAGTCCTTTGGCTTGTTTATTTGCACGCCAAAGTCGTTGTCCTCCCGTAAGCCCATGTAACTATAGAAAACGTCATCAGTCACAACAGACGCCATCTTTGGGTGTGCTTTTATATCTCGCTCCGGAGCTTTGTAAGTCTTGTTGTTTACCCAAAGGCTAGTCTGCATCGCCCAGCGAATTCTTCGAATAAGATCCGCGGTTTTGTAGTGTTCATCAGCCCTTTGGGTTTCTTCAAACTCCTTAACGGCGCTGTCGTAGACAGCCTCAAAAACCTTTTCTTCAATCGACTTATCTCTGTCGCTTCTTCCGTATAAATAATCAATGGAAACGCCAAAGAAATCTGCAATGTTAGGCAGCAAATCCCCTTCCGGGTAACTTGAGTTTTCCCACTTTGAAACGGCCTGAGGGCTTACGCCTAAGGCCTGGGCAAGCTGCTCCTGCGTCACTTTCTTTTCTTTCCTTAAATCTTTAAGTATCTTTGAAAACGGTTTTCTTTCCACGGGCATGCTCCTTTTTGCGTCTTTTCTCCATATTAGCAATCGTTTTGGTTTAGCACAATCTTAAAATTTAAGAGTAAGTTGAGTAAAAATAGAAAAAACCGCTAAATTCTACTTTCAGTTGAATTTAGCGGTCAGGTTCTTCTTTGAATTATTAAAACTTTTATTTATCATGCTTCCCATATTTCTTATCTAAGTAATAGTCGCCGATTATATAAATGAGAGCCCTCACGGCAAAACACACACCAATTACAACTGCGATTTGAAGTATTAAGTTAAAGATTTGCCATACAACGGTAATCCACATTTTATCTACCTCATGGTGCGTGTTTATAATGTGTCATAAATAGGATGACACAGATCTTTTCAGAAATCAACTTAATATTGGGATTTAATTCTTAATTTTGTCATTGTTTTGATTGGTAAATCGATAAACCACTTCATTATCTTTGTATAAAAAAATGGAGTTCGTTATAACACGAACTCCATTTGACGTTCTTTGGTCTTCATTCCCATTTTTTCATAGAAACGTTCGGCGCCGTCGTTTCCGGCCCAGACGTTTAAGGTGACTTCGAAACAGCCAAGCCTTCTAGCTTCTTCTTTTACAAATTCAAAGAGGCTCTCGCCTATGTGCTGTCCTCTATAGTTTGCGTCCACGCACAAATCATCGATAAAGATTGATTTAAAGGGAACCATGTACTCTCTCTTTGGTTGCTCTTTAATCTGGCAAAATGCGTATCCGATTAAGGTGTCGCTATCGTCTACCGCTGCAAATATAGGCTTTGAATCATCTTTTAGCATTTCTGCAAGTTCTTCGGTTGAGTACTTTGTTGTGCCCGGGACAAATATATCCGGGCGAATGTTTGCATGTAATTCAAGAACCTGGTTAAGTAAATCAATCATCTTGGGAATATCTTTTTCTTTTGCTCTTCTTATATTCATTTTCTTCCTACTTCTTTCTTGCATCAAAATAATA
>JAEEXG010000098.1 GCA_016291405.1 Lachnospiraceae bacterium
TCCAGGTACTGTTATTGTTGGAAAACAGCAGATGCTTCGCGGAGGAGAGTCAGAACCGAGAAACGGAAGCTTGATGAAGATGTTCAATCTCATTGGTTATGGAGAGAGGGCAGGAGGCGGAGTGCCTGATATTTATTCTACGTGGGAACAGGCCGGATATGTGGAACCCACTGTAGAGGAAATATTTGGTGGCGGGTAGCCAAATAGAACGATTGTGACGCTGCCGTTGGTTGCTGAAACGACGAAAAAAGCGACGAAAAAAAGCGACGAAAAAAAAGCGACGAAAAAAAGCGACGAAAAAAATCTTACTCACAAAACTCAAATGCAGATGGATGCTGTTCTTGCCAGCATGGAAAATGGAAAATGGTATCGCAGTTCGGATCTGATGGCCGTACTTGGGTTAAAGGAAACTCGTACAAAAGAGTTATTGAGGCGTCTGGTAAATATGGGCAAGATCGTTGATGATGGTGCTACCAAGGGTAAACGTTATCAACTAAAGGATAAGAGCTAAAAAATTGGCATGAGGATTGTGAAGAAAGTGAACGCGCAATGAAGCGACTAATAATTTCCGACTATAAAAACAAAAGCAGACTGATCTGTTTGGCATTGGGTTTTATTTTCACGATTTTACTCCATCTGACACAATGTTCTTTAGATGACTGGCTGTTGATAGCAAAGCCATTATCGCAGAGACAGTTTCTTTATTCATTACTGAAAGATGATTATCAAAACCGGACAGTGAAATCTCATTCTTTTTTGCAGAATCCGCCTGCGTATTTGTCTGACTATGCTATTGGACGGTTGGAAGATGCTCTTTTGTTTATGAATCCGGACTACTCACCGCAAGAAAATATATATGGCATTGATTTTGATCAACTTGATGAGGAACAACTTGTAGAGAATGTTGAATCTTATGGACGATTGTTATTTAGAAACTATCAGTATTATCACGTTAACTGGGATTTTTATTATGATAACTACTGTCTTTTTTCTCCGTTTTTTGCCAGAGAGATGGAATCTGACAAGAATTTGCTGATTGGGTATAGCATACAAAAGTTAAAATATAGTATTGATAACGGATATTACAATTATAATTTCCTGTTTGGCTTTAATACGAAACTGACCGAAGAGGAAAAGAACTACGTTCGGGCTATAATAGAGTGGTTGGAAAGCATTCCGGACGATGATCCGGACTGGAAGCTGTCTAAATGCTACGCCGCATTTGTAACCATTGATGAATATTTGGGCGGGAATACAGGTTTTGAACTAAAACGAAATATTTCATATACTCACGGCAGCCTTGAAAATGCGTTGGAGAATTATGAATACATTGAAAAACATGAGGGCATAGGGTTTGCTTATGCAAGGCTGATAGCGGATTACATGGGGATATGCGCGGGTCTTATGCCGATTTTGCTTTCGGCGTTTGCCTTTGACTTTAAAGGACGCAAAGGCAATGAGCTGATCATGAGCAAGGGAATCGGTTCGGGAAAACTGGTCTGCTCAAAGGTTTTGGGAGTTATTGTTCCGTATTGTGTTCTTTTTCTTGGAATTAGTGTATATGATACAATCGTTTTCAATAGTGCAGAGATCAGGGCCGGAGGGGCAACAAATTATTATGCCTGCTTTTTCTATTTCTTTTTCTGGTTATTGCCGACCTTAATGATAGCCGCGGCACTTCCGCTCTTTCTATCGGTTTTGTTTAATAATGGGATGATCGCGGCTTTTCTGTCGGTCTTGGGCATGTTTTGGTCGTTGGCAAACAGGTCGGAGGTTTATTATTTCTTTCAGCCTGTCATAAGGTTTAACGAATTTGGAAAGACGGAAAGATTCTTTGAACTCTTGCCGCAAATAGCTTTTAACAGAGTATTTATCATAATATCATCGATCATTTTGATGTTCTTTACAGTACACGTACTTGAATACAGACGCAGGCATTTTTGCTGATAAAGTGGGAAAAAGTATGAAAAATAGGCCGGAAAACTATTGGAAGACAATACTGAAATACAACCTTAGGTTTACATTCTCGATTAATGTGATCCTCTCGGTCGGGATAATGATCCTAGGGATGATTTTGTTTAAAATATTTAGTATTAATCGTCCTTCCTTTGAACGGATGTGTGAGTATTTTCTCATTTTTATGGTTCCAGCCTCGGTACAGGGAATCGGTGACTACGAGTGCGTGCATAGGATCTGGGAATTTGTATTTACAAAAAAGGCGTCATACTATGTCATATATTTCTTCAGGTTATTTATACTTCTTGTTTTTAATGCGCTACTATTTGCCATACCATATTCGATAATGGCGGTAAGAAGTTCGGAAACTGTCGAGATATCGCTGTTGGGCGGAGTTTTTATTACTTCCGTCTGGCTCGGATTATTAGGGCTTTTCTTCCTGGAATGGACCGGGAGCCGTCAGCTGTCGTTTGGGATTATAATCCTTTATTACCTTTTTGAGGCACTGATGAAAGGGAGAGTGTCGGGACCGATGCAGTTGATGGGATACACAAACGGAAATCCGGGTTCAAAAGCAAATCTGGCAATCGGATGTCTGATATTATTTGTAGTTTTGTTTGTTGTTTTAATAGCGAAAGTCAGGGGATTGTATGGCAATAGAGATCGAGGAACTGTATAAGCGATACGGAAAGAAAATGGCTTTGGACGGAATATCTTTATCGGTCGAGGAAGGATTGTTTGGACTTCTGGGACAGAACGGTGCAGGAAAAACTACATTACTTCGTATTTTGGCGACATTAATTCCAAAATCGTACGGAAATGTTAGCATTAACGGCATTCCGATCAGTGATGTAAAGCGAATCAGATCAATTATCGGTTATCTTCCGCAGGAGTTTTCTTTTTACCCGGGAATGACAGTGCTTGATACTATGTATTACTTTGGTGCTCTGTCGGATAAAGGAAACGGATATAAAAAAACAATACCCGATCTGCTGGAGATGGTAAATCTGGCGGACAAAGCGGATGCGAAAGTGAACAAACTGTCGGGCGGAATGAAGAGAAGGCTTGGTATGGCAGTCACTATGATCTCTGATCCGATGGTTTATCTGATTGATGAGCCGACAGCGGGGCTGGATCCGGAAGAAAGAGTAAGATTCAGAAGACTGATCTGTGATCTTGCCGAAAAAAAGACAGTAATCTTGTCTACGCATATCATAGAAGATATTGAGGATACCTGCGAAAGAATGGCAATCCTTCACACCGGAAATATATGCTATGACGGAACTGTTGATGATGCATTGGCTTCGATGGACGGCAAGGTATGGGAGATGGTTGTCGACAGGTCATTCGACGAGTCAGAAATCAGCAGAGCCGGGGGAATAATTACTGCCAGAACTAAATCAAAAGACAATTATTGCCTACGGATACTGTCTGAGACGAAGCCTGATGAAAGTGCCCAAAATATCAGTCCGAGGCTTGAAGATTCTTTTGTTTGGAAGTGCAAAAACTTCGAAATGCAAGAATTGGAAGAGGAATAAGTTTGGTCAAGCGATTTAGTGTAAGCCATCCTCTAGAGTTACGTTTGGTTAAGAAACTGGTTAAGATTTAACCAAGCGGGATGCCCGAAACTCCTTTCTTTACTGTATTTTAGCCACTTCGGGTATTTCCGTTCGATCCCCGTCTCGCGCTCGAAGACAGTACAAAAAGGACATCCGATCGGATGTCCTTTTTTGTGCTGTACGAGCGCGAGGAAACTATGCCTGCCGGGCAGATGGGAACTCGAGGTTTGCTTCGCAATTCCTCTGTTTCCCATCTGCCGGCATAGTTTCTGCCACGCGATCACACATCGC
>JAEEXG010000050.1 GCA_016291405.1 Lachnospiraceae bacterium
AAGTCAAAAGTTCTCACACAAAAGGAGAAACCGTTTTATTATCAGAAGCGGCTCCAAATGAAGATAAGGTCAAAGAAACCATCGAAAAGACAGGATACACATTTGTTTCTTTAAACTCACAGGTATACGAAAAGAAACTGTTTGGATTGTTTTAAGCTAAAAAGAGGTGATTTTTGCTTTTACCGAGAAAACAAATCTCGGTTATCCTCTATAAATTCATAGATAATTTGCCGTGTAATTGCCTTGCTGATTGAATCCCCGGTTTCATGAGCATGTTTCTGAAGATTATAAATCTCTGTGAAACCTTCCTTTCTGATTATCACTATCGGATCGGAATAGAATAATGTTCCTTCTTTTTCCAATATACAAAGCTCATACCCTAAAAGCTTCTTCAAAACAATGCAAGCCATTAAATATCACTCCCAAGCAGGTATCATTTCAATTTTATGTTCTGTCCACATCTTTATCAGCATGTTTTTGTGCTCCTTATACCATGCTAGAATAACAGGAACAACATATTTAGAAAACTCACCTCGGATAGTCCCTTCTTGAAGTTGTATACTGCCCTGAATATTATCATCTAAGTAATTGATGTCCACGGAAGGATTACCATCAAATTTCGAATCCATAAAAACTTCTATATCAAAAAACTCCGCTATTTTTACCATAGATTTATTTTCAGTCCTGTCAGTATATCCGGACTCAGCTTTCTTTTCGATTGCGTGACGGGCATATTCAAGGAGATGCTCTCTTTCAAGCCAGTCCATGCTACTAAATAATTCTATTAACTCTCTCTCTTCCGTCCCTTTTGGAATAACCATATAGTCAATATTCCTTCCTCTATCGCTATCTTCAGTAACTCCGCTTAAAAGATATTCAGGAGTGACCCCAAGGGCTGCACAAATTGCCATTATTTTATCGGACCCGGGGTTCGTGTTCTTTTTGCGCCAATCACTTATAGTAGTTGTTGAAATACCGGTTTTAATAGAAAACTCCTTCTGTGTCATATGGCGTTCTCCCAGTAAATAAAAAATTTTCTGTCCTATGGTCATATCAGCGCTCCTTAAAAATCGTTAATTACGGATTAATGATATCATCAGAAATAAAAATCGTCAATTACGGATTTTATAATATAAAGTAATCGATTATAATAAAAGAAACATCATGGGGAAAAAATAATGATCCTATATCATACAAGTGATACTGAAATTAAAGATCCCGACATTTTCCATGGCCGAAAGAACGCAGATTTCGGGCAGGGCTTTTATTTAACGCCCGATAAAGACTTTACCTACAGGTGGGCAAAGAAAGATGCGGTTGTAAATATATATGAGTTTAAAGAAACCGGTCTTGACGTCAAAGTCTTTAAAAGAAGCAAAGAATGGTTTGAGTATATATTTAATAACAGGCGCTCTAACGACGGCCTAGAAAAGGATGTAATAATCGGCCCCATCGCAAATGACACTATTTTTGAGACTCTTGGCGTATTAAGCAGCGGATTTATAAAGCCTGATGATGCCATGAAGCTTTTAAAGATTGGGCCTGAATACATTCAGGTGGCACTTAAGACCGAAAAGGCCAAAAAGAACCTAAAGTTTATAGGCTCTGAAAAAATAGATAAGTTAAGCGATGAAACAAAAAAGAAAGAGCAGGATGAATATTTAGAAGCTCTTTCAAAAGAACTTGAAAAGATTATGGATTAAGCAAGGAAGACTTCTGTCTTCCTTGTTTTTTCTTTACACAAAGCTCTTTTGCCTATATTATGTTTTAAGTAATTGTTTAACTTGTTTTAGAAAGAAAATTATGAAAGAAATATCCATCGAAGAATTTAATAAACTAAATAAAGACTCTTATGTCCTAATCGACGTAAGAGATGAAGGCTTAAGACACTACGGCACTATTCCCGGAGCTATTGCTATCGAAATAGACGGAGAAATCGAAGCCGTAAATAAAAAAATAGAAGAGCTTCCAAAGAATAAAAAACTGATTTTTTATTGCGAAGTTGGAAGAAAGACAAGAGACTTCGAAGAAGATTCTTTCCCCGAAGGCTATGAATGCTATAGCTTAGAAGGCGGATACGTAGGGTACGTACGAAGCAAAGTTTCCGATGATAAAGACATCGAAGAAAAGAAACAAAAGGCGGAAGAAAGCATAAGAAAGAAGTTTCATAAGCAGCTTTTCACTCCCTTTGCCAAGGCTTGTAAAACCTATAAGCTTATTGAAGAAGGCGATAAAATCGCCGTTTGCATCTCGGGCGGAAAAGACTCAATGCTTATGGCAAAGCTTTTTCAGGAGATTCAAAAGCACAGACAGTGTAACTTTGAATTAGTGTTCCTTGTGATGGACCCGGGATACAATAAAGACAACAGAGCCTTAATTGAGAGTAACGCAAAGGCTTTGGGAATCCCTGTTACCATATTTGAAAGCGATATTTTCGATGCGGTTGATACCATAGAAAAAAGCCCTTGCTATATATGTGCAAGAATGAGAAGAGGCTATTTATACAGCAGGGCCAAAGAGCTTGGATGCAACAAAATAGCCCTTGGGCACCACTACGATGACGTAATCGAGACAATTTTAATGGGCATGCTTCACGGCGCCCAGATTCAGACCATGATGCCAAAGCTTCACAGCACAAACTTTGAAGGAATGGAGCTAATAAGGCCCCTTTACCTTGTAAGAGAAAGCGACATTTGCGCTTGGCGTGATTATAATGATTTACACTTCTTACAGTGCGCTTGCCACTTTACGGACACCTGCACCACATGCCATGAAGACGGCACCACATCTTCAAAAAGATTAGAGACCAAGAAACTGATCGCAGCCCTAAAGAAAGATAATCCTTTTGTGGAATCAAACATCTTTAGAAGTGTAGAAAACGTAAACCTTGATACGGTGATTGAATACAAAAAAGGAGGGGAGCGTCACAACTTCCTTGATGAATATTAAAAGTTTATAAAAAAGCCGTCTGTAGCATAAATACGGGCGGCTTCATACTTGACAAAATAAATTGCGAACAATATAATAGGACACAAGTTAAAAGGAGGCGCAGTATGGAAAATGTAGCTGTAAGATTTTGTTCAAAGACAAAATCCGGTAACACAAAAAGAATCGCAATCGCCATAGCCGAAGGCGCAGGCGTAAAAGCGATAAGCATAAGCGATGAGCCAAAGCTTAGTGAAAAAGTTGACGTTTTATTTTTGGGCGGGGCACCCTATGCAAACATTATGGCGCCTGAACTTAAAAAATATGCTGAGAGCTTAACACCTGAAACAGTGGGAAAAGTTGTATTGTTTACAACCTCCAACTGGTCAAGGCGAACAGTTAGAGCATTAAGGAAAATGCTTAAAGAAAAAGGAATAGAGGTGGCAGGAAAGTACTTCTATGCCCAGGTGTTTAACATAGCGGGAAGACTTGATGCCGCAAGAAAATTCGGAGAAAAAATGAAGGCTTAAATGCCTTTTATAAGTCTTTAGACAGAAAGAAAAGAAAATGGATAAGGAATTTGATATTCAAAGTTACATGACAAGGGGCGTTGAAAGAGTGGTGGCCGATGCATTAAAAGCCACTGTCAAAAACCCCAGAGAGAGCGCTTATTTACTTAAGTTTGCTGCGGCAAGCAAGAAGGCTTCAAAGAAAAGAGCAAAGGCCGAAGAAGCGGGAGAGCACATTCCTCCCTTCTTAATTGCGAGCGTTACATCAAGCTGTAACTTACACTGCGCAGGCTGCTATTCAAGATGCAATGGCGCGACAAACGATAAAGAAGCCGAAAATCAGTTAACAGGCGACGAATGGAAGAAAGTATTCGATGAAGCGGAAGATCTTGGCGTAAGCTTTATCCTTCTTGCGGGAGGAGAGCCCTTGCTTAGATATGATGTAATTGAAGAAGCTTCAAAGAAGCCCGGGATTTTATTCCCGATTTTTACAAACGGAACCTTCATAGGCCCTAAGTACATGGACGTGTTTGATGAGCACAGAAACTTAATTCCTGTACTTAGCATAGAAGGCGATAGAGTAAAAACAGATACAAGACGTGGCGAAGGCGTGTATGATAAATTGATAGAAGCCATGGATAGCTTAAAAGAAAAAGACTTGATCTTTGGCGCTTCCGTAACGGTCACAAGTGAAAATTTGAGGGAAGTTACCTCTGAAGAGTTTTTAAACACTCTTTCAAAGAGAGGCTGCAAATTGGTGATTTACGTAGAATATGTACCGGTTACGGATGAGAGCACCGACCTTGCTCTTTCAGACAGTGAGAGAGATGCGCTTTTGGAAAGTGTTAACAGGATCAGAAAAGAAAACGAGGAAATGGTATTTGTTTCTTTCCCCGGAGATGAAAAGAGCTCAGGCGGATGTATCGCTGCGGGAAGAGGTTTCTTTCACATTAACTCCCACGGCGGAGCGGAACCTTGTCCATTCTCACCTTACTCTGACGTAAATGTCAGAAACACTTCATTGAAGGAAGCCCTTCATTCGAAACTGTTTACGCTTTTAAAAGAAAATGATATTCTTGCAGATGACCACAAGGGTGGCTGCGTGCTCTTTGAAAAGAGAGAATTGGTGGAAGAACAGCTTGCAAAAGCAGGCGGGTTAAAATAGATATTTTGGAGGGTTAAATGATGACAGAAAAAGAGGCAATACTTAAAAGACACTCTGTAAGAAGTTATGAAGACAAGAAGATTGAGGATGAAAAGGTTAAGCTCATCGAAGAAAAGATTAAAGAGCTTAATGCAGAAGGGGATCTTAATCTTCAGTTTATTAGAGATGCGGGAAAAACCTACAATAAGCTTTTAAATGTGGTTTCGGGCCTTGGCACCGCTCCAAGCGTTATCGCATGCGTGGGAAAAGATACAAAGGACCTTGATGTGCGCGTGGGATATTACGGAGAAAAGCTTGTTTTATTCCTTCAGACCTTAGGCCTTAACACCTGCTGGACAGGCACCTTTAATAAAAAGAACATAGATGTTAATGTGGCTGACGATGAAAGCTTGGTGATTGCCATTGCCGTGGGATACGGTAAAGACCAGGGAAGAGAAAGAAAGTCAAAGACTTATGAACAGGTAACAGCCGGAAAGAAGGATGCGCCCGATTGGTTTAAAGAAGGCGTAAAAATGGCACTTTTAGCACCTACAGCCATTAACCAGCAGAAGTTTACCATTAAACTTAACGATGATGAGAACGTTGAGTTTATTGATAACGGCGGTGTGTTAAGTCAGGTTGACTTAGGTATTGTTAAATGCCATTTTGAAATCGGTGCAGGAAAGAAATTTTAAGTTCGAAATTTGTTAAGAACCTGCTAATTAGCCCTATTTACACTGAAGATAGGGAGCAAAAGAAACTGACGAGAACGTGTTGGTGGATTAAGGCCACCGACACGTTTTGTGTTTAAGGGAATACGTTGGGAAGAAGCAACCAATAGGAGGAACCTATGTGGGATTATAGCTTTGAAATTCCTAATCTGATGATACTCGGAATAGTACTTCTTTTTTTCTACTCAAGACCAAGGCTTGCACTTCGAAGAAACATAGCCTTTATCTGGATGGTCTTAATAGAAACCTGGACTACTATAACTAATGTATTGGCTACATGTTTTGACAATAATGCTACCGCTTATCCCATGCAATTATTGGGATTTGTCAATATGCTTTATTTTGTGGCTTTCTTTTTAAGGTCTTATGTAATGTATCTTTTCGCTGTGAGTGTGATGAAAGATACATTGGAGTCAAACCCTGTCATAAGGCAAATAGTAAGCGCACCGTTTTACGTTGGCGTAGGGCTGTCTTTTTATTCTTCCATTGTCGGTCATTCTCAAGGAAAACTGTTTTTATTCTACGTAGACAGACTGGGATATCATTCAGGAGGTCTATATTGCTATTTGTATATTTGCGGCTTTTACTATGTGGTTATGGCATATGTGGCCATGTTCCTGTTTTGGAAAAACTTTAGAAGAAGGCGCGAAAAATACGGAATGATTCTTTATAACCTTATTATATGCGCATCCTATGTTACAAGAATCCTTTTGCCAAGACAACTAATCATGGATACCTTTGTGCTGATGGCGATTTTAGTGGTGTTCTTAGCCTTTGAAAATCCCGAATTTTACTTAGACCTAAGAGGCTCTGCCTTTAACAGACTGGCTTTTAGCGAGCAGATAGAAGAAAATGTAGGAAGATACACTCAGATTCCCCTAGGAATTGTGGTCCACGATTTCCATGAAATGCGGGATATTTATGGCTCCACCCAGATAGAAGAAGGGTTGGCGGCAATAAGCAAATATTTAAAGCAGATATTTAAAAGAGCGACGGTGTTTTACTGTAGAAACGGACGATTCATCGTGCTTACGCAGCCGGGCACTGACTTAGAAGAAAAGAGCGGAATAATCGCCAACAGATTTAAGCATCCCTGGAAATCAAATGACATGGAGCTTTACCTTACTGTTGGCTTTGCAATCTATGATGTTGTATACGAAATAGAAGATTCTGAAGTAGTACTTACCACCATGCTTAAGTTTTTGGACACGGTTGGAAAGACAGGGCGAGTAAGGCCCATGCATGCCACCAAAGAAAACCTTTTGCAGACCATAAAAGAAAAAGAAATCAGAGGCCATATTGAAAGGGCCATTGAGAATAACAGTCTTGAACTATTCTTACAGCCCATAGTGGATGCAAAAACAGAAAAAGTGGTAGGTGCCGAAGCCCTTTCAAGATTAAGGGATGATAAGGGCGAGATTATCCTTCCCGGAGACTTTATCCCTGTTGCGGAAAACAGCGGGCGAATTAATGAACTTGGGGAAATAATATTTGAAAAGACCTGCATTTTTATAAAAGAAAATGGCCTTAGAAACTTAGGAATTGAGTGGATAAACGTAAATTTGTCCCCTTCGCAGTTTATAAGGACAAATTTAAGTGAAAGATATGCGGCCATTGCCGAAAAGCATGAAATAGACCCTAGCTTTGTGCGCTTGGAGATTACTGAAAGCTCAATGATAGATGACGGTTTCTTTATGCGTCAGATTGACGCCATGTCTCAGAAGGGATTTAAATTCGTGCTTGACGATTATGGCACCGGATACTCAAATCTTGCAAGGTTGAAAAGATGCCCTTTTATTAATATAAAGATCGATATGACTATTGTGTGGGACTACAGCAAAGAAAAGGATGAGCTTCTTCCAACCATGGTAAAAGCCTTTAAGCAAATCGGCTTTACCATTACGGCGGAAGGAATTGAAAATCCGGAGATGGTTGATGCCATGAGGGATATTGGCTGTAACCTCCTTCAGGGCTTCCATTATTCAAGGGCAATTCCCTGCGAAGAATTTGCAAAGAGATACGGTAAAAAATAGGATTTGAAAGAAGGGCTTTAGGGCTCTTCTTTTTTGCGGTTTCTTTATTGCCAAAAAATTGACATTTACACGTAAGCGTGGTAATGTTTGGATAAAGAGAAGGATGAGAGGTAGATGGATGGATAAGTATTACACTGTCACTGAATATGCCAATCTAACCGGAAAAGATGCAGGAAATGTGCGTAGAATGCTTATAAACGGCGTGATAAAGGGTGAGAAGATAGGCAAGCAGTGGGTGATAGCAAAAGAGGATGCAATAGTTCCTGCGGATAAGCGTGTTAAGAGCGGAAAATATTGCGGAAGCAGAAAAAAGGCCTTGATTCGCCAAAGATATCCTATGCTAAGCGATGCGTTAAGAAAGATGTGCTTAGACTTAGAGAATATCTACGGTGATGATTTGGAAAAGATTGTTTTGTATGGTTCATATGCCAGAGGCGAAGAAACTCCGGAATCCGATGTGGACATAGCCCTTGTTTTAAAGGATGATAAAAACGAAAAGAAACATTCAGACATGGTAAGCACCGTAGCAGAGTATGAACTTGAGCAGGGCCTTGTGCTATCGGTGGTTCCGATTGTTTCTGCTAATTATGAACAATGGAAGAGAGTCCTTCCTTTCTACAGAAATATTGCGAAGGAAGGAATACTATTATGGACGAACAAATAATTACGCTGTCAAAATACCGTTTTGAAACAGAGTTGGAAGCGCTTGAAGATGCCGAAATAATGTATGAAAAAGGGCGCTACAAGAATACACTTAATCGAGCTTATTATGCTATTTTTCATGCAATTCGATCTGTCAATTCTTTAGACTATTTTGATAGCAGTAAACACAGTGGGGTTATTGCACATTTTAATCAGAATTATGTCAAAGAAGGGAAAGTGCCAAGGGAATTGTCGCGTGTGATTCGTGAGGCTTCAGAGAATCGCGAGAAGGCAGATTATCTTGATTTTTTTGTTGCCTCTAAAGAAGAAGCTTCAAAGCAATTATCCAGAGCAACCGGATTTGTAGAAGCAATCAGGGAATACTTGGAAGAACAAAATGTATTGGACAAGCAAAGCTAATTACAGAAGATAGATAATAAGGGGATATTTATGAAGAAAAAACTAAAAATAACATTTAATTCACCTGTAGTTTTGACTTTTATATTTGTAAGCTTTATTGCGATGATACTTGCTTATGCAACGGGTGGACTTACCAATACAATACTCTTTGTGACATATCATTCATCGTTAAAATCGCCGCTTACGTACCTTAGATTTTTCACACATGTACTGGGCCATGCGGGCTGGGATCATTATATTGGGAACACGATGTATTTACTTTTACTGGGACCGATGCTGGAAGAAAAGTATGGTTCAAAACTGTTGATTTGGGTAATCGCGATAACAGCGCTGATCACATCTGTAACTAACTATATTATCTTCCCGAGTATAGCTCTTTGCGGAGCAAGCGGTGTAGTGTTTGCTTTCATTTTATTGACTTCATTTACAAGCTTTAAAAGTGGCGAACTACCCATAACCTTTATTCTTGTTGTCGTGGTTTTCTTAGGGCAGCAGGTGTATGAAGGGTTGTTTTTAGAAGATAACATTTCTAATCTTTCTCACATCTTAGGAGGTGTGGTTGGCTCGGTTGTGGGATATAAATTTAACGCGAAATAAAGGCCTCGAGGAAGAGGAGATAATAACTTGGATTATGAACGGATATTTCTATTGAGATATCCGTTTTCTTTACATTAAAAGAGAATTACGACCACAAATCTTTACTTTTAACACGCTATTTGGTAAAATAAGTAAAGATATTATAGGGGAGTGAGCATATGTTTTCTTATGATGGATTGGAGAAAGTGTTAAAAGAAAGAGGGATAGGGAAGTCGGAATTATCGGAAGTGCTTGGGTTTTCGTCAAGAACAATAGCCAAAATTGCTAAGGGTGAAAAACTCTCTGATAGAAGTATAGAGAGACTGGCGACTTATTTAAATAAATCACCGAAAGCATTAATGAGAGAAGTTTCCGACAACATAATTCTGCAGACTCTTCGCGAAGAGAAGGAAATGAGATTAGCCGGGGGGCTCTATCATGAGTTACAGGTTCGGATGACATATAATTCGAATCATATCGAGGGAAGCACTCTGTCCGAGGATCAGACACGAATGATTTTTGAAACCAATACCGTGGATGTCGGAGATGGCATTCCGGTAGACGATGTGTTAGAGACGGTTCATCATTTTCGCGCGATTGATTATGTTATAGACCATGCCGAAGAAAAACTAACCGAGGAAATGGTTAAAGAGTTGCATTACATCATAAAGCATGATACCAAGGATTCGTTGTTGCCTTGGTTCGCGGTGGGTGATTATAAGAAACGAGCAAATGTGGTTGGAGGAAGGGAAACGTCAAAGCCTTCAGAAGTGCATGAGCATATGAAAGCCTTGCTTGAGAAATATAATGCCATTGAAAACGTTAAGGTCGAAGATATTATTTCTCTGCATGCGGAGTTTGAATATGTTCATCCGTTTCAGGACGGAAATGGGAGAGTTGGCAGGCTAATAGCTTTGAAAGAGTGTTTGAGACACAAAGTGATCCCGTTTATCATTGAGAATAGCAAAAAGAATTTCTATTATAGGGGATTGACGGAATGGCGAAACGAAAAGGGTTGGCTGATTGACACGTGCCTAGACGGGCAAGATACATTTATTAGGTTACTTGATATGTTAGAAATACCGCATGAGTAGGAGACATATATGGAAACAAAAATAACTGTCATTGTAGATAACAAAGAAAACCTTGATTTAAAGGGCGAATGGGGCTTGTCGATTTTCATTGAATATGAAACAAAGAAATTACTTCTTGATGCGGGGCAAACGAACCTTTTTCTTGAAAACATGAAGGGCCTTGGGATTGATGTAAAGGACATAGACTTCGCGGTTTTAAGCCATGCTCACTACGATCATGCAAACGGCATGCCGGCCTTTCTTGATAACAACGAGAAGGCCAAGCTTTATGTAAGAGCATTTGAGGGTAAAGGTTGCTACAAGAGGCCTAAGTTTTTCTATAAATACATCGGAAATCCAAGGAAACTTGAAAAGAAATATGCAGACAGAATAGAGCATGTTTCGGGAGACTATAAGCTTTATGAGGGAGCATATTTAATCCCCCATAAGACGCCCGATTTAAGTGAAATCGGAAGGCGTGAAAAGATGTATCAAAAGACAAAGAAGGGCTTTGTGGTTGATGATTTTTCTCACGAGCAAAGCCTGGTTTTAGATACGGATAAAGGACTTGTTATCTTAAATTCCTGCTCTCACGGGGGAGTAGCAAATATCATAAATGAAATAAAGACTACCTTCCCCGGTAAAAAAGTTTATGGCTACATCGGCGGCATGCATCTTTTTAACAAGCCGGAAGAAGAGATTAGAAAGCTTGCGGGAAAGATTAAAGAAACAGGCATAGAATATGTCTGCACCGGCCACTGCACCAAGGACAGAGCCTTCGGAATACTAAAAGAAGAGCTTGGGGACATGGTGTGCCAAATGCAGGTAGGATATAAGGTTTCTTTTTAAACAATCGCCTAAGATAAGTAAAAATCTCCTAAGAAAATAAATTGCTTTTCTCCTTCCCAAAGTATATGCTAATTAATGTATTGGGCAAAATTATATAGGGGAAGGGGTTACGCTTTGATTGAAAAAATTCGAAACAGTTTGTTGTTACAGCTGATTTGCATTGTTTTTGCGATTTTAGCTGTATTAACCATAACCCTCTCTACGTCGTTTCAGTATGTAAAGCAAACGACTCTAAGCTATGCGGAAACTCTTTCCGACAGCTTGCTTAGGCAGGCGGATAACGCCCTAAGCCTTTATGAAGAAAACCTTCGATATAACGCCGAGTCTTTGTGCCAGTTTCTTGTTATGGAAGATCTGACACAGGACCAAAAGGACGTTTTAGCAGCGAAGACTTCATCCCTTTATTCCCAAATTGCTTTAAAGAACCGTGAGATAATTTCTGCGGTTATATATGATAAAGATTTAAATGTGGTAACCTCCCTGGGCCGTCCCGTGAAGCTTTCGGATAAGCAGCTATACTTAAGGCGGGAAGGCGATTTAAACGCCGATTGGTATTATCCGGACAAAGAAACCTTTTACTACGGCTTTTACTATCCGATTTACGCGGGAAGCGGCGGAAGCTCGGAAGAGCAGATGGGCATGTGTGTGTTTATTTTAGAGCCCTGGCGTATAGAAGGTACTCTTCATAACATTTTAAATGAGTACATGGCGGCAATGATGTTAAGCGATTCGAATAAGCTTGATTTATCTTTCCATTCATTTGGAAATGTGCCTTCAAGCTCCACCATGGAAGATTTAAGAAAGAATCCTGACTACGTATACAGAGAGGGTAACTGGCAAAACGGTATAAGAATTTCCGTTGCGGTATCCGTATCCGGAAACACTTCGGGAAGCGATGCCATCAGGAAGCTAATAATGCTTGCGGCGGTTTTGTCTTCTTTCTTCTTAGCTGTAATCATTTTCTTTTCTTATTACAGGATGGCAAAGCCCATACATGCAATCGACAGGTTTATCGATAATTCCATTAAGCATCCCGAAAAGAGGCTTAATTTAGACAGAACCGATGAAATCGGAACCGTTGCAAAGAGCTTAGACCACATGCTTGATGAAAATCAGCGAATGATCGAAGAAATAAAGGACAGTAAGATTCGCCTTTATGAAACAGAGCTTGCACAGCAAAAGATGGAAATCCTAGCTTACAGAAACCAGATTAACCCGCATTTCCTTTATAACACCTTATCTTGCATGAGAGATATGGCGCTTATAAACGATGAAAACGACATTGCGGAAATGGCCATGGCGCTATCCGATATTTTCAGATATGCCGTAAAGGGAAGCAATATCGTGACCGTAAGGGACGAGGTTTCTTATATCGAAAAATTTGCAAGAATAATTGAATACAGATTCATGGGAAAGATTTCAATAAAGACTACTGTGGATGAAGAAGTGCTTGATAAGCCCATGATTCGTTTCTTTTTACAGCCACTGGTTGAAAACTCAGTGTTCCACGGGTTAGAAAGTAAGGTGGATGCAGGATTTGTGGAAGTCTTAATTAAGGGGAAAGACGACCGAATCGAAATGGTTGTAAAGGATAACGGAAGCGGTATGGACGAAGAAACCCTTGAACGCTTGCGGGATTCAATTAAAGATCCAAAAGAGAGTAACGGAATCGGCTTATCGAATATAGTGCAAAGGCTTAAGCTTTTTTACGGGGATGATTACACGCTTGATGCCGACAGCACGGTAAACGAAGGAACGGTAATTAAAATTTCGGTGCCAAGTCGAATGAGGGAACCGGGTTAACAAAGATTCTTGTGGGGTGGCAAGATGATAAATGTTTATATTGCAGACGATGAAGTCTGGATTACTTTGGGGCTAAAGAAACTGCTTGAAAAACTTGATATGGATGTGTACGTGGTGGGAACTGCCAATAACGGTGTGACGGCAAAAGAAGAGATTTCTCACTTTAAGCCCGACGTGGTTTTCACGGACATTCGTATGCCGGGGCTCTCAGGCCTTGAGCTTTTAAAAGCTATCCCCGATGTATCGCCTGATAGTAAAGTGGTGATAATTTCAGGGTACGCAGAGTTTTCTTATGCCAAAGAAGCCGTACAGCATCATGCATACGACTATCTGGTTAAGCCCATAAAGGAAGAAGATTTAAGGCGCGTTATGGCTTCCATCATAAGCGACAGGGGAGAAGAAGAAAGCGAAGAAAAGGCTCCCGGGTTAGACCGAATGATAGATAACGTGGTTTCTGACATTAGGGAACACTACATGGAAGATATTTCCTTAACATCCTTAGCTTCAAAATATAAGCTTAGCATGGGGCGACTTAGCGAAATGATAAAGGAGCACTTACGTGTAAACTTTTCTGACTACATAGCTTCTTTAAGGATTCAAAGAGCCAAGGAATTACTTCAGGATGATTCTTTATCAATTCAGGAAATAGCTGAAATAGTGGGATATAACGACTATTTTTACTTTACAAAGGTGTTTAAGAAGGTAGAAGGCATATCTCCCAGTAAATACAGAAAGTCAATGTAGACAAATAAATAAAGATAAAAAGACCACCCAAAGACAAAATGTGTACAAATAGGTGGTCTTTTTTGCGTTTAAAAGGATAAATTTTGGTAATATTTTCAAATCCAGAGCAAAAAATATTACCAAAACTGAAAATATTACCAATACACCGAAAATTTTGCATGTTTTTTTAGACATAGTGGCTATACCATGATGTCATTGAGAGTACTCGCAAAAAACTTGTAGCAAATTGTATTGGAAATCTTTTAGGAGGTTATGAATTATGAAAAAGAGACTGGCTGCTTTATTGCTTGGCCTCGTTATGGTCGGCACAACATTAGCCGGATGCGGAAACACAGCACCCACATCTCAGAGTGCAGCTCCCGCAGCTACTACAGAAGCAAAGACAGAAACAGAAACTAAGACAGAAGAACCCGCTCCCGCAGCAACATCCGATGAAAATATCAAGATCGGTGTTTCAATCTGGAGCTCAACAGACGTTCTTGGTTCACAGTGTAAATTGATCCTCGACGAAGCTGCAAAGGCTTTGGGCGTTCAGGTTCAGTACGTTGACCAGGGTCACGTTTCAGAAAAAGTTACAGCATCCGTTGAACAGCTTTGTGCAGCAGGATGTCAGGGTATCATCATCTGTAACTCATCAGATACAGAAATGGCTTCAGCCATCAAGACATGTAATGATAACGGAGTTTATCTTGCACAGTTCTTTAGAATCATCAATTCAGAAACAAGCGCTGATATCTATCAGGCAGCTGTAAACTCTGAATACTATGTATGTGCAGTTCATGAAAACGAGCCTGAAAACGGCGAAAAGCTTGTTCAGATCCTTCTTGACAAGGGCGACAGAAAGATCGGTCTTATCGGTTGGGAACAGGGTGACGCTACATGGCTTGGAAGATTGGAAGGATACACAAAGGGCGTTGAAAAGTGGAACGCAGCTCATCCCGACGATCAGGCAGTTTTAACTGAGCCTCAGTACGCAGGAACATCTTCAGAAGGCGGTTCAAAGGCAGCAGAAGCTTTAATGAGCGCTAACCCCGACCTTGATGCTTTGATTCCCGCAGGTGGCGGCGGAGATCCTTTACAGGGTGCTATCGCAGCAGTTGAACGTGCAGGAAAGACAGGCGAAATCGACATCGTTTCAACAGACTTCCTTCCCGACCTTGGAGAAAGAGTTGAAAACGGTTCAATGGCCGGCGAATCAGGCGGACATTACTGTGACCCTCTTTTCGCATTCATGGCAGTTTACAACGCAATCAAAGGAAACTATACCGATTTTGGCGGCAAGTTTGAAGACGTTAAGTTCCCCTACCTCTATGTAGCTTCCCCCGAAGACTACGCTGGATATGAAAAGTACTTCGTTGATCAACTTCCCTATACAGACGAAGAACTTGTAGAAATGTCTAAACTTGATATGGAAGGTTTAAAGGCTAAGGCAGCAGCACTTTCAATCGAAGATGCAGCGGCAAGATCCGGAAAATAATTAAAATCATAAGCCAAAATTAATATAGTTTGTGGCGTAAGGCCGGTGTCGCACGGCGATGCCGGCCTTAATATATTCAGAGGTGAATCGATATGAAAGCATCAAGTGAAAAGGCCGAAAAGAAGCTTGGCGGTAAACTCAAAGGTTATCTCATGCTTCTTTTGATGGTTATAGTTTCTTGGGGAATATTTAAAATAATAACCCCCGGCAATTTCGGCTCGGCAAAAAACATGCTTAGCTATTTTGAAGCATCATTGCTCGCGGCAGTGGGCGCTGTAGGCTTTTATTTTGTAATGGTAATGGGAATGTTCGACTTTTCCATTGGCGCCAACATAATGCTCTCTGCAATCGTCGGATGCGTATTTGCAAATCGTTTCGGACTTGGATATGCGGGACTTGTGATCGGAGCAATTTTAACAGGCGCTTTGGTCGGATTTTTAAACGGAGAATTTTATGTAAGGCTTAAAATCCCGTCAATGATTGTTACAACGGGACTTGCACTTATTTATGAATCGGTCGCAAACTACATTGCGGGCGGCGTGGAGCAGACACTTCCTTCGGGTTTACGAGCATTTGGACAAATGCCCGGAAATCTGATTTTGGCTGTCTTGGCATTCGGTGTTGCATTCCTTCTTTTAAACTACACAAAGATAGGCACCTACACCTACGCCATCGGAAGCAATGAATTTGTGGCAAAGAACATGGGTATAAACGTTAATCGCTACAAAAAACTTGCCTTTATTATAAGCGGCGCCTTTCTTGGCACCATGGCCGTACTCACCATAAGCTACGGTTCATCAATGGTAGCTGTAACAGGCATGGCATCCATGAGCAGAAACTTCGTGCCCACCATGGGTTGTTTCTTTGGACTTGCATTTAAAAAGTATGGCATGCCCATTCCCGCAATTATCATAGGTGAGTTTGTGATAAACATCATTTTCTTTGGATTTATCGCGTTGGGAGCGCCCACAGCCATTCAGGACGTTATCACGGGATTTGCCCTTCTTATCATCGTTATGCTCACAACAAAAGTTGCCAAGGGCGAGATAGTGAAGTAGGAAGGAGGCAGACAATGGGCGAAATCAGATTACAGGTAATAGATGTAAGTAAAAACTTCGGAATCACGAAGGCATTGAAAAATGTCTCTTTCAACATAGATAAAGGCGAGATACATGCTCTCATCGGAGAAAACGGTTCAGGCAAATCGACCCTTACAAATTCTCTTACGGGAATTTACAAAAAAGATTCGGGAAAGTTTATTTTAGACGGAAAAGAAATCAACCCCGCAAACCAGGTAGAAGCAAACAACGAAGGCGTATCCATCATAGTGCAGGAGCTTGGCACTTTGGATGGCTTAACCGTTGCTGAAAACATTTTCCTTGGACACGAGGACAGGTTTGTAAAATTTGGCATAAAGAACACAAATGCCATGAATAAAGAAGCCAACGACCTTTTAAAGAAATACGGCTTTGAAAGAATCAAGGCTTCGGATATGATCGAAAACTACAACTTTGAGGACAGAAAGCTTGTGGAAATCGTGAAGGCCACATACTTTGACCCAAAGATTGTGGTTATCGATGAGACCACCACAGCCCTTTCAAGAGAAGGACGTGAAGAGCTTTATAAGCAGATGAACAGGATTAAGGAATCGGGAAACAGCGTAATCTTTATTTCCCACGACTTACCTGAAGTTTTAAAAATGTCAGACACCATAACGGTTTTAAGAGACGGCGTGTTTATAGACACCGTAAGAAGTTCTTCAATCGATGAAGAAGGCTTAAAGAAACTGATGGTAGGACGTGAAGTTACAGGCGGATATTATCGCTCGGATTACGGCGAAAAGGTTTCTTCGGAAGTAGTTATGAGCGTTAAAAACGTTACGGTTCCGGGGCTCATTTCGGATGTAAGCTTTGATCTACACAAAGGAGAAATCCTAGGCTTCGGAGGATTGTCTGAATCGGGAATGCATGAAGTCGGAAAGGCTTGCTTTGGGGCTTCTTTTGACAGAGAAGGAAGCGTTACCTTAAGTGATGGCACAAAGATTAACGACATTCCCACAGCCATAAAGCATAGCATTGCTTATACTTCAAAAGACAGAGATAATGAGTCTCTCGTTATGAATCAAAGCATAAGAGATAACATTTGCTTACCATCCTTAACCGCACTTGCAAATAAGCTTCACTTACTTAGCGACAGAAGGCTTAAGAAATTTGCCAATAAGTATGCAGAGACCATGTCCACAAAGATGCAAAGCGTAGACCAGTTTGTTTCGAATCTATCAGGCGGAAACAAGCAAAAGGTGGTGCTTGCAAGGTGGCTTGGAAAGGATTCGGACATTCTTCTTTTGGACAGTCCCACACGAGGAATCGACGTAAAAGTTAAGCAAGATATTTATCAATTGATGGATAAAATGCGAAAAGAAGGCAAGTCCATCATTATGATATCTGAAGAGCTTATGGAGCTTATCGGTATGTGCGACCGCATCATCATCATGAAAGACGGTAAGATAAACGGTGAGCTTGAAAGAAATAAAGATATGGATGAGAACAGCCTCATCGCAAAAATGGTATAGGGAGGAAAGAAAATGGCTAATAAAGAAAATACAGAAGTCTTAAAAGATGAAGCCCTTAAAAAGCAGTCATTTTTAAACATTTTAAGAGCCTCCTTACCTATCATCGGATTAATAATTGTTTTCATTGTTTTTAATGCCTTAACAAAAGGAAACATGTGGACAAGCAGAAAGCTTATCCTAAACCAGATTTACGTAGTGCTTATTTCTGCCGTCGGCGTTTTCTTTGTAATGACTCTTGGAGGCCTTGATTTTTCACAAGGTTCAATCATGGGTATCGCATCAATCGTTGTATGTAAGCTATCAGGCGTAAACATGATTTTGGCAATTGTGGGAGGCGTTGTTGCAGGTGCTTTAATCGGAGCCTTCAACGGATACTTCTACGTAAACAGAAAGATTAAATCCTTCATCGTAACCATTTGTACCATGTTTTTATTCAGAGGCTTTATTAAATACATGGCTTCAAACTCTCCGGTTGCTGCCAGCATGAAGGTTTATGACTATGACACAACGCCAATAAAGCTTGGAATCACAGTAGCGGTTCTTTTAATAAGCTACGTAGTGTTTAGATTTACAAAGTTTGGCATTAACTTAAAAGCTATCGGCGCAGGCGAAAAAGCGGTTATGTTTGCAGGCGTTAAAACGGATAAAGTTAAGTTCCTAATCTACGTTTTGGCAGGGGCCATCACAGGCCTTGCGGCATTTGTAAACATCGTAAAGAACGGTTCCGCCACAGCAAACGTAGGTAACCAGCTTGAGACTCAGATCCTTATCGCATTGGTGCTTGGCGGAATGCCCATTTCAGGTGGCGCCAAGGTACGATTTGAAAATGTAATCGTGGGTTCACTTTTGTACATTGTCCTTAACAACGGACTTATCATGATGGGCCTCACCACTCAGGCAATGCAGCTTATCCAAGGCGTTATCTTCCTTATATTCGTTGCTATTTTTGCTGACAGGGAAAACTTGTCGGTAATTAAATAATCTAAAGCTCCCTGGCTTTACTTTGCATCCCCTCCCCGGTTGCCACGAGGAGGGGATTTTCATTATTCAAGAATAATGGTATCGTGGAAGGAGAATATATCTGATGGGAGAACATATATGGCAGATTTTCCTTACAGCATTAAAGACGTGCACATAAGCGATCCGTTTATACTGGCGGACGAGAAAAGCGGAATGTACTATACGTACGTTCAATTTGTGGATAGGGAGAGGTTTCCGGATGCAGTGGAAAAAGAAGCCTGCTTCTATGTGCTTAAGTCGCCTGACCTTTACAACTGGTCAAAGCCCAAGGTTTGCTTTAGAAAGAAAGACTTTTGGGCTGATAAAGATTACTGGGCGCCGGAATGCCACATTTGGAAGGGAAAGTATTACATCATTTCTTCCTTTAGAGCTGAAGGAAAATTCAGAGGCTGTCAGTGCCTTGTGTCAGATAGCCCGGAGGGACCTTTTGAACCTGTGGGAGACGGACCTGTCACACCTAAGGGATGGCACTGCCTTGACGGCACACTTTTTGTGGATGAAGAAGGCGCTCCTTGGATGGTATTTTGCCATGAATGGATGCAGGTTTTTGACGGACAGATTTGCGCTGTTAAGCTAAGTGATGATTTGTCAAAAGCAATTTCCGAGCCTGAAATCTTATTTAGAGCATCCGAAGCTCCCTGGAGAGGAAAGGATCACTTGGACGGAGGATACGTAACAGACGGCCCCTTCCTTTATAGATTTAAGTCAGGAAAATTAGTAATGCTTTGGTCAAGTTTTTCTGAAAGAGGCGGATACACCGTTGGATATGCTAAGTCTGAAAGCGGAACAATTCACGGCCCTTGGACGCAGGAGGAACTTCCACTTTACGCTCAGGACGGTGGCCATGCAATGCTCTTTAGAGCCTTTGGCGGCGAACTTATGATGAGCCTTCATTGCCCCAACATTCACGAAAAGAAACGAATCCTCATTTTTGAAATGGACGATTCAAAAGATAAACTTGCAATAAAAAATGAAATTACCGGTAACTGGTATCACCTTGCGGGAGGAGATGCCGAAAACTGGCGATACAAAACACCATGCACTGAAGATTATTATTTTGATGCAAGAAAGAAGTAGGAAGAAAATGAATATAAGAAGAGCAAAAGAAAAAGATATTCCCAAGATGATTGATTTACTTAACCAGGTTCTTGAATTACATGCAAACATTCGCCCTG
>JAEEXG010000099.1 GCA_016291405.1 Lachnospiraceae bacterium
CACCAAAACAAGCAGGGCAAAGAAATACTTTAATCTTTTAATCATTTCTTTTCCCTCCTTAAAGGACATCTTCCAAGCATTAGGCTTGAATAGTCACGTCTCTTTTTGCATGTATCGCTGTTCCAGATTGTATCCCAATCATCATTTAAGAAATTGCCAAGCACATCTGAAGAAAGCCAGCTTTGACAAGGAACAACATTTCCGCCGGGAGTAAGGGCCATATTGCTTAAGCAAGCTCCGCAGTTAGGAGTTGATAAAGCGTGGGCTTCAAAGAACTCTTCTTCTATCCAGCCGGGGGATGTGAAGCTTATTTCCATGTCGTTAGCATAAGCATAATCACTTGCATCGGCTAAAATCTGCTTGATTTCTTTGGTTGATAACTGAAGTGATTCAGATTTTTCCGATAAAGCATTACCTGTTGTAATAAGGCCTGAACATGTAACATAAGAAACACCGAGGCCGTGTAAAAACTCAAGAGTCTTAACGTAGTCTTTATTAAGAGTACAAAGAGGCGTATTAATGCTTACATTTAAGCCTGCCTCCAAGGCGTTTTTGATGCCGTTAACGGTATCTTCGTATTTAGGGGCACCCACTAACTTATTGTGAATTTCAGGATCATCTGAATAGAAAGTAATCTGCAAACTGTCAAGCTCGCTCTTTCTTAAGTTTTCACAATACTCTTTTGTAAGTCTGATTCCGTTTGTGTTAAGGCGGGATACAAACCACTTCGCATGAGAAATCAAGGTAAACAAATCATCTCTCATGGTAGGCTCACCGCCTGTAAATGTAACCTGAGTCACGCCGATTTTTCTTAACTTATCAAGTATCTTAAGCCAGGTATCCGTATCAAGTTCTTCTTCAGAAGAATTGGTCTGGCCTGCCGCATAGCAATGTACGCAACACTGGTTACAGTTCCACTTACCGCACTTTTCCATGGCACTTACCATTAAGTCCATACGGTGTGGAGCTTTCATGAATTCTGCATAATCGCCTATGTTCATATAGCCGATTTCTTCAGAAACTTCTTCTCCGTAAGCTACCTGCTTAAAGGTGGTCATCATTGTCTCGATATCCTTTTTAAAGCGTCTTTTAGACACTAAAGGAAACACCTTTCTTACTGCTTTGCAGGTTGCATTAAGAATATTCTTAACGTCTTCATCACTTACTTCTTTTCCGTGATACTTATTGATTTCTTTAATTAATTCAGCCAATAAAATACTCCAGGAAACATTTACGGGAATAATATCCTGGCCGTTTATAATGGCTACACTGGCCGCAACATTACCGTCTTCAACTTTAGGCGGAATAAGATGAATGCGCACCACTCCGGGGCCTTCCGGATTAAGGGTTGTATGCATAACTTCAGTGAAGTTTTCAAGCATATACTTTTTTATAGTCATTCTCCCTTTACTCTCCTCATTTAATATCCTCTAATTTTACCACGAACTTAAAAATCTGTCTTCCTTGGATAAAGGCGCTTTGAAAAAGCGTTTAAAACCGCCTTTTTGTTGCCGCTCCACAAGGGAGCCACCAATATCTTTTTGTCTCCGTCTCCCGTTAACCTATGAATCACCATGTCTTTAGGAAGCACCTTTATTGCATCAACAACTATATCTATATACTCATCCATTGATAAGGGTTCAAAGAAACCTTTTTTATAATCCTCATATAGGTCGGTTTCTTTTAGCACATGAAGAAGCTGTAACTTAATTCCCTTAGAACCGGACTCGCCCACATATTTAACGGTCTTTAACATATCTTCTTTTGATTCGCCGGGAAGGCCCAAAATCACATGGGTTATAACTTCGATTCCAAGGCTTGTAAGGTTTTTAACCGCCTCATCGTAAATCTCGTTATCATACCCTCTTCTTATATATTCAATGCTCTCCTGCTTTATGGTCTGAAGTCCAAGCTCCACCCACACAGGCTTAATTTTATTAAGTTCATTAAGCAAAGATAGCACGTCTTCTCCCAGACAATCAGGCCTTGTGGCAATTGATAAAACGCATACTTCAGGGTCACTTATGGCATCATAGAACTTATTCTTTAACTCGTCGATGTCTCCGTAAGTGTTTGTGAAGGCCTGAAAATATGCTATGTATTTAACGCTACCGTCTTTGGGATTTTTAGCCTTAAGGAATTCTTTTCCTAAGCGCAATTGCTCTTTTATAGATAACCTTCTGTCTCCTGCAAAGTCGCCCGAGCCTCCTTTTGAACAAAAGATGCAGCCTCTTGTGTCAAGCTTTCCGTCCCTGTTTGGGCAAGTGCATCCTGCGTCCAAAGAAACCTTTAAGACCTTACATCCAAAGCGGTCTTTCAAATATTGATTTAGTGAATAATAGGGAATTTTTTCCATAGCTAAATGTTATTATTTTGGCTTTAAAACATCAAGAGAAAGCCTAAATAAGGGAATTTTTCAGTTTTTTATTTCAAAAAAATAAAATGTATAAACAATTCATAAATTATTAGCACTCTCTATTGACGAGTGCTAATAATGGTTTTATAACGAAGATGTCAAGAGGAAAGAAAGAAGCCTCGAGACAATTAAAATTAATCACAACGGTTTGATTCCGCTATTTATATTAAGGAGGTAGTTATTATGTTGATGCCCAGTTTATTTGATGAATTTTTTGATGATTTTTCTAGACCCGTAGTTTCCAAGAACTTTTACAATGCTACAATAATGAAGACCGATGTTAAGGAACTTGATGACGGATTCGATCTTGAGATCGAACTTCCCGGTTATAAAAAGGAAGATCTCTCTCTTGAACTTAAGGAAGGTTACTTAACAGTTTCAGCTAACGTAAAGAAAGAAACCAAGGAAGACAAGAAGAGCCACTACTTAAGACGTGAACGTTACATCGGCACTTCCTCAAGAAGCTTCTACGTAGGTGAAGAAGTTACAGAAGAAGATATCAAAGCTAAATTTGAAGACGGTGTGCTTAACATCTTCGTTCCCAAGAAGGAAGCTCAGCCTAAGGTTCCCGAATCTAAGTACATTGCAATTGCATAAAGATTCCCTTTTCTCATTAAAAAGCTCCAAGCGGCAAAACCGCTTGGAGCTTTTTGTTATTCAAGCATAATTTCTTTTAATGAAAAATTCTTTATTTTCTTTAAGTACAAAAGCATGGTGCCTTCATAAAGAAGTATAAATACGGCCAATGTAATAAAAAAGACTTTAAAATCAAAGTTATACTCAGGTACATCTGCTATGTCCTTAAACACTATTTCAACCATGATTTTAAGTAAATAGTACTGATATAGCGAGCCTACCGCGAAGCCTATATAAGCCGCCACTCTGTATCCGTCCAAAACCGCTCTCTTACAATCTGACGCACTGTATCCAAACACTCTCATCATGGCAATGTTTTTGTTGTTTGAAAACAAAACACTGGAAACAGAAATATAAAAGGTAGTAAATGCAAGCACTATTCCGATTGAAAGAATCATCATCCCCATAAAGTCGCTTGCAAGCTCGTCCATATGGGCAGACATCTGTATCATTGATGAAAAACAATATGCGGAGAAGGCTATAAAGAAAACCAAAGTCTTCTTGCTTTTTAACACAGATGACCTCATTTCACTTACGAAGTCTTTTTTGTCTTTTGAATCTCTTTCTTTTTCTTTTACCTTAACTATTCCCTTTAAAAGATTGATGCAGGGGCGATTTAGCTTAGAAAGGCTGTATACGCAAGCAAACAAAGCATAAAGAATCGTGGGTACTATTACTAATAAAAGAAACAATTCGGGATGATATCCAATCTTAATATCTTCCCAGTAATGCCCCG
>JAEEXG010000009.1 GCA_016291405.1 Lachnospiraceae bacterium
TAAACGGCGAAGCTTATGACTTTAGCTCACCTGTAACAGACAACATTACACTTGTTGCTGATTATCAGACAACAATGAAGCAGTACACTGTTAAATTCGTTGATTTTGACGGCGCTGAAATTGCAAGTGAAACAGTTACACACGGAAATACAATTCCTGACTTTGCTTCAAAGGCTGTATCCGACAAGGTTACAGATGAAATTATTTACCACTGGAACAATACATGGAGCGCAGTTGAAGGTCAGACTTCATATTCTGTATATGCGGATACTGTTGTAACAAGCGACCTTGTGTTATATCCCGGCAAGGAAGAATGGGGTAACAACTTCACAATTTCATGGAAGTTTAAAGATCCTTCAAATGCGCAGGATGTTACAAGAGATGTAACAAATGTTAAGCGTTTTGCAGCTCAGGCAAAGCCTGATTCTGTAAATGCGCAGACTTTTGAGTATCACGGTGTTGTTTACACATTTAACGGTTGGTCACTTGAATCAGCAACATCTTCAACTGTTAACACAGGTGATGCTTCAGTTTCAAACACAACAGGTAATGTAACATTTGTAGCTAATTACACTACAGAACAGCTTGAGTACACATTTACATTTAATTATAAAGACGCATCAGGTAACGATGTAAGCGATACAGTTGAGCACCTCCACTGGGGTGATGAGGCTACAGCTCCTTCACTTCCTTCATACGATGTTGTTGATGATAACGGAGACGTAGTTGAAACTGTAACACAGACAGGCTGGGACAACGATGCTTACTTACATGTAGAAGCTAACGGTTCAGCAAGTGCAACTTCAGAATCCACAGCTCACTACATCATTACATTCGTTGATTCAATCACAGGTGAAACTATTTCAAGACAGAACGTTCTTGACGGTCAGAGCCCTGTAGAACCTGAATTTACACACGAACTTATTGACGGACGCGTTAAGAAAGAAGCTTCAGAGTGGAACACAGAAATCACTCCCGCTTCAGAAAATGCGACTTACTACACAGTAGTTACCACAAGCATTAAGTGTGACGCAGTTCACATGCTTAACGGTGAAATCTTTGGCGATGTCTTTGATGAAAGATGGGTTGAAGAAAACACTACATACACAACAACAGATACATACTCATATCCTTATGTAACAACTGCAGGCACAAAGTATGAAAGAGCAGATTCAAATGACCTTTCAATCTGTGCAACCGCTGACAATTATCGCGTAGTTATTGCACTTAAGGAATGCGAAAAGGGAACAATAGCATTCTATAATTACAAGAATCAGCTTATTACCTCTTCAACAGGCTACGTTGGAGAAACACTTAAGATTGATGTTCCTACAGTAACAGCTCCTGAAAATACATTTACTACAGTAAATAAGCTTGCAGACGGCTGGTTTACAGATGAAGAAGGAAAGAACGCTTACACAGGTTCATTCACATATGCAACAGGCTTAACAAATCTTTATGCTAAAGAATTGGTAAGCACCAGAACATTTACACTTAAGTTCTTTGATGAAAATGGCAACTTCTTAAGCGAGGTAACAGGTCTTTCAGATAAGGATGCTGTTTTAACCGCTGTAGCCGATGCTAAGGCGCCCACGAAGAAACCTACTGAGAGATTTATCTATAATGGTTCATGGGATGCAGTAGTTTATGTTGATGCTAACGGATTAACAGATACAGCAATTGATAACTGGGCTCTCTTAACCGATGACAGCACTAACGTTACCTTTGGAACAAAGGCTAAATTCACAGATGAAACAAGATATTACCACGTATACTTTAAAGTTGGTGATGAAACAATTAAAGACCAGAAGGTTACATACATGGCAGCTGCATCTGCTCCAGACGGAAGCAAGATAGAAGAACAGATGACAGGCGATGCTTATAAGAATAAGCAGTTCATCGGATGGGATAAGTCTTTTAATGAAATTAAAGAAACAACAACAGTTAATGCAGTGTTTGCTGATAAGCACACTCTTACATACGTAAACGAAGACGGTACAGTTCTTTTAACAGATGTATATCCTAAGTTTGGTATCGATTCTTACGTAGCTACAGTTGTAAGCGCTGCAGATGCAAAGGCAGATAAGGTTTTAGGAAAGACAGCATATCATTATGATTTCAAGGGCTGGAAGTTAGACGAAGAAACTGTTAAGCAGGAAGGCGACACAGTTGACCTTTCAAAGGATGATGTAACTCTTACAGCAACATACAATGAAGACATTCCCGGATACTTCTTTGTAAGAAATCCTTGGGAAGGAATGCCCGTTGAGCCTCAGGGTCATGATTCTGAAGAATACTCAAGCGGACGTGTAATTACAAAAGATAACTTTGATTACGCTAAGTTTAATTCCGATGCTAAGTACGTTTACTTAAATGCAGAAACAGCTTCTGTAATTAAAGAAACAGCTCCTAAGTACGAAAACTTCTTAGGATTAACGAAGAGCGTACCCGAAGTAGCTTCTTTACACATCAATGCAACGGTTGATTGGTACGTAGTAAAGGTACAAAAAGACGGTATCCACATCGACGGATATCCTACATACGTGCATGATTCAGTTTCTGTATCAGCTATGTATGACGGAACAAACCAGGCAGAAGCTCTTTACAATGAAGTAGTTTCAAAGGCTGACGGTGTAAGAATCAACAAGGCAGAGTTCCTTGAAAAGGTCGGCGAATTAAAGAATGTAACTTCAAAGTCATTTACTATCGACGGTACACTTACAGTTGGCGCAACAAGAGCAGCTAACTCAGGACATGACATCACAGTTAAGATGCCCATCACACTTGCTATTACAGCAAGAGACGTAGTGCTTACAAGTGCAACCGCATCTAAGGTATATGACCGTGAAGCACTTAAGAGCGAAACAGTAGAAGTTACAGGAAGCGGATTTGTAGCAGGCGATGCTCCTACATATTCAGACTTTGCTGAAATCACAAATGTTGGTTCTACTGAAAACACATTTACTTACACATTCGCAGACGGCGTAGCAGCTAACTACGATGTAACAGTAAACTACGGTACACTTACAATCGCTTCTTACGATGACGAAGTTGTTGTATACGTAAAGGGTGCTACAGATGAAGTTACATATGATAAGGAAGACCACGTTGTTAAGGGATATGAAGTTTCTGTATCAGGAAACGACGTTTACAAAGTAGAAGATGTTGACTTTATCGGAACTTCCGATTCTGTATCCGGTAACGATGCAGGCACATATGACATGGGTATTTCAGGTAACGATTTTGTTAACACAAATACCAACTTTACAAACGTTAAGTTTGTGGTTGAAGACGGTAAGCTTGTTGTAAACAAGAAACCTTTGACAATTACAATTAACAGCACTGCAAAGACAGAAGGCGACTTAGATCCTCGCTTAACTTACACAGTAGAAGGCCTTATAGACGGAGATGACCTTAAGGTAGAACTCTACAGAGATCCGGGCGAAGGAACAGGTACTCGTACAATCCACGCTCGTATTACCGTAAGTCCTAACTACGAAGTAACAGTTAAGGAAGGCACATTAAGAATCGACGAAGAAGTAAGATATGATGTAATCGATGACACACCTACACAGACAGATCCTACAGACGGACAGCCCGCAGGACCTCAGCCCGGTGCAGGACAGCCCGGTGGCGGTCAGCCCGGTGGACAGCCTGCAGATGAAACTCCTGCTCCTGTAGCTGGTGAAACACCTGTAGTTACAATTGATAACAACGAAGTTCCCATGGCAGCAGCTCCCGCTGAAGGTAAGCAGGGATTGAACATCGATGATGAAGATGTTCCTATGGCAGTTCTTTCACAGTGCTACATTCACTGGGTAATTCTTGCAATTGCACTTGTATATGCTATCTACGCTACACTTCGTGCAGTACAGAACAAGAAAGAACTTGAAGACAACGAAGAGCTTGCAAAGAATAACTAAGGAGGAGAGAATCATGGAAGAAAACAGAAAAGCTACTGATAAAAAGCACATCCTTGATTGGGTGGTAAGCGGCATTGCTCTTGTAGCAATGATAGTTCTTTACTTCTTCTGGGGATGCCCGATAGACCTTTGGGCTACACTCCTTTGCTTGGTAGTGGTAGTTGCAGGTTCAATCTTGCTTCACATGCAGCATAAAAAGTTAAAAGAACTTAGATAGTTTTTAGAGCCGAGTCGAAAGACTCGGCTCTTTTATTAATTGACAGGTAATGGGGTGAAAGTTATCATAGTTGTGGGAAAGTTTATTTAAATAAACAATTTTTCGGAGGTAACAATGAGCTTAAGAGCTAAAATGCAGCAGGAAGTTATGCTTATGAACATGGAGTCTGAAATCGAAGACCGTGTAAAGAAAGCATATGGCAAGAAGATTAAGAATTGCTCTAATAAAGAACTTTATTATGTCCTTCTTAACTTCACAAAAGAAATGGCAGAATTATCGGAAAAAATTTCCGGTGATAAGAAAGTATATTATATTTCCGCAGAGTTTCTAATCGGAAAGCTTCTTTCCAATAACCTTATAAATTTAGGCCTTTACAATAAAATAAAAGAAATCCTTTCTAAAAACGGAAAGACCCTTGCAGAGATTGAAGAATTTGAGCCGGAACCTTCTCTTGGTAACGGTGGTCTTGGTCGTCTTGCGGCTTGTTTTCTTGATTCAATCGCAACCCTTGGATATCAGGGAGACGGCATCGGCTTAAACTATCACTTCGGTCTTTTTAAGCAGGTATTTAAGAATAAACTTCAGAAAGCAGAGCCCGATAAGTGGATAGAAGATAAGTCCTGGCTTATAGACACCGACACTTCCTTCCAGGTTCACTTTAAAGACTTTACATTAACTTCAAAGCTTTATGACTTGGACGTTGTAGGATATAGAAACGGCACCAACAAGCTTCATTTATTTGACGTAGAATCAATAGATGAATCAATCGTTGAGCAGGGCATTACTTTTGACAAAGAAAACATAAAGAAGAATCTGACCCTGTTTCTTTATCCCGATGATTCGGATGAAGCAGGTAATTTACTTAGAATCTATCAGCAGTATTTCCTTGTTTCAAATGCGGCTCAGCTTATTTTAAAGGAGCTTAAAGAAAAGCAGTACGACCTTCGCCGTATGTATGATTATTGTGTGATTCAGATTAACGACACTCACCCCACAATGATTATTCCCGAACTTATCAGGATTCTTGTGGATGATAAGGCTTTCACCATGGATGAAGCCATTGAAGTAATCTCAAAGACCTGTGCATACACAAACCATACAATCCTTGCGGAAGCCCTTGAAAAATGGCCTCTTGAGTACCTTGAAAAGGTGGTTCCTCAGCTTGTGCCCATTATCAAAGAGCTTGATAAAAAAGTTAGGGCTAAGTACAAGGATTCAAAGGTATATATTATCGACAAAGAAAAGCGCGTTCACATGGCTCACATCGACATCCATTACGGATTTTCCGTAAACGGCGTGGCTTCTTTGCACACAGATATTTTAAAAGAAACCGAGTTAAATCACTTTTATAAGATTTATCCCGAGAAGTTTAACAATAAAACAAACGGAATTACCTTCAGACGCTGGCTTTTATCCTGTAACCACAACCTGGCTGACTACTTAACCGAGCTTATCGGAAACAGCTATAAAAGAGACGCTACCAAGCTTGAAAAGCTTCTTGAATATAAGGATGATGAAATGGTGCTTGATAGACTTTTTGAAATCAAGCAGGATAAGAAGAAAGAACTTTGCGCATACGTAAAAGAGAAAGAGGGCGTGGAGCTTAACCCTTATTCGATTTTCGATATTCAGGTTAAGAGAATGCATGAGTATAAGCGTCAGCAGATGAACGCTTTATACATCATCCATAAGTACTTAGACATTAAGCGAGGTAAGCACCCTAACGTGCCTATAACCTTCATATTCGGCGCCAAGGCTGCCATGGCTTACACTATCGCAAAAGACATTATCCACCTTCTTTTGTGCTTACAGGACATCGTAAACAACGATCCTGAAGTAAGCCCCTACATGAAGATCTTATTCGTGGAAAACTATAACGTTAGCTACGCAGAAAAGATTATCCCTGCCTGCGACATTTCAGAGCAGATTTCTTTGGCCTCAAAAGAAGCCTCAGGAACCGGCAACATGAAGTTTATGTTAAACGGAGCCATCACCCTTGGCACAATGGATGGCGCAAACGTCGAAATCCACGACCTTGTGGGAAAAGACAACATTTACATCTTCGGTGAATCTTCAAAGAACGTAATCAAGCACTATAAGAAGGCTGACTACGTATCAAGAGACTACTATGAAAAGTCAAAGGTAATAAAAGAAGCCGTAGACTTTATCATGAGCGAAAAGATGTTAAAGACCGGCAAGAAAGAAAACTTAAAGCGTCTCTACGACGAACTTCTTAACAAAGACTGGTTCATGACTCTTCTTGACCTTGAAGCATACATTGACAAGAAAGAAGAAGCCCTTAAGGACTACGAGAATCGCTCCAAGTGGAAGCGCATGATGCTTGTAAACATCGCCAAGGCCGGCTACTTCTCATCCGATAGAACCATCGAAGAGTACAACAACGACATCTGGCACTTAAAGACCATGGACTAATTAAAGAATGAGCAAGGCTCTTTAAAGAGCCTTGCTCATATTAGCATTGGTGTATTTTGGGTTGCCTGTCACATCTTCGATAAACCATGAAGGAGCCTTGAAGGAGTTTGCTTCTTCCACGGATTCAAACTCTACTTCTGCGAGGAAGAGGGGTGCAAACTTACCTAAAAACTCATCGAGTTCAATGGTGTATTTGTCATATGGAATCAAATAGCGGTTCTTTGTGATGATGTTTCCGTCAGCTTTTGCGAGTAAGTGCTCGTAGCTTTCTTTTGTGAGGGGAAGGTTGTACTCTTCACGAGAAAGTGAGCCCTTTCCTTTGTAGGTTAGGTAATACGTGTCGTTTTCTTTTCGCACCCTGACTACGGGCTTTGTGGCAAGATAACCCTGCTCAAGGCTTAAGCAAGGGTACTTTTTATAGTCAATGTCTTTTAAATCTACAAGAAATTTTCTTTCTATTTCAACTCCCATGTTTACTCCCTAATTACTTAATTTTTTTATAAAAAGAGTATATCACATATGGTAAAAACAGACCAAATTAAGTATAATTTAGCTTATAAGCGGATTATGCGCGGGAGGTTACAATTTATGAGAATCGGAGTTTTCTTTGGGGAAAGATTCGAAGAGGTCGAGGCGCTTACTGCTGTCGATATTTTAAGGCGTGCAGGATATGACGTTGAGACTGTTTCTGTGAGTCATTCTCATCACGTGGGCGGTGCCCATTCGATCATCGTAAAGACGGATTTTGTGGTGGATGAAGTCTGGTTTAAGACTTACGACATGCTCGTGTTACCGGGCGGTGCGGGCCATAAAAATCTCGAAAAATGCGATTTACTCATGAAGTACATTTCCAAGTTCAACGAAGAAGGTAAGTTTCTTGCGGCTATTTGTGCGTCCCCTTCAATATTGGGCAAAGCGGGCGTGCTTAAGGGTAAGAAGGTTACATGCTTCCCCGGATTTGAGGACAAATGTATCGGTGCGACGGTTGTAAACGAAGAAGCCGTACTTGATCAAAACATCATCACGGGCAGATCCGCCGGCTGTGCGGTTTCTTTTGCTTTGAAAATAATTGAAGCAATTGATGGGAAGGAAGCGGCACAGAAGATGGCAGAGCAAATCTGCTACGATCATTTTTAAAAAGAGGTAGAGAGAGAATTATGAATTTGAAAGAAAAACTTGAGTCAATCGGACAGTCTCAGCTTTTGAGATTTGAGTCCGAGCTTTCTGATGCCCAGAAGAAAGCGCTTTACGAGCAAATCGAAAGCATTGACTTCTCTGTTTTGGATGAGCTTAAAAACAGAGGAAAAGGTTTAAAGAGAGGAAAAATCACTCCTTTGGAAGCTTTGGACCTTGACAAGATCAATGCAAAGAAAGATGCGTACAAAGAAACCGGAGTAAAGGCACTAAAGGATGGGAAAGTTGGTGCGGTTTTACTTGCAGGCGGCATGGGAACAAGACTTGGATCTAACGATCCGAAGGGTATGTACAACGTTGGTATCACTCGTGAACTATTCATTTTCCAGTGCCTTATCAACAACTTAACAGACGTGGTTAAAGAAATCGGAAGCTACATTCACCTTTTTGTAATGACAAGTGATTTAAACTACGATTCCACCACAAAGTTCTTTAAAGAAAAGAACTACTTTGGATATCCCGAAGAATACGTTCATTTCTTTAAGCAGGAAATGGCAGCTTGCTGCAGCTACGAAGGAAAGATTTTACTTGAAAGAAAAGATAAGGTAGCGGTTTCTCCTAACGGAAACGGCGGATGGTTCTTGTCAATGATAAGAGCGGGCCTTATGGATGTTATCAATAAAAACGGTATCGAATGGCTTAACGTATTTGCTGTTGATAACGTGCTTCAAAAGATTTGTGACCCCGTATTTGTGGGCGCCACAATCATTGAAAAGAAATCAATTGGCGCTAAGGTTGTTAGAAAGAACGCGCCCGATGAAAAGCTTGGAGTTATGTGCCTTGAAGACGGCCATCCCTCAATCGTTGAGTACTATGAGCTTACGGATGAAATGAGAGATGAAGTGGATGAAAGAGGCGAAAGAGTTTATAACTTCGGCGTTATCTTAAACTACTTATTTAACGTGGCTGAGACAGAAAAGATAGTTAACAACTCTCTTACATATCATGTAGTTGAAAAGAAGATTCCCTACATCGATGATAAGGGCAATGAGATCAAGCCTGAAGAGCCTAACGGCTGTAAGTTTGAGCAGCTCATTCTTGATATGATTTACATGGCTGATACTTGCCTTCCCTTTGAAGTTGTAAGAGAAAAGGAATTTGCTCCTATCAAGAATAAGACAGGTGTTGACTCTGTTGAGTCCGCAAGAGAATTGTTACAAAAGAACGGCGTAACACTTTAGAACCAGTTTCACCGTATGTAAAGGAATGCGTCGGGCTTCTTTTACATACGGTGTTTTAATTTAATATTATGAGGAGGGTTTATGGGAAAATTTTTTAAGGCGCTTTTATGCGCATCTTTACTTGTGTCTATGGTTTCTTTCATAGGATGTGGCAAAGAAACCGCCAAGGCGTCTACAGATTCTGTAACATCTGTAAGCGTGGAAGAAGAAATCAAGCAAACGGAAGAAGAAGTTAAGCCGTCTGTTTTGATTGAAGACTTCTACGATCCCGAAAAGGTCTATGTATTCTTAAATGAAACTGAAGAAGCAATTCTTAGCATAACGAAAGAATATCTTGTGGCATGCGGGAAATTAGACGCTTCCGACAAGCTTTTCTTTTCATCTTCAAGCGATTTCCAAAATGCAGTAGGTCCCCAAATGAAGATTACACATACCTGGGACTATCAGATGCTTTCTTTTACCCTTAAAGACGGAAGCCTTGATAAAATCTTTGTTACCGATGTTGTAAGGTCAGGAAGCGAAAACGGTGAGAAACTTAAATCCGTTAAAGTCTGTGACATGGAAGAATATGTTAAGGCTATAGAAGAAACCGGCGATGAATACATCGGTATCGTGCCTTATTCCTTTTGCAACACTCTTGATGCACCCATTTCATATTTAAGGGCTTTAGATATGGCCGATGTGATTTCTTTAATCGATGATGCCGAAGAGTCAGGCGCTCTTACCAGAGACTCTGCGCTTATGGATTACATATACGCAAAGGCACCTGATATAAACCTTTATAAAAACCCGGAAGAAATGGTAGCTAATATATTCCCTTTTATTAGCACAGAAAACTTAAGGTGGGAAAAGACAGGCGAATTCGGCGGCTACGTGATTGTGTCGGATGAATCGGGAGAACAAGCAGTAGAAGTAAAGCTTTGCAGGAAAACGGCTGATGGCGACTACCTTTATACTATCGGCGCCGGTAATATGGCGCAGTACAGTGATAGACATGAGGCTATAGCTATTATAGACAGCGCTACACCTGAAAAATTAAAAGATGCCCTCCCTTTTTGTAACAGTGAGTTTCCCGATAAGCCTTACTATGTTGTAGACGCTCTTGAAGATGGAAGCGCAACTCTATACGGGCTTAATGAACACTCAGGCTACATCTTGCAGGTGGGCGATGAAATTATTCCTGTGTATGATGAGTTCGGATTTGGTAGGGGCGTAGAGTTTCATGTTTCCGACTATGACAATGACGGTAACTTAGAATATGCGTTTACATCTTGTAGCGGAAGTGGCACGGGATATTACACAGAGACACTTTTTATAGTTGATCTTGACGAAGAAAGGAAGGTCACCTGGTTTGAAAGTGCCATTGACATTAAAAGCGAAAATCCTTGCATTTACGACTGCGTAAAGTTTGATTATGACAAAGAAACAAGAATGCTTAACTACTATCTTTTGATAGGGGATGAAAAGAGTAACGAAGGAAGCCTGGAGCTTAGCGAAGAGTTTGTGGGTGGAAGAGAAGTAACGGACATTTTTTACGGAGACCAGTTTTTTGTGACATTTGACAATAATAAGCTTGGCTTTGTTGCAAAAAGTGGCATTAACTTAAAAGGCCTTTGGACCATGTTTGAATATTCCGTGGATTTAATTGCCGATTTAGATTATAAAGACGGCAAAATCACCTATGGAAATGTGCGTCTTGCACCCAATTATCCCGAAGAATAAATACTGTCCGCGATACGCGCACACGAATCCGCGGTATACAATCAATGAATCCCAAGAAGAGGCGATTTTTATAATCTTCGGTTAATTTTTCAACAAAACACTTCCCTTTTTGATACTTTGGTGCTAGTATAAAAGCATAGAAGATGTCCGCGAGAGAAAAACAAAAACAATTAAGAACAATCAAATTTTTATTTTTCTTTGGAGGTGAATTGTATGAGTTGGATTGGATTCACAAGAACAAATGACGTCTACTTTGAAGAAAGAAACGATTACCTTCCCAGATGGGCTAAAGACGAAGCAGTTTACAATTGCGAAGGCTCATGGAGAGAAGTAAGAGGAAACATCTTTATAGGATTCTTGAAGCATTTGTTTGGCTAAAGAAAACTGCATATCGCATTTAATCAACGGAGAGGATATTCCTCTCCGTTTTGTATTGTCATACTCTGTTGCATTAAACTGCAACCACTTTAAATCAGCGTTCGGGATTAGTATAATGTTATCGAAGTGTAGATGTGCAGGGCGTTTATGTATTGTTTTGAGACCCTCCTGAGCCTCGGCACTTAACGAGGCGGACTTAAGTCCGTCGAGTTTAGTGAGCAGGCTTCTTTATAGCCTGCGGCCGCTAGTGCGAAGGCCGAGCGAGAGCGTGTCGAAAAACAATATATAAATACCCTGCACTTTATGATATAATTTCAAAAGTATGAAAAACATAAGGAGTGCATAGTCATGGATAAGAAGGAAGAAGCTTTAAAGAAGCATGAAGAGTGGGCAGGAAAGATTGAGGTTGTGAATAGAGCAAGCGTGTCGACGAAGGAAGAACTTGCGGTTGCTTATACACCCGGTGTTGCGGAACCTTGCCTTAAAATACAGAAGGATGTGGATTTGTCTTATAAGTATACAAGAAGACATAATTTGGTAGCCGTTATTACGGATGGTACCGCGGTGCTTGGCCTTGGTGATATAGGACCCGAAGCAGGAATGCCCGTTATGGAAGGAAAATGTGCTTTGTTTAAGGCTTTTGGTGGAGTCGATGCTTTCCCTTTGTGCATAAGATCAAAGGATGTGGATGAAATCGTTAACACCGTTAAACTCTTAGCAGGTTCTTTTGGCGGAGTAAACCTTGAAGATATTTCAGCTCCCAGATGCTTTGAAATAGAAAGAAGACTTAAGAAGGAATGCGATATTCCTATTTTCCATGATGACCAGCACGGTACAGCAGTTGTTGTGCTTGCTGCCATGATGAATGCACTTAAAATAGTAAATAAAGATATTAAGAAGATTAAAGTTGTAACTTCCGGCGCAGGTGCCGCAGGAATTGCAATCATTAAGCTTTTAGTCAGCATGGGCCTTGAAAACGTAATCATGTGCGATAGAAAAGGCGCCATCTACGAAGGAAGAGAAGACCTTAATGCCGAGAAGGTTGAAATGGCTAAGATTACAAATAAGGCCAAAGAAAAAGGTACACTTGCAGAGGTAATTAAAGGAGCCGACGTATTTATCGGAGTTTCAGCTCCGGGAACCGTTACAAAGGAAATGGTTGCAAGCATGGCTAAAGATCCCATTCTTTTCCCTATGGCAAATCCCGTTCCGGAAATCTTCCCCGACGAAGCAATCGCAGCAGGTGCAAAGGTTGTAGGTACAGGAAGAAGCGACTATCCTAACCAGATTAATAACGTCCTTGCTTTCCCCGGAATCTTCAGAGGTGCTTTGGATGTAAGAGCTAAAGATATTAATGATGAAATGAAAGTTGCCGCCGCAAAGGCCATTGCTTCTTTGGTTTCAGATGAAGAATTATCTCCCGAGTACATCATCCCCAATGCCTTTGATGAAAGAGTCGGAAAGACTGTTTCTGAAGCAGTTAAAGAAGCTGCAATAAAGACAGGCGTAAACAGAATCTAATAATATATATAGTTTGATGCGATTTAAATCCGGTCCTTTGTGACCGGATTTTTTCTTTGTCAATAATTTGCTTATTAATCTAAGATTAATCGTCCCGGTGTATCGTTTAGTAAGAAGTAAAAAGGAGATAAAACTATGCTTAATGATTTACCCGTTGATATTGATGTGATTGATGAGCTTAACATTAGTTGCTTAGATCCTGTACTTAAGAACTATGCCTTTAGTTCTTTCTTTTTAACGCGTCTTTTGGATAAGACGATGAAAGAGAATAATGAATTAAAGAAAGAAAACGCTAAGTACAAAGCGCAGCTTGAAGAATATGCACAGTTAAAGAAGTGCTTTGATGAACTTAAGAAGTCTCTTGATGAGATGGGCGGCATGCCTGACGATTCACCTGTTTTGGATATAGATATTCAAAAGGCTGAGGGCGAAACCGACACTCTTAAAGAAGAAGGTTTCATGGCTCAGAATAGAGATGATATGGAGGCTTTGTGCAAAGAAAACCTTTCTGATTCGGATGCACCGGATGCGGACTTGCTTCTTGATTCAGATGAACCTGTGCTTGATTCAGGGGACATTTCTTTATCCGATGAAATAAGCGCCGATTTGGATGTGACTGAGGATGGCGAAGCAAGCGCTGATGCGGATATTTTGGCATCCCTTGGAGAAGATGTTCAGATAGATCCTTCCCTTTTGGAAGGAATCGATTCAGAGCCTATGAGCGATGACGAACTCTTAAAGACCTTGGGAGAAGTTACTTCCGAAGAAGAAATTGCTGATGTTAATGCTCTTTTAGAAAGTGTTGAAGGCCTTGCGGATTTGGAGTCTTCGGATGCTTTGACTGAGTCGGGAGACACCTCAATCCTTGAAGGATTGGAAGATTTGGCAAACAGCGAAAACTTAGAAATAAATGAAACTAGCGATGAAGCTGCAATTTTAGAAGGACTTGAAGCTTTAGCAGAAGAAGCACCTGCAGAAGAAGCTGTAGCGGAAGCACCCGTGGAAGAAGCAGTTCCCGAAGTGGCAGAAGCTCCTGCAGAAGAAGCTGTAGCAGAAGCTCCGGTAGAAGAGGCTGTTCCTGAAGTGGCAGAAGTCCCCGCAGAGGAACCTGTAGCTGAGATTCCTGTAGAAGAGCCTGCGCCCGAAGCTGCAGCAGAGCCTACACCGGAGCCCGTAGCAGAGGCACCCGCTCCCGAAGCAGCGCCTGAACCTGCACAGGAACCTACGGCAGAAGCTCCTGCTGAAGAAAAGGCTCCTAAGAAAAAGGCAGCGGCTAAGAAGGAAGAAGCTCCCGCGGCTGAAGCTACTCCTGAGCCTACTCCCGAACCCGTAGCAGAAACCCCTGTAGCAGAAGAGCCTGCTCCCGAGGTGGCTGCAGAGCCTGCACCCGAACCCGTAGCAGAAGCACCCGCACCTGCTCCTGCGCCCGAGTCCGTAGCTGAAGCACCGGCACCGGAACCTGCACCTGCAGCAGAAGCACCTGCTCCCGAACCTGCACCTGCTCCTGCGCCCGCGGCTAACATTCCTACTGATCCCAATGCAAAGCTTACACCGGATCAGATAGCGGCACTATTTGCAAACGCTAATTGATTAGTTTCTAGGAAACTGATTTTAAAGGGAAATAAACAATTCTTGGAGGAAAAGTTATGGCTAAGAAATCAACGAATGATAATGGAATATCATTCAAAGACAGCATTAAAACCAAACTTATTGCAGTGATGGTTGCAGTAACGGCGATACCACTTTTGGTGGCTATAATCGTAAGCTATGTAACCAGCACCAACAAGGCCTTGAAAGATGCCCAGGCTACACTTGAGTGGCAGGCTATGTATGTTGAAAACAAATTTGTAAGCGTTGTTGATACAAACATGAATATCATCAAGTCCCTTGGCACAAATCCTACTATAGTTAATTACGTAAAAGGTGAAGGCGGTATTCCCTATGATGCAATTCAGAATACTCTTCACAATGTTGACTTAGTTATGGGAGATGGCGAAAACACATCTATTACAGATACAACCGGCCAGCAGATTGCAAGAGGAACCGGTGATTTTGTAAACGTTGCGGACAGAGAGTATTTCCAACATGCGATTAAAGGAGAAAGCTACGTTTCAAATATTCTTGTAAGCAAAACAACAGGACGAAGAATGGTTACTCTTTCAACACCCGTTAAGGATGGAGATAAGATAATCGGTATCGTTCACAGAAACTATGATATGAACAACTTCCATGAAATGCTTGCAAAAGAAGCGGATAACGCTTTCCTGGTTGCAAGAGACGGTACTGTGGCAGCCCATTCATCATATGAAATCGGTGGAGAAGGCGGTCACGAGGAAGAAGTAAGAGACAAGGCTCAGTTCTTTACATCAGGTAAAGAGCAGGGATTTTATTTGGGAGACCCCGGCGATGGCACAAAATCATATGTTTCCTATGTTAAAGAACCAAACTCGGGATTCATTGTTGTTACAGTAACTGATGAACAGTCCGTTAAAGGCGATGCTCAGAAATCCGCAATGCTTGTTATTACGGTAGGAATAGTTCTTTTGGTTATTGCGATTGTAATCTCAGTATTGATGGCTAAGAGCTTTATCGATCCCATTAAGGGTGTCGGAGATTCTCTTGGCGAACTTGCAGACGGTAGATTTGCCCCTGTTGAAGGCTTTGATAAGAGAAAAGATGAATTCGGTGAAATATCAAGAGCCACAAATTCGGTTATCCTTAAACTTGATAAGATAGTTTCAAATATAAAGATTTCGGCAAGTGAAGTTGGAAATTCTTCCGATGAATTGTCCGATATGGCAACGCAGATTTCGCAGACTGCAGAAGATGTATCCAATGCAGTTCAGGAAATCGCATCCGGAGCTACGCAGCAGGCTGAAGAAATTCAGGATGCCAACGAAAATGTTACAAAGATCGGTGAAGCTGTTTCTGATGTACAGAAGTCATCTGTTGACCTTACAGAACTTGCAAGAAAGATGAAGAAGGCATCCGAAGTATCAAGCAATTCACTTAATGCTTTGAAGAATTCATCAACCGAAATGACAGGTAAGATTGATGAAATATCAAGAACTATTCAGGCAACGGAAGAAGCCGTTAACAACATAAACGAAAAGGTTGAAGGCATTACTTCAATCGCATCCCAGACAAACCTTCTTTCACTTAACGCTTCAATCGAAGCTGCAAGAGCGGGAGAAATGGGTAAGGGATTCGCAGTTGTTGCTGAAGAAATCGGTAAGCTTGCGGATGATTCCGGAAGAATGGCAGATGAAATCAGAGTTGAAATGGAGAAACTTCTTAACCAAAGTAGAGAAGCCGTTCAGGCAGCCAAGGACGTTAAAGAAGGAAACAACTCTCAGCAGATTGCTCTTGATGAAACCTTGGAAGCAGTTGACGGTATGCTTGAAGACATCAACACAACCGTTGATGGCGTTGGCTCTATTTCAGAAGGTGCCACAACCTGTGATACCTCCAAGAATTCGCTTATAGACGCCATGAGCGCACTTTCCGCTATATCAGAAGAAAATGCGGCATCATCCGAAGAAACCGGAGCATCCATGGAAGAACTTTCCGCAACAGTTACAACTCTTGCAGGAGCCGCTTCAGACTTAAAGGATATTGCGGATAAGCTAAACGAAGATATGCAGTTCTTTAAATCATAAGATTCTAAAACAGCCGACCAAACGGTCGGCTGTCTTTTTATTGCTTTTTTATTCTTTTCCGTTCCAGCAGTATGTGCAAAGCTTGCAGTGGTCGATTCCAACAGCATCAAGCATATCATCAAGTCTGTTAAATGCTAAGGAAGTAAAGTTAAGTTCTTTTCTTATTTCTTCAACCATTACAGCGTACTTTTCAGAATCGGGATCTGCGTATTCATCAAGGACTTCCTGAGATACGTTTTCTGTGCCTTCAAGTCTTGCAATTACTCTTCTTGTGATTAAATCCATTTCAGATGAAGAACGGGAGAAGTTTAAGTACTTACAACCGTAAAGTAAAGGCGGGCAAGCAGGGCGGATGTGCACTTCCTTTGCTCCGCAGTCATACAAGAATTCGGTTGTTTCTCGTAGCTGTGTGCCTCTTACAATTGAATCGTCTATTAAAAGAAGCTTCTTATCGCGAATCAAATCCTCAACCGCAAGTAACTTCATCTTTGCAATCAGGTTTCTTTGTGACTGCATTGTAGGCATGAAAGAACGGGGCCAGGTAGGTGTGTATTTAATGAAGGGACGAGAGAAGGGAACACCTGATTCGTTGGCGTAACCTATGGCGTGAGCAAGTCCCGAATCGGGAACGCCTGCCACAACGTCAGGCTTTACATTGTCTCTCTTTGCCATCTTTTCACCGCAGATATAACGCATTCTTTCAACACTTATTCCTTCATATGAGCTTGAAGGGTATCCGTAGTAAATCCAAAGGAAGGTACAAATCTTCATTTCCTTTCCGGGATTTACGAGGGTCTGACACTTATCGGGGGTGATAACGGTGATTTCACCGGGGCCAAGCTCCTTATAGTCGTGATATCCTAAGTTTTTATAAGCAAAGTTTTCAAATGATGCACAAAAAGCACCTTCTTTTTGACCTATAACAATAGGGGTTCGCCCGTATCTGTCTCTTGCACAGTAAATTCCCTTATCATTCATTAAAAGTAAGGACAAAGAACCGTCAATTGCTTCAAGGGCGTATTTAATACCTTCAATAAGGTTTTCTTTTTCATTAATGAGAGTTGCCACAAGTTCGGTAGCATTAATGTCTCCGCCGCTCATTTCCAAAAAGTGGGAATGACCGTTTTTAAAGATCTCGTCAACGAGCTCTTCTGTATTATTTATTTTTGAAACTGTTGTGAGAGTGTAAGTACCGTGATGAGAACGCACCAAAAGAGGCTGGGGTTCAAAGTCTGATATACATCCGATGCCGAAAGAACCGTGCATCTGTTGAACTTCTTTATCGAATTTAGTTCTGAAAGGAGAGTTTTCGATGCTGTGAATCGCACGATTGAATCCTTTCTCTTTGCTGTAAACACACATGCCTCCGCGACGTGTGCCAAGATGTGAGTGATAATCCACACCGAAAAACAAATCAAAAACGCAGTCGTCTTTCGACGCAACACCAAAAAATCCGCCCATGACGTTCTCCTTATGAAAACTTTTTTCAAATTACCCTTAAAAAATAGCATACATTTTTTTACCCGTCTATGGGATTTTTTTAATCCGTTTCGATTTGTTAAGAATTATGAAAATTTGGATTCTTTGGTGTAATTTAATGTTATATATGCTAAAATCAAAGCTATGAAAAATAAGCTTAAACCCATTTTTAAAACTATAATTTGTCTTTCAATCCTGTTTCTTTTTACAGGCTGTGGTAAAAAAGGCAGGCCCTACGAAGACGCCGGATACGCATTTTTGGAAAACGGCCAGTCGGAAGAAGCCTTAGAAAGCTTTCAGAAGTCATTGGCTGAAGAAAAAGAAACCAAAGAGTCTTTAAGAGGCATCGGAATAGCCTACCTTTCTTTGGGAAGATACGAAGAAGCGATAGATTCTTTTGTTAAAGCCTTAAATAAATCAAACGGAAGCATCAAAGACGTTGATTTTGACATAAACAGTTATCTTGGATACGCCTATGAAAAGGCAGAAAAGTATGAAGAAGCGGTGAATGTTTATACGGCGGTTTTAGACTTTAAGCCAAAGGACATAGATTCTTACTATAGAAGAGCAATCTGTTATTTAAAGCTTGGAGAAACCACTCTTGCTGATGAAGACTTTGCAATCGCAACTTCCAAAAACAACGATGATTACGACCTTCATATAAGAATTTATTTTTCAATTAAAGAAGCGGGCTTTGAAAAAGAAGCCGATGCTTATTTAACAAGTCTACTTAATGATTCAAAAAGAAAGATATCGGATTACGACAGAGGAAGAATCTGTTACTACTTAAAGGATTATTCAAATGCAAGGGTGTATCTTGAAAAGGCAAAAGACCCCTCAAATCCCGATACCATACTAATGCTTGGAAAGACCTATGAAGCTACGGGAGATAACACCTATGCAGCTTCTTTGTACGCAAACTATTTAGACCAAAAGGGAAACAACGCGGCTGTATACAATCAGCTTGGAGTTTGCAGATTTAAGCTTGAAGATTATGAAGGGGCTTTGGCAGCTTTTTCTTTCGGATTAAAACTTGAAGATCCCGAATGGATGAGAGAGTTATCTTACAACGAAGCGGTTACCTATGAATACATGGGAGATTTTCAGACTGCGAAAGAAAAGATGGAAGAGTATTTAAAGACCTATCCTAAAGACGAAAACGCAAATCACGAGCTTTTATTCTTACAGACAAGACAATAAATTACTCTGACAATAGTGTGAAGTGTGCGCCACAAAACAAGATTTTGTGGCGCAATTGCTTTTTTATACAAAATCTTGTATAAAAATTTGTTAATAATTTAAAAAATCTTTAAAAAAATAATTGACCGCGACACTCAAAAGCCCGTATTTAAGCCAAAAACCGAGGTTTTTTGACAAAAATGAAAAACACAATATATGGCGTGAAACCGCTTTCTTTCGCCCAATATATGGTGTTTTTTTAATTGACTTTTAATAACCCCTTTGCTACACTTTTTTCTAGAGGCAACACTCAAATAATCGGGAGGAGAGTACCACCAAATGTATCAGGTTATTAAACGCGGGGGAGAGACAGCAGATTTTACTTTGACAAAGATCAGCGATGCCATCATGAAGGCATTTGTTGCTACCGAAATGGAGTATTCTAACGACATTATCGATCTTTTGGCTCTCAAAGTAACTTCAGATTTTCAGCCTAAGATTAAAGACGGCGCTATCAGTGTTGAAGATATTCAGGATAGCGTGGAAAAGGTTTTGGAGCAGACCGGTTATACAGATGTAGCAAAGGCTTACATCCTTTACCGTAAACAGCGCGAAAAAATGCGTGAAATGAAATCCACAATCTTAGACTACAAAGAAGTGGTAAATAAGTACGTAAAGGTTGAAGACTGGCGTGTTAAGGAAAATTCTACCGTAACATATTCAGTAGGCGGACTTATTCTTTCAAACTCCGGAGCTGTAACTGCAAACTACTGGCTTTCAGAAATTTATGACAATGAAATTGCTGAAGCACATCGTAATGCGGATATTCACATTCACGACCTTTCAATGCTTACAGGTTACTGTGCAGGATGGTCATTAAAGCAGCTTATTACCGAAGGTTTGGGCGGTATACCCGGAAAGATCACATCTGCACCTGCAAAGCACTTATCCGTTCTTTGCAACCAGATGGTTAACTTCCTTGGAATTATGCAAAATGAATGGGCCGGCGCTCAGGCATTTTCTTCATTCGATACATACCTTGCACCTTTTGTTAAGGCAGACAACCTTTCCTATCCTGAGGTTAAAAAGTGCATCGAGTCCTTCATCTACGGTGTAAACACACCTTCAAGATGGGGTACACAGGCACCTTTCTCAAACATCACTTTGGACTGGACGGTTCCCGCAGACTTGGCAGAACTTCCTGCAATCGTTGGCGGACAGCCTCAGAACTTTAAGTACAAAGACTGCAAGAAAGAAATGGATATGGTAAACAAAGCTTTCATCGAAACCATGATCGAAGGCGATGCAAACGGAAGAGGATTCCAGTATCCTATCCCTACATATTCAATTACAAAAGACTTTGACTGGTCAGAAACAGAAAACAACAAGTTGTTATTCGAAATGACATCAAAGTACGGTACACCTTATTTCTCTAACTACATCAATTCCGATATGGAGCCTTCAGACGTTCGTTCGATGTGCTGTCGTTTAAGACTTGATTTAAGAGAATTAAGAAAGAAGACAGGCGGTTTCTTTGGTTCCGGCGAATCAACAGGTTCCGTTGGCGTTGTTACAATAAACATGCCTCGTATCGCTTATCTTTCAACAAGCAAAGACGATTTCTACAGACGTCTTAACAGATTAATGGATATTTCCGCAAGATCATTAAAGATCAAGCGTGGAGTTATATCAAAGCTTTTAAACGAAGGCTTGTATCCTTACACAAAGAGATACTTGGGTTCGTTTGATAACCACTTCTCAACAATCGGACTTATCGGTATGAACGAAGTTGGTCTTAACGCCAACTGGTTAAGAGCCGATATGACCGATCCTCGTACACAGGAATTTACAAAAGAAGTGCTTAACCACATGCGTAATCGTTTATCCGATTACCAGCAGGAATACGGCGACCTTTACAACCTGGAAGCTACTCCCGCAGAAAGCACCACTTACAGATTCGCAATGCACGATAAGAAGAAATGGCCCGCAATCAAGACAGCAGGTAAGCCCGGAGACAATCCGTACTACACAAACTCTTCTCACTTGCCTGTTGACTATACCGAAGATATTTTTGATGCTTTGGATATTCAGGATGAGCTTCAGACCCTCTACACATCAGGAACAGTATTCCATGCATTCCTTGGAGAAAAGCTTCCCGATTGGAAGGCAGCGGCAAATCTTATCAGAACCATCGCTGAAAACTACAAGCTTCCTTACTACACACTTTCACCCACATATTCAATTTGTAAGAACCATGGATATTTGGCAGGTGAAAAGAAGGTTTGTCCTTTCTGTGGAGAAGTTACTGAAGTTTACAGCCGTATCACAGGTTATTACAGACCTGTTCAGAACTGGAACGATGGTAAGGCTCAGGAGTATGTAAACAGAAAGACATACGACATAGCAAATTCACATCTTATGAGACCGGTCAGCAAGGTCGTTACAATTTCTTCAAACGAGGAAGAACCCGTTAAGGAAGTAAATGTAAAAGAACCTTCGGGAGTGAGATACTTATTCACCACCAAGACCTGTCCCAATTGCAAGCTTGCCAAGGAAATGTTAGACGGAATTGATTACATCTTAATCGATGCCGAAGAAAATGCAGAGCTGGTTGAAAAATACCGCATAATGCAGGCTCCTACACTGGTTGTTGTAGACGGAGGCGAGTTTAAAAAATACGTAAATGCTTCGAATATTAAAAAATATGTTGAAAATGAAGCAGGGGTTACAGTATAAATAGTAAAGGGAGGTAGGTTACAAACCCACCTCCCTTTCTTTAGAATAAATTTAGGAGAAAGAAAATGATCAACCAACTAGTCAAAAGAATCAAAGAAACCAATGCACCCATTGTGGTAGGCTTAGACCCCACTTTGAAACTCATGCCAAACTTCATTAAAGAGAAAAACTTTAAAGAGTACGGCGAAAACTTACTTGGGGCTTCAAAAGCCATTATCGAATACAACAAAGGAATTGTGGATGCCATCGCAGACTTGGTTCCTTGCGTAAAACCTCAGATTGCAATGTATGAATCTTTTGGCATTGAAGGTTTGATAGCATTTAAAGAAACCGTCGATTATTGTAAGAAAAAAGGCCTTTTGGTAATAGGCGACATTAAAAGAGGAGACATCGGCTCCACAAGCGAAGCTTACGCAATCGGCCATTTATCAGGTGTAGAAATAAACGGAAAGAAACAGGAAGGCTTCAACGAAGACTTTGCAACCGTTAACCCCTACCTTGGAATCGACGGCATAAAGCCCTTTATGGACGTATGTAAAAAAGAAAATAAGGGAATATTCGTCCTTGTTAAAACATCCAACCCCAGTTCCGGAGAATTCCAGGATCGTCTCATTGACGGAAAGCCCTTATATGAGCACGTAGCCATGAAAGTAGCAGAATGGGGAGACTCCCTCATGGGCGATTCTTACTCATACGTAGGCGCAGTAGTAGGCGCCACCTACCCCGAAATGGGCAAGGCCCTTCGCTCTGTAATGCCAAAGGCTTACATCCTCGTTCCCGGTTACGGCGCACAAGGCGGCACAGCCGACGGCCTCCGTCCTTTCTTCAACGAAGATGGTTTAGGAGCTATTGTAAATTCTTCAAGAGGAATTATCGCAGCTTACCAGAATGAAAAATATTCAAAGTTCGGCGAAGCAGGCTACGCAGACGCTGCTCGTCAGGCTGTTATAGATATGAGAGAAGACATCAATTCAATTTTCTAGGTATAAAGGAGCATCACATGGAACAGTATAAGAAAGAGTTTATAGAATTTATGGTGGAGTGCGACGTGCTTAAATTTGGCGACTTCACACTTAAGAGCGGAAGAAAGAGCCCCTTCTTTATGAATGCGGGCGCCTATGTGTACGGCTGGCAGCTTGAAAAGCTTGGTGAGTATTATGCTAAGGCCATTCATGAAACATACGGAGATGATTTTGATGTGCTCTTTGGACCTGCGTATAAAGGAATTCCTTTGTCGGTTGCAACTGTAATAGCTTATTCAAAGCTTTATGGAAAAGAAATCAGATATTGCTCAAACAGAAAAGAAGAAAAAGACCACGGCGATGCAGGCATTTTGCTTGGATCTAAGTTAAAAGACGGAGACAGAGTGGTTATTATTGAAGACGTTACCACTTCAGGAAAGTCAATAGAAGAAACCTTCCCCATCATTACTTCCGTTGCAAACGTAGAGGTTAAAGGCCTTATGGTTTCTTTAAACAGAGAAGAAAAAGGAAAGGGCGATAAGTGCGCTCTTGATGAAATTAAGGAACTCTACGGATTTAACACAGCGGCTATCGTGTCCATGTCTGAAGTAAGAGAGTATCTTACAAACAAGGAAGTTAAAGGAAAAGTTGTAATTACCGATGAAATAGCCAAAGCTATTGACGCTTATTACAACGAATACGGAGCAAGATAATTATTTTTGGGCAATATTTTAATTGCCTATGAAAATTTTGTCATATACAATTATTGTGTTATGAGTAAACGACCCGGTAAGTATATTTATTCAAATAAAAAACATACCGAAAAAGGCATTTTTTCAACAGTGCTCGCTGCGCTATCGTTCACTTTCTTAGTCCTTATGCTTGTGGTTTCTTATGCCAATAAGGGCGAAGTGAAGGGTTCTTTTGGCGCAGTGGCATTTGTGTGCACCATTCTTAGTGCCATAGGCATTATTGTGGGTGTGGTTGGAAAGAACGAGCCTGATAAGTTCTATTTGTTTTCGTATATCGGAATCATTTGGAACGTGGTCAACCTGTTTATGATAAGCGCAATTTTATATGCCGGTATCTAATCCACGAAAGGGGTACATTATGCCTACAGTTTCAATTGTTATGGGTAGTGATTCGGATATGCCTGTTATGGCTAAGGCCGCAGACATTCTCGAAGAGTTTGGCATCGATTATGAGATGACCATTATTTCGGCTCACAGAGAGCCGGACACTTTCTTTGAATATGCGAAGACCGCAGAAGAAAGAGGTGTTAAAGTTATTATCGCGGGTGCAGGTATGGCAGCTCATCTGCCCGGTATGTGCGCCGCTATCTTCCCGATGCCTGTCATCGGAATTCCTATGCATACCACAAGTCTTGGTGGTAAAGATTCCCTTTATTCAATAGTACAAATGCCAAGCGGTATTCCCGTTGCGACCGTTGCCATTAATGGTGGCCAAAATGCAGGTTTGCTTGCGGTTAAAATACTTGCTACATCAGATGAGTCTTTGCTTAAAAAGCTTAAGGCTTATTCAGAGAAGATGAAAAAGGCTGTTGAAGACAAGGATAAAAAGTTAAAAGAAACCGGATACAAAAATTACGGAAAATAAGGAGATTTAGAATGGGACTTGATTACAAGAAGGCAGGCGTAGATATTGAAGCCGGCTACAAATCTGTTGAACTTATGAAGGCGGCGGTTAAAAGCACCATGCGCCCTGAAGTTTTGGGAGGAATCGGAGGCTTTTCGGGAGCATTCTCGGCAGCTGCTTTAAAGAACATGGAGGAGCCAGTTCTTTTGTCAGGAACAGACGGATGCGGCACGAAAGTAAAGCTTGCATTTTTAATGGATAAGCACGATACAATCGGTATCGACTGCGTTGCAATGTGCGTAAACGACGTAGCATGCGCAGGCGCAGAACCCTTATTTTTCCTTGATTATATTGCCTGTGGAAAGAACTACCCCGAAAAGATTGCAACAATCGTAGGCGGTGTGGCAGAAGGATGCAGACAGTCTGAATGTGCACTTGTAGGCGGTGAAACCGCAGAGCACCCTGATTTAATGCCTGTTGATGAATACGACTTGGCAGGATTTTGTGTAGGTGTTGCTGATAAAAAGGACTTAATTACAGGAGAAACCATTAAGCCCGGAGACGCCCTTATCGGTATCGCTTCATCAGGGGTTCATTCAAACGGATTTTCTTTGGTTAGAAAAGTGTTTGAAATGACAAAAGAAAGCCTTGATACATATTACGAAGAACTTGGAAAGACACTTGGAGAAGCTTTGATTGCTCCCACAAGAATATATGTAAAGGCCTTAAAGGAAGTTAAGAAGGCAGGAATTAAGATTAAAGGCTGCAGCCACATTACAGGCGGCGGATTCTATGAAAACATTCCCAGAATGCTTCCCGAAGGCATTATCGCTTCAGTTGATAAGTCAAGCTACAAAGTTCCCCCTATCTTTAAGCTTATGCAAAAGAAGGGCGAAATCAGCGAAGAAATGATGTACAACACATTCAACATGGGTATCGGAATGGTGCTTTGTGTTGACGGTGAAGATGTGGAAGAAACCATCGCCGCATTAAAGAACGCAGGCGACGAAGCATTCTTAATCGGTAGAACAATTGCCGGAGAAAAGGGAGTTATCTTAAATGATTAGGGTTTGCGTTTGCGTGTCGGGAGGCGGCACAAACTTAGAGGCTATTTTTAAAGCAATTGAAGATAAGAAGATTACAGACGCTCAAATTGTAAGAGTGATTTCAAACAATCCCGGAGCCTTTGCTTTGGAAAGAGCAAAGAGAAGAAACGTGGAAGCTATTTGTGTTAGCCCCAAAGATTATGCCGAAAGAGCTGATTTTAACGTGGCTTTGCTTAACGCTTTAAAAGAATGTAAGCCCGATTTAATAGTGCTTGCAGGCTTCCTTGTAAACGTGCCCGTTGAAATCATAAGAGAATTTAAAAACAGAATTATAAACATTCATCCTTCCCTTATTCCTTCTTTTTGCGGAAAAGGCTTTTACGGCATAAAAGTGCATGAAGAAGCCTTAAAGAAGGGTGTAAAGGTAAGCGGCGCCACCGTTCACTTTGTGGATGAAGGCATCGATACCGGAAGAATCATAGACCAAAAGGCTGTATACGTTAAAGAAGGCGACGATGCAAAGTCCCTTCAGGAACGTATTATGGAAGAAGCCGAATGGGTCATTTTACCAAAGACCATTCAAAGAATTGCCTCTGGCGAAATTAAAATAGGAGAAAATTAATGAGAATTGCGATTGTAGGATCCGGCGGAAGAGAACACGCCATAGCTGTAAGTGTTAAAAAGTCAAAGAAGGCAGACAAGATTTTTGCCCTTCCCGGAAATGCGGGAATAGCTGAAATTGCGGAATGTGTGCCCATTTCCGTTATGGAATTTGATAAGATTGCAAAGTTTTGTGTTGATGAAAAAATAGACCTTTGCATAGTCGGACCCGACGATCCCTTGGTAGGAGGCTTGGTTGACGTTTTAAAAGAAAACGGAATTAAAGCCTTCGGACCTGATAAAAAGGCAGCTATCTTAGAAGGAAGCAAGGCCTTTTCAAAGGACTTAATGAAAAAATACAATATTCCCACCGCTCAGTACGAGACATTCGATAACGCCGATGCGGCATGTGAATATTTAAAGACCGCAAAGCTTCCCATAGTGCTTAAGGCAGACGGCTTGGCACTTGGAAAAGGTGTTCTTATTTGTAACACTTTAGAAGAAGCGCTTGAAGGCGTTAAAGAAATCATGTGCGATAAGAAGTTTGGAAGCGCGGGAAATAAGCTTGTAATCGAAGAGTTTATGACAGGACGTGAAGTATCCGTTCTTTCATTTGTAGACGGAAAGACAATTAAGACCATGGCTTCCGCCCAGGATCACAAGCGTGCAAAAGACAATGACGAAGGGCTTAACACAGGAGGAATGGGTAACTTTTCTCCAAGCCCCTTCTTTACTAAAGAAATAGATGAGTATTGCCAGAAAGAAATTTTCCAAAAGACCGTTGATGCCATGAGAGCAGAGGGAAGAGAGTTTAAAGGAGTTATTTTCTTTGGACTTATGCTTACAGAAAACGGCCCCAAGGTATTAGAGTATAACGCCCGTTTCGGAGATCCCGAAGCACAGGTAGTGCTTACAAGAATGGAAAGTGATATAATTGATGTATGTGAAGCATGCATAGACGGCACCCTTGATAAAATAGACTTAAAGTTTATGGACGATGCTGCCGTTTGCGTAGTTTTAGCCAGCGACGGTTATCCTCTTTCCTACAAAAAGGGATTTGAGATAACAGGTTTAGAAAATTTTAAGAATAAAAACGATTTTTATTGCTTCCATGCTGGTACAATATTTAATAAAGATGGTAAAATAGTCACTAACGGTGGACGTGTTTTGGGAGTAACAGCCACTGCGGCTACGCTTAAAGAAGCCAGAAAGAAAGCTTATGAAGCCTGCAATTGGGTTTCTTTTGAAAATAAGTACATGCGTACTGATATAGCGAAGGCCATCGAGAATATGTAACATCCTGTTACATTGAGAAGAGGTATAAATTTGGGAGATTTAAAATTACCTGATCCTTTTGAAGACGAGCTTTACGACCGCCCATTACTGTGCGAAAAGTGTGGCAAAATGCTTAAGTACATGGGTATAGGAGAGTACAAGTGCGAAGTATGCGGGCACACCCAATATGACGCATACGGACTTGTGAGAAACTATGTGGAAAGAAACCCGGGCGTAAACGTTTTAAAGGTCGAAAGGGTGACGGGGGTAAGCCGTAAAGTAATAAACGGCATGGTAAAAGCAGGGAAACTTGACGTTAAAGCAGGTTCCATGAAGTTAGCGGAGGAGATGCATGATTAGGGTTAGAAGGTTAATTGAGAAAGCCTTACTTGCAGCTACTGTAGTTGTTGCAACAGGTTTTCTTTTTACAATCAATGCGTTTGCGGACGGTAAAGCAACCGTTACGGCAGACAGCGCATATGTAAGGTCAAACGCCAGCACATCCGGCACGGTTGTGGGAAGCGCAGCAAAGAATGATGTTTATGACGTACTTGGATCTGAGACAGATTCAAACGGATATACATGGTATAAGATAAGGCTTTCTGACGGAAGCACAACAGGTTATATCAGAAGCGACCTTGTTACAACAGAAGGTGTAAGCGCAAAGAAAGAAGAAACCACAGCTGAAGTCCCTCAGGTAGAAGTTACCGTTGAACAGACAATTGCAACGGAAGCAGAGCCTGTAGGAGGAAGCGTTACTGGTGATGTAAGAGTAAGAGAAGGTGCTTCCACCAATCATAAGGTAGTAGATAATGCGAAGGCAAACACTGCAGTTACCGTTACAGGCTTTGCAACAGCAAGCGACGGAAAACAGTGGTTACGCGTAACATATTCTGTAGACGGAAAAGAAGTTAACGGTTATATCCGTTCAGACTTTGTAAAGCTTAACGGAGAGCTTATGGAAAAGCAGCCCGAAGTAGTGGAAGAGCCTGAACCGGAACCCGAACCCGAGCCCGAACCCGAGCCTGAATACAAGGACTACGAAGCGGTTAAAGGCGATGACGGAGTGTGGTATTTAAATAACTACGTTAAGGGTAACAGAGTATCAATCGAAGAGCTCTACGCAGCAATCGACAGCTTCAACGAAAAGCAGAAAGAATACGAAGCTTCATTAAAGAAAAAGAATATAATCATCGGTGCATTGGCATTTGTTATCATTGCACTCATAGGACTTGGTGTATACGCATACATTTCAGTTAGACGCTGGTATTACGGTTCAGACGATGAAACAGAAGAACCTGTAAAGCCCGTTTCAAGAAAGAGAAACGATTACTACGAAGAAAAGCCTAAAGCTCAGGCTAAAGCATCATCATTTAAGATGCCTTCCGTAGGCGCAGAAGAGCGTGAGCCCGGATATTCAAGAGTACACGAGCAGGCACCTCAGAGAAGTGCAAACACCGTAAAGCCTACGGTTAAGCAGAGTGTTCTTACAGGGGAAAGACTTCCCGACGGTTCCATCAGAATGCCTGATGGTTCAATCAGAAAAGCAAAGATTGGCGTAAAGCTTCAGGACGGAAGCATCCGTTTTGAAGACGGTTCAGTAAGAAGACCCGACGGTACAATCATTAAGCCTTCTCAGGCATCGGCTGCATATTCCGATGAAAGACAGGCTAGAAGCAAAGTCGGTACTTCAAATCTTGAAGTAAGACAGATTCCTTATCCCAGAACCAGCGAAGCCAGCAATGACGACGATATGGAATACGGATTCTTAGATTTGGACGATGGTTCAAACAATTAATTAACTTATAGGTCCCACGGTTTTACTACCGTGGGATTTTAAGACAAAGGGGGCATTTACATGCGACTTCCATTTACAGACAGTGCTGAACAGGCATTAAAGATTGCTGAAAAAGAATCAAAGCTTTTAAAGCATTATTATATCGGCAGTGAACACCTTCTTTTGGGCTTGTTAAAAGAAACTAACGGTGTGGCAAGTGCCGTTCTTCGTACTGCCATTACAAATATAGATGATGTTTATGATTTGATCAGAGATTTAACGGTAAGCGGTCACGGCACTATGTTAAAAGAGCGTGCAGGCCTTACTCCAAGAACGGAGAGAATCTTACAGGATGCGGAAAGCTTAGCCGAAAAGTATCATTCAGGCACCATCGGAACCGAGCACATTTTGCTTGCTATTATAAGAGAAGGCCATAACTGTGCGGTTCAGATTCTTTTGGCATTAAAGAAAAATCCTACGGAAATCTATATACAGACCCTTCTTGCAATGGGTGAAGATCCAAGAGATGCTAAGGAAGATTCAAAAATCGGCCCCAAAAAGAAAAAGGGTGAAAATATCTTAGATTCTATTTCTAAGGATTTAACAAAGCTTGCAAAAGAAGGAAAGCTTGACCCCGTAATCGGAAGAAACGATGAAATCACAAGAGTGGTTCAGATTCTTTCAAGACGTACAAAGAATAACCCTTGTTTGGTTGGTGAACCGGGCGTTGGTAAAACAGCCATTGTTGAAGGTCTTGCATTAAGAATAGTATCAGGTGAAGTGCCTGAAACCGTAAAAGATAAAAGAGTCCTTTCTTTAGACTTATCGGGAATGGTGGCAGGAACCAAGTACCGTGGTGAATTCGAAGAAAGAATGAAAAAATTAATTAAAGAAGTTACTGAAAGTAACGACATCATTCTTTTTATCGATGAGATTCACACAATCATCGGAGCCGGCGGTTCGGAAGGCTCTATTGATGCAGCAAACATTTTAAAGCCCTCATTATCAAGAGGCGAGATTCAGTTAATCGGTGCCACCACACTTTCAGAATACAGAAAGTATGTTGAAAAGGATGCGGCTTTAGAGCGCCGTTTCCAGCCTATAGATGTGGCAGAGCCCACGGAAGAAGAAGCAATCAGAATTTTAACAGGCGTTGCTCCAAGATACGAAGAGCACCACCATGTAAAATACACACCCGAAGCAATTGATGCTGCGGTAAGGCTTTCATCCCGTTATATAAATGACAGACATTTACCCGATAAGGCAATTGACCTTATAGATGAGGCGGGAGCTTTGGTAAGGCTTAAAAACCTTGATTCAAAGGAAAACCTTGATGACTTAAAAGAAGAGATTTCAAAGATTGATTTACAGATCGCCCGTTCGATTAAGATCGAAGCTTATTCTCAGGCCATTGAGCTTAGAAGTAAGCAAAAGGAACTTCAAAAGAAGCTTTTAAAGATTGAAGAAAAGAACAGGAAAGCAAGAAACGTAGCTAACTGTGAAGTAAACGAAAATCACATTGCTGATGTGGTTGCGGTTTGGACAAAGGTTCCCGTTAAGAGACTTACGGAAAAAGAAAGCGAGCGTTTGTTAAAGCTTGAATCAATCTTACATAAGAGAGTAATAGGCCAGGAAGACGCAGTTACAAAGATTTCAAAGGCTATGAGACGTCAAAGAGTAGGTCTTCAGGATCCCAATCGCCCGTTAGGTTCTTTCCTTTTCTTAGGACCTACAGGTGTAGGTAAGACAGAGCTTTCTAAGGCTTTGGCAGAGGCAATGTTTGGAGACGAGAACGCTTTAATAAGAGTCGATATGTCCGAATACATGGAAAGCCATTCGGTTTCAAAGATGATCGGCTCACCTCCCGGATATGTTGGATTTGATGACGGCGGTCAGCTTTGCGAAAAGGTAAGAAGACATCCTTACTCCGTTGTACTTTTCGATGAAGTTGAAAAAGCTCATCCCGACGTATTTAACGTGCTTTTACAGGTTTTGGATGACGGCCACATTACAGATTCTAAGGGTAGAAAAGTTAACTTTAAAAACACAATCATTATAATGACTTCAAATGCGGGAGCTCAGAAGATTGTTGATCCTAAGAGCCTTGGATTCTCAACTGTATCGGATGAAAAGAAGGACTATGAAAACATGCGCTCAAACGTTATGGATGAAGTTAAGCGTTTGTTTAAGCCTGAGTTTATCAACCGTATTGATGACATTATTGTATTCAGAGCGTTAAATAAAAAGGATATGGCAGAAATCTGCACGCTTCTTTCAAAGAAGCTTATTGCAAGATGCAAAGAGCAGATGAATATCACATTAACCATTTCTTCTACCTTAAAGGCATACATTGTTGATAAGTTCACTGATGCCAAGATGGGTGCGCGTCCCATTAAGAGAGCAATTCAGTCTGAAATTGAGGATAAGCTTTCAGAGGAAATCCTTATGAAAGAAATTGTTCCCGGTGACGTGGTTACAGCCACAAGAAAGAACAACGAGACGGTATTTAAAAAGAAGGATTAAGGGGTATGCCTAAAAAAAGTACAGTTTTCTTTTGCAGCTCATGCGGATACGAGTCCTCCAAGTGGATGGGCCAGTGTCCGAGCTGCAAGGAATGGAATACATTCACGGAAGAACCGGTTGTTAAGATGAAAAGGGCCGTTCAAACGGCTTCTTTTTCTTCGACCGAACCCGTATTACTTAAAGATATTTCCGTAGACGATTCAAAAAGAATAAAGACAGGTTTTGAGGAGTTTGACAGAGTCCTTGGAGGCGGTATAGTGAAGGGCTCTTTAGTGCTTATCGGAGGAGACCCGGGAATAGGAAAATCCACGATTTTACTGCAGGTTACAAAGAACCTTGTTAATTCAGGTGAGAAGGTTTTGTATGTTTCGGGAGAAGAATCTCTAAGACAGATTAAGCTACGGGCAAACAGACTGGGTAAAGATTTTGACAATCTGCTTTTACTTTGTGAGACAAACCTTGATGCCGTTACTGAGGTAATAAAGAAAAACGTTCCCACAACAGTTGTCATTGACTCTATTCAGACTATGTACAGGGAAGATATTGCTTCGGCTCCGGGGTCTGTGTCGCAGGTAAGGGAAGCTACGTCTTTACTTATGCAGATTGCAAAGCAGCTTGAAATAAACATTTTCATTGTAGGTCATGTGACAAAAGAAGGTGCTGTGGCAGGTCCCAGAATCTTAGAGCACATGGTGGATACGGTTCTTTATTTTGAAGGAGACAGGCATGCTTCCTACAGAATTTTAAGAGGCGTAAAGAACAGATTCGGCTCCACCAATGAAATCGGCGTTTTTGAAATGAGAGAAGAAGGTCTTAGGGAAGTTAAGAATCCTTCCGAATATATGCTTTTTGGAAAAGCAGAAGATGCAAGCGGTTCAGTAATTACTTGCACGATGGAAGGTACACGCCCTCTAATGATTGAAATTCAGGCTCTTTTATGCAGGTCTAACTTTGGTATTCCGCGTCGCCAGGCTACGGGCATGGATTTTAACAGAGTAAACCTTCTTATGGCCGTTATAGAAAAACGAGGCGGTCTTCAGATAGGAGATCAGGATGCCTACGTAAATATTGCGGGAGGCATAAAGATAAACGAGCCCGCCATGGACTTAGCAACGGTACTTGCCATCATTTCAAGCTACAGAAATAAGGCCATAGATTCAAAGACAGTAGCTTTCGGTGAAGTAGGCTTAAGCGGAGAAGTAAGAGCTGTAAACAACGCACGCCTTAGAGTTATGGAAGCCAAGAAACTTGGATTTAAAACAGTGGTGCTTCCTAAATCAAATATTGATGCAGACATTAAAAAGATTGAAGGAATCGAGCTTTACGGCGTATCTGACATAAGAGAAGCCATGCAGATTCCCATGGGGTAAAAATATGAAATTTATATCATGGAACGTAAACGGAATAAGAGCTTGTAAGGATAAAGGCTTTTTAGACTTTTTCTTTAAAGAAGATGCTGATATTTTCTGCTTACAGGAAACAAAGATGCAGGAAGGACAGTTAGAATTAGACCTTCCCGGATACTTACAATACTGGAATTATGCAGAAAAGAAAGGTTATTCGGGCACCGCAATCTTTACAAAGCATAAGCCTATTAACGTAACCTACGGAATGGGCATAGATGAGCACGACCACGAAGGAAGAATCATTACTCTTGAATACGATAACTTTTTCTTTATAACCTGCTATACTCCAAATTCAAAGCAGGAGCTTGAACGCCTTGATTATCGTATGGTGTGGGAAGATGACTTCTTAGCTTATATAAATAAGTTAAACGAAAAGAAACCTGTTGTTTTCTGCGGAGATTTAAATGTGGCTCACGAAGAAATCGACTTAAAGAATCCCAAGACAAATCACCACAACGCCGGTTTTACCGATGAAGAAAGAGCTAAGATGACAGCTCTTTTAAATGCAGGATATACAGACACTTTCCGTTTCTTTTATCCCGATAAAACAGACATCTATTCCTGGTGGTCTTACAGATTTAAAGCAAGAGAGAAAAACGCAGGGTGGCGCATAGACTATTTCATCACATCTAAAAGCTTAAATGATAAGCTAAAAGACGCTAAAATTCATACCTCAGTGGAAGGCTCAGACCACTGTCCTGTAGAGCTTGATATTGACCTGTAAATTTCAAAGTTGTATGCATACAACTTTCCTACATCTTAATATTGAAAGTAACAGGCTTGAATGTTAACTTAAAGGTACCGATTAACAAAAGTATTTAGGGAGTGAAAGATGTTTAAACTTTATATTAATCCCAATGTAAAAAAGGGACACATTAACCCTGAACTTCAGGGTAACTTTTCAGAACATCTCGGAAGATGTATTTATGAAGGGGTATACGTAGGTGAGAATTCTCCTATCAAGAACGTAAACGGTATGAGATGCGACGTTGTTGATGCACTTAAGGAGTTAAAGCTCCCCGTTTTAAGATGGCCCGGCGGTTGCTTTGCAGATGAATATCACTGGAAAGACGGTATCGGCCCTAAAGAAACAAGAAAGAAAATGATCAACACCCACTGGGGCGGCGTTGTGGAAGACAACAGCTTTGGTACACACGAGTTCTTTGAACTTGCAAGACAGCTTGGCACCAAGACCTACATTAACGGTAACGTGGGAAGCGGCACAGTTCAGGAAATGAGCGAATGGGTTGAATACATGACCTTTGAAGGCGTATCTCCCATGGCTGACCTTCGTACAAAGAACGGTCACAAAGATCCCTGGAGAGTTGATTACTTCGGAGTAGGTAATGAAAACTGGGGATGCGGCGGTAACATGCGTCCCGAATATTACGCAGACCTTTACAGAAGATATCAGACATATGTAAGAACTTACGATTCATCAAAGCCCATCAAGAAAGTATGCGGCGGTCCCAATGCGGATGACTATGAATGGACAAAGAAAGTTCTTGCTACATGTTTTGACCACGGTAACGGATTCATGGATTTACTTAGCCTTCACTATTACACAGTTCCTACAGGTGTATGGGAAAAGAAGGGTTCCGCTACAGAATTTGACGATAAGCTTTGGTATCAGACATTAAAGAAGACTCTTTACATGGAAGAAATCATCAACGGCCACACAGCAATCATGGATGAATACGATCCAGAAAAGAAGATCGGTATGTCAATCGATGAATGGGGTACATGGTTTGATGTTGAGCCCGGCACAAATCCCGGATTCTTATATCAGCAGAGCACAATGCGTGATGCCCTTGTTGCAGGTATCAACCTTAACATCTTTAACAAGCACTGCGACAGAGTTAAGATGGCAAACATCGCTCAGCTTGTAAACGTATTACAGGCAGTTATCTTAACAGAAGGCGATAAGATGATTAAGACTCCTACTTATCATGTATTTAACATGTATAAGTATCATCAGGACAATGAACTTCTTGATTCTTACATCGAGACCAAAGAAATCGGTGTGGAAGATGGAAACAAAGTTCCTAACCTTACAGAATCTGTATCTGTTGATAAAAACGGTAAGATTCATGTTACTCTTACAAACCTTTCAATATCCGAAGATTACGATATCGAAGGCGTATTTGCGGAAAGCAATGTAAAGAGCGTTAAGGCTGAAATTGTTACAAACGATATGAAGGCTCACAACACATTTGATAACCCTGATGTTGTTAAGGTAGAAAGCTTTGACGGCATTAAGGCATCAGGAAACAAGCTTTCATTCAAGATGCCTAAGTGCAGTGTAATGCATATCGAAGTAGAAGCATAATTAAGTCATCGGGGGATAAAAAATCCCCCGATTTTTTAATAAAAAGCCCTTGCTTACACATATCCTGTGTGTTATAATTCAACAGTCGGCTTTGAAAGACACAATTAAATAGGGGCATAGTTCAAAGGTAGAACAGTGGTCTCCAAAACCATCGATGTGGGTTCGATTCCTACTGCCCCTGCTTTAAAGACAGAGTAATCTGTCTTTTTTTATTTCTTATAGGCACAAAAAAAGGAGGCTACACTTGGTAGCCTCCATGTTTTTTGCTTATTTTCTTCTAACGCAAAAGAATCAGGCTTAGCCTGATTCTTCGCTTGTGTAAAAGGGGAATTTTCTCGGAATAGTCTTGGGTGTCTCCCAAGTACATTTTGAGTATACCGCCTACATGGGTGGAATACTACAACAATATTGACCAAACATAAAACTATTTCACTTATTTTAAACGTTTAAACTGTTCCTTCAATAAACTTACGGTGAATAACGAGTTCATCGGGAATTTCCTGTCCGGAAGCCTTAATTTTGGTAAGAACATTATCAAAATGATGAAGCTTCTGAGTGGTTTTTATGTTGTATCTTTCAATCATATCCTTAAACATAGGGTTAGCCGCAATCTTTTCACGAAGTTCAGCAGGGAAAGGACAGTAGGTAACCATTATCTGTCTTGCAACTTTGTTAAGTCTTGGTGAACCTGAGCCTTCAAATATTACCCATGTTATATAGTCACGCACAAACATTTCTTTAAAGGAATTCTTTGCCTTTGTAAGAGCGTTCTTAACCTTTTCTTTTGCGTCTGTAGAAAGCTCAGAATTCTTTTTATAAAACTGTACGTAGTCAAAGTATTCACTGGTAAGAGAACGGTCGCTTACGTCGTTCCAGCGGGCGCCCTGCACACGCTTACACATTTCCCATCTGTATTCGCCTGTAAGACGGGTAAGAGTGGTTACAAAGTCTTCCACATGGAAAATGGAGAACATGAATCTTGCGGGTGTGGTACGTTTCTTTCCTTCGATTTCCTGCCACATAACTCCACGGGTTCCGACGTTGGGGAAAAGGATAATGTCGGGAGTGATGCGCACATCGATAAATTCTTTTGTGATACCGATCTTTTCATCGGAATAAACTGTTTCTCTGTAGAAAGCACCGTAATCGATGGCTTCCAGTTTCTTTATGCTTTCCAATACCGTATCAACGGTCACAAGGCAAGACTGTAAGGGCTTAATGATGTCGTGCTCGCTAAGAAGAGGACAGAAGGAGCTTAAACGTCCGAATGTAACCTTGTTACACATAGGGAACATGTTGTTAAGCTCAAACATGAGACGTTCTTCCGGATCTCTTGCAAGCGCCTGTTCCTGGGCTGCAGTAATCTTACCCTGAATCTTTTGCTCGTGAATGTACTGAGTGTAGTCAGTATCAAACTCGTTACGGCTGGGTTCTTTCTTTAAGTGATATACGGCGTTAAGCCATTCGTAAGCCGTGTATACGCCAAAGTCTTCATCGCCTCTGTAGTCATCGGCAATAGTGTATAAGTAGTTGGCGTTTTCGGCCCCTGCAAGCTCTGCATCCACAAATCCAAAGTTAAAGAACATCTTTAAGATAGGGGATAAGTTATAGTCTTTTACGCTTGCTTTAAAGGCCTCCGTATAAATCTGATAAAAGGCCTTTGTAAGTTCAAGTCTTAACTTACGGATAGGATCGTCTGAAGAAGCCTTGTCGGTTACCTTCTTATATTTATTAAGTAAGGCTCTAAAGTTATTTGCAATTTCTTCTTCAACGCCTGAGTAAGCAAGGATAATGTTTGTGGCATCGGATAAATCTTCATTAATCTTAGCAGGCTCTCCGTCGCTTGTAGAAGCGGCCTTATTAAAGCCTGCGGCCTTCTGGCGGTACTCGCTTACTCTTGCTTCTATTAAGCTTTCTTCCACCACACCTTTTTCTTTTAACTTATCAACCATTGCTTCAATGGCTTCCGTTACCTTTTCGGCATCCGGAGTACCGGGCTTTAAGCGATACAAAAGAGAAGTGTATAGCTCAAATAAATCTACGCCGGACCGGCCCAAATATATGTCATAGCTTTCTTTTAAGTAGTCTTTGCACATTTCGATTGCAGGCATACTTTCATGAATGTCCGCACTTGCTTTTTGCAAAAATCCGTTTAAATAAGGAACTCTTGCTGCAAGGGCAAGCTTTAATTCCTGAGGGAAATCACGCATGGAAGCATAGTAAAAAGGCACGTAATCCGGGATATCGTCTTCGATATCAACGGCCTCCATATCTTCGATTGCGGGAAGTGAACGAGAAATTATATTGTTGTGATTGCAAGCGTCAACGTACGCATCATAATCTTCCTTGATGCCTTTGTATAATGCTCCGCATTCATTTATAGATCTGTTGTGAAGCGCCATAATCTGGGCACTTTGATTGATCATGGATGTAAACATCATCTTTCCGACTTCGGGATTTAATTTTACGATGTTTGAAACGGACGAACTGTCTTTAATAGGAAAAGAAACAAACGACGAAACTTCAGTGGTAATATAAGTAAAGGAGTGGGCATCGTACGCGATGTCCAAAAGCCCTACAACGTCGCCTTTCTTTAAAATGATGCTACCGCCGTCGAATTTAGCGGTTACAGAACCTGATACAATTACATGTATTGCGTTTAGCGCCTGGCCCTGTGAGCAAATGACTTTGTCTTTTTCGATTTCTTTAGCTGCCACCTTTGTCCTCCGAAACTAAGAAAATCTATCCCGAGTTAATTTACATAACCATACAGATTAATTATACATTAAAAAAATTATACTTCAAGTAACGAGAATTTGAGGCGCAGTCCTTGTGTTTTCTTAAATGTATGGTAAAATATGAAAAGTATTGTGGGAGTTTTTGTTTGGGAATGAACAAGGAGGTTAATAAATGAAGGAAGTCAAACTGATTGACTTGAAAGATGATGTCGAGCGTTTGCTTACTTACATCCCTTGGCTTGAACAAAAAAAAGGAACTAAAGCCGGTTCAATTTACAAAAGTGACGGACTCGAAGAACATTCGGTACCGTTCCCTGTGTATGAGACGATGCTTCTTAACTTTGTAAACGATGCTTCCAAGACGAAGCTTATGGATAAGAACTACGTCTACGCTTACTCAAGAAACTTCATAAAGACTGTGGACGATGAAAGAAGAGTCATACAGAATGCAGGCATTAAGAACGGAGATGTTCTTTGTGGCATTTTCTCTAAATATATTTTAGGCGGTATGAGAAAAGGAAGCCTTTGGATCACGGGAGTTGAAGAGGGAATCCTTTTGGACGTACTTTTAAAGATGAAGAAACTGTTAGAAATTTGGGATGCGCCCTTGGCATAATAAAAGGAGTTATTTTAGGACATGAGCGACAAAGCAGCGAAAAAGAAACAATACATTCTTGATATTGCGAAGGGTGTTTTTGCTAAAAAAGGATTTAAGAACGTTACTATGAAGGATATCGTCGAGGCCTGTGAAATCAGCCGTGGCGGTTTGTACCTTTATTTTGACGACACTAAGGAAATTTTGCTTGAGTGCCTTGCAGGCGGAGAGCAAAAGGAAGATATATTGGAGAAACCTTCCGCGGGTGAGGCGTTGGCCGTTTATTTAAATGAGCAAAAGAAAGCCATTTTAAATAATGAAAACGACTTAACCGTCGCGGTTTATGAGTATCTTTTCATGTGCGAAGAAACCGGTGAGAATGAGTCGGTTATTAAGCCTAAGATAGAAAAGAATCTTAAAGTGCTTACAGCTCTTTTACAAAAGGGCGTTGAAAGCGACGAGTTTTATTGTGAAGACTGCGAACAGGCAGCACGTAATATTATATATACCTTAGAAGGCCTTAAACTTGCTTCAAAGACTATCGGTGTCACCGAAAAGGAAATCGACACACAGCTTTTGTACATCTTGAGTGGCCTTATCGCTGAGGAAGAATAATGATGGGGCTTTGGAAACAAAGCCTCTTTCGTTTATCTAAATTAATTTTTTATTTAAAAGGAGACCTGTGAACACATGGGCAATGTAAGACGTATTTATGTTGAAAAGAAAGAGCCTTTTGCTGTAAAGGCAAGGGAACTTAAGGAGGAGATAAGCGGATTCTTGGGAATTAGCGGCGTAGAAAAAGTTCGCGTTCTTATTAGATACGATATCGAAGGCTTATCGGAAGAAACCTACCAAAGAGCAAAGACCACAATCTTTTCGGAACCGCCGGTAGATGACGTACTGGAAGAAGATTTACCTATCAAAGCGGATGAGAGAGTTTTCAGCGTAGAATTCTTGCCCGGACAGTTTGACCAAAGAGCAGACTCTGCCGTTCAGTGTATCGGTTTCTTAAATGAAGAAGAAACACCTGTGATAAAGACAGCAGTAACTTATGTTTTAAGCGGAAAGATTACAGACGAAGAGTTTGACAGAATCAAGGAAAACTGCATTAACCACGTTGATTCAAGAGAAACAGGTCTTGTTAAGCCTGAAACTTTAAAGACAGAATTTAAAGAGCCCGATGATGTAATAATCTTAAACGGCTTTAAAGATATGAATGCGGAAGAACTTGAAGGACTTTATTCTTCACTTTCTTTGGCCATGACATTCAAAGATTTTCTTCATATTCAAAAGTACTTTAACCATGAAGAAAAAAGAGACCCTTCAATGACAGAAATAAGGGTGCTCGATACTTACTGGTCAGACCACTGCAGACACACAACATTTTCAACAGAGCTTAAAAACATCACATTTGAAGATGGTTTTTACAAGACTCCTATCGAAACCACTTACCAAAGCTACCTTGATACAAGAGAAGATATCTTTAAAGGCAGATCCGATAAGTTTGTGTGCCTTATGGATTTAGCCTTAATGGCAATGAGAAAGCTTAAAAAAGAAGGTAAGCTTAAAGACCAGGAAGAAACCGATGAAATCAATGCTTGCTCTATTGTAGTTCCCGTTGAAATCGACGGAGAAAAGGAAGAGTGGCTTGTAAGCTTTAAGAACGAAACTCACAACCATCCTACAGAAATCGAACCTTTTGGTGGAGCCGCTACCTGCCTTGGTGGAGCCATAAGAGATCCCCTTTCCGGACGTTCTTATGTATATCAGGCAATGCGTATCACAGGTGCTGCAGACCCTACTGTTTCTGTGGCAGATACCATTAAAGGTAAGCTTCCTCAGAAGAAACTTGTTAAGACTGCGGCAGCAGGATATTCATCATATGGTAACCAGATTGGACTTGCCACAGGATATGTAAAGGAAGTTTACCATCCTTCATATGTAGCAAAGAGAATGGAAATCGGTGCCGTTATGGGCGCTGCTCCAAGATCTAACGTAATTAGAGAAACTTCGGACCCCGGCGATATCATCATCTTACTTGGCGGTAGAACAGGACGTGATGGCTGCGGCGGTGCAACAGGTTCTTCTAAGGTACATACAGAAAGCTCAATTGAAACCTGCGGAGCTGAAGTTCAAAAGGGTAATGCACCTGTAGAAAGAAAGATTCAGCGTTTGTTCAGACGTCCCGAAGTTACTAAGTTAATTAAGAAGTGTAACGACTTTGGTGCAGGCGGTGTTTCAGTCGCAATCGGTGAACTTGCAGACGGATTAAGAGTAAATCTTGACCTTGTACCTAAGAAATATGCAGGCCTTGACGGAACAGAGCTTGCCATTTCAGAATCTCAGGAAAGAATGGCGGTTGTTGTAGACCCTAAGGATGCAGATAAGTTCCTTGAATATTCTAAGGAAGAAAACTTAGAGGCAGTAAAGGTAGCAACTGTTACTAAAGAACCGAGACTCGTGCTTACCTGGAGAGGAAAAGAAATCGTTAACTTATCAAGAGCATTTCTTGATACAAACGGTGCTCACCAGGAAACAGATGTAACCGTTACAATGCCCGATGAAAAGAATAAGTACTTTGAAAAGATTGCTATAGATAAAGTAGATAAGGCAGTTAAAGACAATAACTTTAAAGAAGCCGCAAAGGCAGTTTTGTCAGACTTAAACGAATGCTCACAAAAGGGCCTTGTGGAAGAATTTGACTCATCCATCGGTGCAGGCTCAGTGCTTATGCCTTACGGCGGTAAGACTCAGCTTACAGAGACTCAGACAATGGTAGCAAAGCTTCCTGTATTAAAAGGAAAGTGCGACACCGTTACCATGATGAGCTACGGATTCGATCCTTACCTTTCAAGCTGGTCACCTTATCACGGAGCAATTTACGCAGTGCTTTCTTCAATCTCTAAAATTGTATGTTCAGGTGGTGATGCAAGTAAGATTCGCTTCACCTTCCAGGAATACTTTAAGAGAATGACTGCAGAGCCCAAGCGTTGGAGCCAGCCTTTCTCGGCTTTGCTTGGTGCATTTGATGCACAGATAGGTTTCGGCCTTCCTTCAATCGGCGGAAAAGACTCAATGTCAGGAACCTTCAACGATATTGACGTTCCTCCCACACTGGTTTCTTTTGCCGTATGCGTTGATAACGAAGAAAACGTTATTACACCCGAACTTAAAAAGGCTAAAGACAGACTTGTGTTATTTACCATCGAGCACGACGATTACGACATGGTAAATTACGAAAAAGCAATTTCTTTGTACAAATACATTAGAGATTTGAACCTTGATAAGAAAATAAAGGCAGCCTACACGGTTGATTCAAACGGTGTGTTTGCGGCAGTTTCAAAGATGGCCTTTGGTAACGGCCTCGGAGTTAAGTTTAATGACTCTTTGGAACTTGAAGATTTGTTTAAAAACAATCTTGGCGCAATCATTGTTGAAACCGATGCAGACATTGTTACAAAAGACCATGAATCTTATGAAATCGGTAGAGTGACAGACGATGGAATGTTTACATTTAAGGATGCTTCACTTCCTGTTTGCGAAGCACTTGAAGCTTGGAAGAAACCTCTTGAAAAGATCTTCCCCACAAAGGCAGTTAAAGACGAGACTCCTTTGGAAGATAAGCTTTACAAAGCAGATTCCATTTATGTTTGCAAGAATAAGGTAGCAAAGCCTACAGTATTTATCCCCGTATTCCCCGGTACCAACTGTGAATACGATTCGGCAAAGGCCTTTGAAAGAGCAGGGGCAGACACAATCGTTAAGGTGTTTAAGAATCAGACGGCGGATGATATTAGAGAAAGCGTAGCGGAATTTGAAAAGGCAATTGCAAATGCCCAGATTATCATGTTCCCGGGCGGCTTCTCAGCAGGTGATGAACCCGATGGTTCAGCTAAGTTCTTTGCAACTGCATTCAGAAATGAAAAGTTAAAAGAAGCCGTGCTTAAGCTCTTAAATGAAAGAGACGGACTTGCACTTGGTATCTGTAATGGATTCCAGGCCCTCATAAAGTTAGGCCTTGTACCTTACGGCACCATCATTGATACCCAGGATGCTTCTTCACCCACACTTACATACAACACAATCAACCGTCACATATCAAAGATGGTTTACACAAAGGTTGTTTCAAATAAGTCTCCCTGGCTTTCAAATGCTAAGCTTGGGGGTGTGTACACAAACCCCGCATCCCACGGCGAAGGAAGATTTGTTGCAAGTAAGGAATGGCTCGATAAGCTCTTTAAGAATGGTCAGGTAGCTACAAGATACTGCGACTTTGACGGTAACATCTCAATGGATGAAGAGTTTAACATTAACGGTTCCTACGAAGCAATCGAAGGTATCACATCCGAAGACGGAAGATGCTTAGGTAAGATGGCTCACTCAGAAAGACGTGGCGACCACGTTGCCATAAACATTTACGGAGAGCAGGATCTTAAGATCTTTGAATCCGGTGTTGAGTACTTTAAATAAATAAGTTTTTAAAACTCAGGCGTGCAAACTTGCACGCCTGTGATATACTTATACCCATGAATCAGATAAACTATCAAAAGAAACTGGATGAAACCTTAGATAATAAGGATACTAAGTCTAAAAGTCTTTTGCTTCAGTGCTGTTGCGCCCCGTGCTCAAGTCACTGTCTTACATATATTGAGGGAAAGATTAATATAACGGCATATTATTATAACCCCAATATTGCGGAGCGTGACGAATACGACAAGCGGGCAGCTGAACTTAAGAGACTGGTGGGTATCCTTAACAGCGAGTTTCCGGATGCAAACATAGAATTTAAAGAAGGCCCCTTTGAGCCTGAAAAATTCTTTTTGGTATCCAAGGGCTTAGAAAATGAGCCTGAAAGAGGAGCCCGCTGCGCCAAGTGCTTTGAGTTAAGACTTAAAGAAACGGCAAAAAAGGCAAAAGCTGAAGGCTTTGACTATATTGCCACTACACTTACTCTTAGCCCCCTTAAGGATGCCCGTTTAATAAATGAAATAGGAGAGAGAGTTGCAAAAGAAGAAGGCGTTTTGTGGCTTTACTCTGACTTTAAAAAGCAGGAAGGCTATAAACATTCCGTAGAACTTTCAAATAAATACGGACTATACCGCCAGAATTATTGCGGATGTCCATTTTCAAAAAGAGGTAAAAATGAAGAAGTTACTTGAATTAATATCAGAAGAAGTAAGCATGGCTTTTGAAAAGTCAGGCTATGACAAAAGTGCGGGAAAGGTTAATGTTTCAAATCGTCCCGACCTTTGCGAATATCAGTGTAACGGTGCAATGGCTTTAGCTAAGGCGCTTAAAACCGCACCTATAAACATTGCAAACACAGTTGTTGAAAACCTTAAAGATTCAAAGGTATTTTCAGAAGTTTCAGCTGTAATGCCGGGATTTATAAACTTAAACATTAATCCCGATTTTCTCGCAGACTATGTATCAAAGATGGCATGCGAAGAAAAGTTTGGATTGGAAACACCTAAGAAACTTAAAATCATGCTTGATTACGGCGGACCAAACGTAGCAAAGGCTTTACACGTAGGCCATTTGCGCTCAGGCGTTATCGGCGATGCCATTAACAGAATCTGTAAATACATGGGTCATGAAACCATCAGCGACATTCATATGGGCGACTGGGGTACACCCATGGGACTTATTATGCACGAGCTTTCTTTACGTAAGCCCGACCTTCCTTATTTTGATGAGTCTTTTACAGGCGAATACCCTGTAGAGCCTCCTTTTACAGTAGCTGATTTGGAAGAAATCTATCCTACAGCTTCTAAAAAGTCAAAGGAAGACGAAGAGTACAAAGCAAAAGCTTTGGAAAAAACATACAAGCTTCAGACAGGCGTAAGAGGATATCGCGCATTGTGGAATCACATAATCAATGTTTCCGTTAACGATATGCGCAGAATTTACGATAACCTCGGTGTTCACTTTGACTTATGGAATGGTGAATCAAGCGTTCATGAGCTTATCCCCGACATGGTTAAGTACATGAAGGACGGAGGATATGCTTATTTAAGCGAAGGCGCTTTGGTCGTAGATGTTAAAGAAGAAACCGACACAAAGGAAATGCCTCCTTGCATTATCTTAAAATCCGACGGAGCTTCTTTGTACAATACAACAGACCTTGCAACCATCATGGACCGTAAGCAAAAATACAATCCCGACCGCTACATTTACTTAACAGACAAGCGTCAGGATTTATACTTTGAGCAGGTGTTCCGCTGCGCTCACAAGACAAAGCTTGTATCAGAAGATACAAACCTTGCGCACGTTGGCTTTGGTACCATGAACGGTAAGGACGGAAAGCCCTTTAAGACCCGTGACGGCGGAGTTATGCGTCTTGAATCTTTGATGAATGATGTTAACGAAGCTACACTTAATAAGATTAAAGAAAACCGTGAAATGAGCGATGAAGACGCTTTAAGGATTTCTAAGATTGTAGGCCTTGCAGCTTTAAAATACGGCGATTTGTCAAACGTTCCCGCTAAGGACTATATCTTTGATATGGACCGTTTCACTTCCTTTGAAGGAAACTCAGGCCCCTACATTTTATATACAATCGTTCGTATTAAATCTATTCTTGAAAAGTTTGCTGCAGATGGCGGAAACGTAGATTCCTGCAAGATTTCAGGTGTAGACAATGCTTCAGAAAAAGAACTTATGAAGGAGCTTACTTTCTTTTCACAGACTGTGGAAGCTGCATACGAAGAGCTTGCTCCCAGTAAGATTTGTGCGTTTATCTATGACCTTGCAAACGCACTTAACTCTTTCTATCACGAAACAAAGATTTTAACGGAAGAAGACGTTAATAAAAAGAACTCTTATATTGCACTTATTAATTTAACAAAGCAGGTGCTTGAAACATGCATCGACATGCTTGGTTTCTCAGCACCCGAAAGGATGTAAATGAGAATAGGACACGGATACGATGTTCATAAATTGGTTGAAGGAAGAGACTTAATCATTGGGGGAGTTAAAATCCCTCATGATAAAGGCCTTCTCGGACACTCTGACGCAGACGTGCTTACCCACGCCGTCATGGATTCACTTCTTGGTGCGGCAGCCCTTGGAGATATCGGGCTTCACTTCCCCGATACCGATGAAAAGTACAAAGGCGCCGACAGCATTAAGTTACTTGAAGAAGTGGGAAACCTCTTAGAACAAAACATGTACTACGTAGAAAACATCGATGCCACCATCTTGGCTCAGGCCCCAAAGATGCGTCCCTACATCGATGAAATGAGAAAGAATATAGCTAAGGCACTTAGAATTGAAGTATCAATCGTAAATGTCAAGGCTACCACCGAAGAAGGCTTAGGCTTTACAGGCGCAAAGGAAGGCATCGCCGCACACAGCGTATGCTTAATAGGCTCAATCAGAGATCTTCAAAGCCCCATGGGCTCAGGCTGCGCAGGATGCGCAGGCTGCGTGAAACAGTAGATTAATTAAATATCGAGGGATTATATAATGTTTTTCGGCACGCTTGCGCTTAGGTCTCCGCTTCGCTTCGGTCGGGTCATAGCCAAGGTCCCCTGGACCTTGTTCCCCCTCGCGTAACGGATGCTAAGCTCGAAAATACCTCGCTAAGCACCGACGCTGTGGAGGTCCTCAAAATCATTATATAATCCCTCGATATTTTTATATTCTAGCGCAGCCGACGCGAGCGGGGTTTGGCGCCCGGTGGGCCAATACGAAATAATTTTAAAATTGGGAGTAATTTAACACTAAAAGCAAGGGCAATTCTTTTATTGCTGGGCCAATATGGAAAAGGCTATGAATTGGGAGCATTTTAAGCTGTTTCCGAGGTTTGCCGGGGGCTGCCTTGGGCCAATATGAAAAAAGTTTAGGATTGGGAGCAAAAATGGCCATTTTCTACTCCCAAATGGGCATGGATTTGATATTGGCCCAATTCAGTTAACATAACAAAGAAGAAACCGTCTAAATTACTCCCAATTCCTTATGGATTTCATATTGGGACACGAGGTTAACATAACAGCAGAATCAATTCCTTTTTTGTAGCTATAATCAGAAAGAAAAATCAAATCGAGATAAAAAACAAAAAATACAAAATTTCCGCTTGACAACAGGTGCCTGCTTAGTTATACTAATCAAGTCGGTTGAGACAAGGGGTCTTAGCTCAGCTGGGAGAGCATCTGCCTTACAAGCAGAGGGTCACAGGTTCGAGCCCTGTAGGCCCCACTTAATAAATCGACTTAATCAAATATGGCGAGATAGCTCAGTTGGCTAGAGCATGCGGTTCATACCCGCAGTGTCGAGGGTTCGAATCCCCCTCTCGCTATTATAAATACCGGGGTGTGGCTCAGGTGGTAGAGCGCCACGTTAGGGACGTGGAGGCCGCAAGTTCAAGTCTTGTCACTCCGACTAAAACAAAAGAATCATCCAAATGGATGATTCTTTTGTTTTACTCTGAATTAAAATTACGAATCTGCGGCCTCCCTTCGCCCCTAACGTGCGGTTAGGGCGTGGAGGGGGAACGAGGTCCGGTGGACCTCGGTTTTGACCCGACCGAAGCGAAGCGGAGAGCGCAAGTTCAAGTAAATCGGTAACGCGAGAGCGACCCGAGGAGGCCGCAAACGCATCTCGAAGCGTAGATCGCAAGTTCAAGTCCTGTCTTAATTTGAAATTAATTTTTCATGAGAATGCTTCCTTTTTTACCATTTCACTGTTACAATGTTGCCAAGATTGAGATAATAATGGTATTTATTGACTGTGAGGTGAAGGGAAATGATAAAAACAATTAGGCAAGCGGGCTTTATTCTTTTGATAGTTGTGCTTTTTGTGGGCTGTGGAAAGCCTAAAAGCGAACCGTTGGAGAATACGCCTACAGAAATCGTTATTTCAGAGAATGTTCAGGATGTAAGTAGCAAAGAAGAGACTGATGTAGAGCCTTCCGTAGAGGAAGAAACAAAACTGAGTTCTTACAATCAAGCTGATGATGGAACATGGGAGTACGGCGGATATAAATATAAGTACCGACTTGAAATCATCGGAAGAATGCCAAATGCGGCATGCGATACAAGAATTGTTTTTCTTAGTAACATCGAGGAAATCCCGTTTGACCGTGCGTGGAAGGCGGCCGGCCTAAGCAGTAACATGGACGACTATTTTTCTCCTGAAGAAGCAATGTGTATCGAGTGGGAGACAGTGACTGATTTAAATGGAAATTTGGATTATTCTTTGGTTACTGATTCTACGCTTAAAGAAAAAATCCTGGCGGATTATGAAGAAGCTTATGAATACTGGTGGTGGTTTTTTGGCGGAGCACCTGTGAATTTTGACTACACTCTGGAAGAAGACAACAGTACCTATGTCAAATTCGATTATCCCGGTATTGAGACAATGGACGACTTAAAAAAGTTTCTTAAAAAGCGCTTTTCCGACGAAATAATTCAGATAAAGCTTGAGGACAACATCTTAAGGGAGTTCGACGGCAAACTATATGCATTGGATGCCGGTCGCGGTTCCGATATAAGCATAGACCACGTTGATTATGTAGTTTATTATGATTCTGATAAAAATGAAGGAGAAATTACCGCGCTAATATACAGACATGACTTTGATGAGAAGACTTACGAGACCTATCTCACAGGGGAAATAGACAAAGAATATATACAATTCACCATGGAAGATGATGGAGCGGTATTCAACACATTTCCGACGATTTGGTAGATTGACTTTTACCCACTATTAATTGAATTTTGTTATGATTTAAGATATGATAGTAGGGTATTTTTCCTTGAAAAATTGGAGGTAGTTAGATGGTAGATTATACTGAAGGAACCGGTAAGCAGTATCATACAGGTGTCGGCCCAAGCGACATCGGTGAATATGTTATTATGCCGGGAGATCCCAAGAGATGCGAAAAGATTGCAAAGCATTTTGATGATGCAAAGCTTGTGGCTGATTCGCGTGAATATGTTACCTATACGGGAACCTTACTCGGAACTAAGGTTTCTGTTACATCAACAGGTATCGGCGGCCCCAGCGCAGCAATTGCGATTGACGAGCTTTCAAAGTGCGGAGCGCATACTTTCATAAGAATCGGAACTTGCGGCGGTATGCAGGAAGAAGTTGAAGGCGGAGACGTGGTTATTGCCACAGGCGCTGTAAGAATGGAAGGAACGAGTAAGGAATTTGCTCCTATCGAATATCCGGCAGTACCTGATTTTAACGTTACAAACGCTTTGGTTAAGGCTGCAAATACACTTAATTACAAGCACCATGTAGGTGTGGTGCAGTGTAAGGATTCTTTCTTTGGACAGCACGAACCCGAGATTATGCCTGTAAGCTACGAACTTGAGAACAAGTGGCAGGCATGGCTTAGAATGGGATGCCTTGCTTCCGAAATGGAATCGGCTGCTTTGTTTATTGCAGGAAGCTTTTTAAGAGTACGAGTTGGTTCTTGCTTCCTTGTTGTGGCAAATCAGGAAAGAGCAAAGAAAGGCCTTCCCAATAAGCAGGTGCACGATACGGAATGTGCCATCTGTGTGGCGGTTGAAGCAATTAAAGAACTCATAAGACAAGATAAAAATAAATAAAGAATTAATTAAAAGGGAGTGCTGTTGCATTCCCTTTTTTTACGCTATAATAAAAGCTACAAAACAAAATGAGGAAATAAAAATGGCAAAATACGGAACTTGTGATACGTGTGCAAATTACGTTTACGATGAAGAATATGATTGCTACGAATGCATGGTAAATATGGACGAAGACGACTACGGACGCTTGATGGCTGACTCAAGATTTCAATGCCCGTATTATACAGACGATGACGAATACAAGGTCGTAAGACATCAGATATAAAGGAATAAACATGGCAGGAAAAACTCAGAAATCTAAGTGCCCCGTTTCTAATAAGTGCGGCGGCTGCGGATACATTGATTTACCTTATGAAGAACAGTTAAAGAAAAAGGAGGCCTATGTTTCGGGCCTCCTTAAGCCTTTTTGTAAGCTTGAAGGCATCACGGGGATGAAGAACCCCTACAACTACCGAAACAAGGTTTCGGCTGCCTTTGGGCTTGATAGATACAAGAATCCGATTTCGGGAATCTATGAAGAAAAGAGCCATAGAATCGTGCCCGTGGATTCATGCCTTTTGGAAGATAAAAAGGCCGATGAAATCATTTGCACCATTAGAAGCTTACTTAAGTCATTTAAAATAAAAGTTTATGATGAAAACACAGGCTACGGCCTTCTTCGCCATGTGCTTGTGCGCGTGGGAAAGGCTACGGGAGAAATCATGGTGGTGCTTGTTACGGCGTCCCCCGTGTTTCCTTCAAAGCAAAACTTTTGTAAGGTGTTAAGAAGCAAACACCCGGAAATTACCACAATCGTGCAGGACATTAACTCTCGCACGGATTCTATGGTACTTGGTACAAGTAAAGAAAACGTACTCTACGGAAAAGGCTATATCGAAGATAAGCTTTGCGGTAAGACCTTTAGAATCAGTGCGCGTTCTTTTTACCAGATAAACCCTGCGCAGACTGAAGTTTTATACACTAAGGCAATTGAATTTGCAGGGCTTTCGGGGAAAGAAACCATCTTGGACGCCTATTCGGGAATCGGCACAATCGGAATGGTTGCATCCGATAAAGCAAAGACGGTTGTGAGCGTGGAGCTAAACAAAGACGCGGTTAAAGACGCTATTATAAACGCAAAGAAAAATGAGATTAAGAATATCCGTTTCTTTACGGCTGATGCGGGGGAATTTATGGAGCAGTTAGCTGCCGATAAAGAAAAGATTGACGTAGTTTTCATGGATCCTCCAAGAAACGGCTCCGATGAAAAGTTCTTAAAGTCTTTGCTTACATTAAAGCCTGATAGAATAGTCTATATTTCCTGCGGTCCCGAGTCTTTGGCAAGGGATTTAAAGTTTTTGACTAAGGGCGGATACAAGGTTAGACATGCCGAGTGCGTGGATATGTTCCCGCACACGGAAAAGCATGTTGAAACCGTGGTTTCGCTTTCACGTTGACCATGGCATTTTGATTATGGTAAAAGTTAATATGAGGGAGGGGTAAAATGATAACAGATTCTTTTGATGACAAATCATCGGCAAAGATCAACGTCACTAAGAGCGAAAACGCGGTGAAGGTCGATGCCGTAATCTTTACTTTTTCACATGTAATAGAAGAATATGTGGCTGAAAACTACGAGTGCGAAAAAGTCGGAGAACTTCATATGGCTCATGGAAAAAGCAATGTATATTGCTTTGAGCATGGTGGCCATAAATTCGGCTTTTTCAGGACTTGGGTCGGTGCACCCGCATGTGTGGGAACAGTGGAGGAAATCCCTACCGTGCTTGATACAAAGAAGCTTATCTACTTTGGCGGAGCAGGTTGTCTTAACAAAGAAATTGCCCGTGGCAAGGTGATGGTTCCGACCGAGGCCTACAGAGATGAGGGCACATCTTATCATTATGCGCCTGCGGCTGACTACATAAAGATTAAAAATGCAGGCGTAGTGGCTTCTTTTATGGAAGAAAACAAGATTCCCTTTGTGCTTGGAAAGACCTGGACGACAGATGCTTTTTACAGAGAAACGCTAAACAATTTTGAAAAGCATAAAGCGGACGGGTGCGTGTCAGTCGAAATGGAAGGCTCCGCAGTGCAGGCAGTATGCGACTTTAGAGGTCTTGACGTCTACATCTTCTATACCGGTGGCGACTTACTTGATGCACCCGAATGGACGATGAGAAAAGAAGAAGGTCAGATAAAGCACACTCAGCACGATTCAGGCCATTTTGACATAGCGCTTGCTTTGGCGGAATATGTGGCAAAAATATAGTGGCCCCGGGGACGGGGTTACAGGGCCAAGATTTCGAAGTGGAGCAAATGGGGAGAGGCCATGGTTAATCTTAGTAACTACACAAAAGCCAATTTTAATGAGTTTGATATTAATCTGGTTCAAAAAGAAGTTGATGGCGGAGAGATAAGTAAGGAACAAATTGATTCAATAGGAAGCCATCCGGATGCTAAGTCGATTGTAATTTCAGGGCTTAAGCAGGATACTTTTGATTACTTTGTAAGTAACTATGCAAGGCAATTCGAGGCAATTTCTTTTTGGAAGAATAAGTCAGTGTCGGATTTAAGCAGTCTTGCTAGCTTAACAGATGTAAAGTACATTAATTATTTCTTTAATCAAAAGGCGACATCATTGTGGGATATGAGCCGAAATGAAGGGTTCATAGGCCTTGGAATATATGATTTTAGCAAGCTCCATAACATAGAGGATATTGTTTCTTCGCCCAATCTACAGCATTTTGCCATAGGCGATGAAGTATGGGCAAAGATGGAGTTAGATTCTTTAAAACCGATATCTGAGACGAATATCACTCATTTTGAATGGAGTGGGAAAACAGTCAAAGACGGAAACTTTAAGTGCCTTTCAAATGGAAGAATATCTACATTAGATATAAATCCTACGCAGTTTACGGTTGAAGAACTCACTGATTTGCTTGCCGCTTTTCCAGAAACTTTGCAGGGAACCATTACAAAGCCTTATGTAACAGGCGGAGTAGAAGACAGTACCGGCCATACATCATATTTCTTTCTTTGCAAAGGAAAGAAGACTTGTGTTGTGGGCAAAGATGATGAACGTTTTAAGAAATATCTGGATGACTTCGAACACCTGTTAAAAGAAAAGAGAAAACAGCTTTTTAGGGGAGACAATAAAAAGTGATTAGAGAGAAGAAAGCGTATTACTATATTCTATTTGACTTGGACGGGACCTTGACTGACTCAGGTCCGGGAATCATGAATGGCTTTGAATATGCCATAAAGAAGATGGGTAACGAGGTAACGGATAAGGCTCAGCTTAGGAAATTCGTAGGGCCTCCCCTTAAAGACTCATTCGGAAGAGTACTTGGATATTCTAAAGAAGATACGGACAAAGCAATTTCTTTGTACAGAGAGTACTATCACGAAAAGGGCGGTGTGCTTGAAAATGAAGTGTACGAAGGAGTTGAAAAGCTTCTTTCTGACTTGAAAGAAGCAGGGAAAAAGCTCATCGTTGCAACTTCAAAGGGAGCAAGGGGCACCAATACGGTGCTAGAGCATTTTGATTTAAGAAAGTACTTTGACTTTGTGGCGACGGCAGATGATGAACTTAGACCCAAGAAGGTTGACGTCATTAAATACGCTTTAGAAGAATGCGGAATTAAGGATAAATCCAAAGCCGTTATGGTAGGGGACAGGGAAAATGATATTCTGGCTGCAAATGAGGTCGGAATTGACTCAATCGGGGTTCTTTACGGATACGGAGACGAAGCTGAACTTACGACAGCGGGGGCAACATACCTGGCAAAGAAAGCTTGGAATGTGAAGGAATTGGTAGAATGAATCAAAACATAATCAGCGAAGCAATCAAATACATAGAAGGGCTGTTTAAAGAAAATGCTGACGGGCATGACGCGGCACATACCATGAGAGTGTATAAAAACGCGGAGCGTTTGGCTGAATACTATCCTGAAAGTGATAAAGAAATAATCCTTCTTTCGGCGCTTCTACATGATGTTGACGATCATAAGCTTTTTGATACAAAGAACAATGAAAACGCGCGTAGATTTCTTGAAGATAATGGGGTAGAACCTGCTGACATCGAAAGAATCTGCACGATTATCAATGCGGTTTCTTTTAGCAAAAACAGGGGAAAGCGCCCTGAGACTATTGAAGGGCAAATCGTGCAGGATGCAGACAGGCTTGATGCCCTTGGTGCAATAGGGATTGCAAGGACCTTTGCTTACGGCGGAAAGCACCAAAGAAGTTTGGATGAGTCGGTAAAGCATTTTTATGAAAAGTTGTTTCTTTTGAAGGATGAAATGAATACAAAAGAAGCAAAAGAAATGGCTGATGAGCGCCACAAATTTATGGAGGAATTTATAGAAGAATATAAAAAAGAAAAATGAGGAGGGTACTATGAAGAAAGAGGAAATGGTTTCAAAAATCAACGCAAAATTTGAGGAGCTGAAGGCTTCGCTTGAGGGAGATGATTTGGGAAAAATCAAAGAGCTTACCCTTGAGCTTCATGCGATGGTTCATCCTGCGGAGGTTTCGGGCGGGTCGGAAAAAACAGTTGCAGACTTTGTGCTTGATTACATGTTAGACGGAAATCAAAACGAGATTGTAAAGAGGGAGACCTGGGATACGGATTTACACTATGCAGGCTCAAAGACGGTGCCTATTTGCTGGCTTTTTTGGCACACTTACAGAATCGAGGATCTGGTAAGTAACATACTGATGGCAAACGGGCAGCAGATTTTTAACGATGAGTGGCAAAAGAAAATCGGTTCTTCTATCACAGATACAGGAAATGCCCTTGAATTAGATGAACTGATTGCCTGGGCCAAAGATATAAATGCATCAGAACTTAAAAACTACATGATTACTGTTGGAAAGAATACTCGCAAGATTCTGGCCGGCTTATCACTTGATCAGATTAAATCTATGGTTCCCGAAGAATGGGTTATGAGAATCCTGGAAGAAGGGGGCGTAACCAATGATTTTCGCTCGGTTTGGCTTCTTGTTTTCTGGGGAAGACTCACTATGGGCGGCATGATTTTAACGCCCATGACATCACACCACATGATGCACCTTCCTGTGGTGTTTGACAAGATTTGGCCCTAGGGGACGGGGCTAGCGGTCCATCTATATTTTAAAAGAGAGATTTGTGAGGGCAGAATGAAATCTTTCATTAGACTAACAGATTTTACCAAAGATGAATTATTAGAGATATTTAGTATTGCTGATTCAATAGAAAAGTATTCAGGATTTTTGTCAGGGAAAACGATAGTTATGTTTTTCCCTGCTTCGAGCATTAGGACGAGAGTTACTTTTGAAAAAGGTATCTACCTTCTTGGAGGCCAATCCATACTGTTTGATCCGACAACGTTAGAAAAGAAAGAAAATCTTAGGGATGTATGCGGATATCTTCAAAACTGGGCTGATGCAGTAATTGCCAGATATAGAGATATTGAATTGCTTGAAAAAATGGATAGTTATATGGGCATTCCGGTAATTAATGCTCTTACTGATGAAAATCATCCGTGCGAGATGATGGCTGATTTGTATGCGCTTTCAAAAAGAAGAAATGATTTTCTAAATGATGAATATCTATTTGTTGGTGCAGATGGAAACATAGGCAGAGCATGGAGAGAAGCCGCTGAAGTTATGGGATTTTCAATAACACAGAGTTGCCCCGTAGAACATAAAATGTCCGGAGTAAAATTCGTGGATTCTCTTTCGGATGCGATAGTTGGAAAAGATATCATATGCACTGACTCAATACCCGGTGAACTTGCAGTTGATTTTAACAGCTTTCAGGTTACAAAAGATATTATGAAAAAGGCCAATACAGGAGCAGCATTGAATCCTTGTCCGCCATTTTATAGAAATGAAGAAGTTTCCGATGATGTAATTGATTCTGAATATTTTGTTGGATATGATTTCAAAAAAGACTTGCTGAGAATCCAGCAAGCAATATTGATTTTTTGTATGGAGAAGAGGGACCGCGTTTCTACAAATGATGGCTCTGGGGGACGGGGTTAGCGGTTCATTTTTAGGACAGGATTGATAGGAGACGTAGAATGGGTTATACAGACAACAAAGTAAAGGTTACAGTTATAGAAAGTCATTGTCCAAAGTACAAAGCGGGAGATGTTATTCGCTTTAAAGGCAGTGAACTTGATAAAGAAAACAGTGACAATGTGTGCATGGTCGCAATGCAGGCGATATATCCTTTTATTTACGCGTTTAGAAGAGGCGGCAATTTGAAAAATGGGCCTTATCAGTGTACAGATTGCGGCGAGACTGTAGTTTTTAATATTGAAGTTGAATTATAAAATCGGAGTTTGTAGGTGGAAGAATGAAAATCGGAGTTATCCAAGCAAGTTCACAAGCAGCTAAAAACCAAATGATATATGATGCTGTGTCGAAGTATGCTCCAAAGGGGGCCGAGGTTATTAATTTTGGCTGCAAAACAGAAGAAAAGGAAAAATACTCTTATATAGAGATTTCTATTCTAGTAGGGATTTTGTTAGCAAGTAAAGAAGTGGATTTTGTTGTCACAGGTTGTTCTTCCGGTCAGGGGATGATGCTTGCATGTAACAGCGTGCCGGGAGTCATTTGCGGATATGCCCCGACTCCACGGGATGCTTACTTGTTTGCACAGATTAACAACGGAAACGCAATTTCCGTTCCTCTTGGCGAAGACTATACATGGACAGGAATCGAAAATCTAGAAAAAACAATGGAAGCTTTGTTTTCCGAACCATTTGGTCAGGGATATCCTAAGAGCGAAGCGGCAAGAAAACTTAAAGATACTGAAGAATTAAAGAAAATGCGAAGAATCGGACAAATCAGCTTCGAAGAATTCATTAGCAAGCTGGATACTTCCTTGATTGAGAAAATAAAGAAAAAGAAGGATGTAATGGCCCTGGGGGACGGGGTTAGCAGTTCATTTATGTAGGGCATAATTGAAGTCGAATCATAAAATCGACATATGTATGGGTGAGGTAATGAAAAAAGTATTTAAAATCATAGGTATTGTTTTAGGCGGTATTATTCTTGTGGCGCTCATTGCTTTTTTGGTAGCAGGCGTTAGGACTAGGTTGATTCAGAATGATTATTCATCGGTGTATTCTAATCCGAAGTATGAGAAAGCTTTAAAAATCGAAAATGTAGAAGTGATTGAACAGCATATATCATGTGGCTATGCAGTTATCGAGATGATCTCATCGTGGAACGGTGGTGACGTGACAGAGGATAGTTTATACAAAGAATACGGAACTATTGTGACATCTACAGGAAACAAGTTTTGTGAGGAAATGAATAAGCAGTTTCCTGAGTATGAAACCAAAATCCATAAGTATATGAAGAACACTGAGTTCATTGATGTAATGTATGACACTTTATCTTCGGGAATGCCTGTCCCCTTCGAGTGGGCGGCTAAGTATGGAGATGAGTGGACATTGCACTATTCATTAATCATTGGAGCAGATATTCCAAATGATAGAATCACAGTGGCCAATCCCTATGGGTACTATGAGGAACTTACGTTAGAAGAATTACTTAACAGAACCAGCTTTAAGAGCTATGAGAATATGCCTCTTTTCCTAAAAATGGGCTTCGCAGTTGGAATATTTGAAAAGAATACGCTTTTTTCAATTAGATAGATTCAAGTTTGTGATATCCCACGGGGACGGGGTTAGAGGTCCATTTTATGGGGCCGAAATACTAAAGATTGGAGTTAATAGAGGAAATAAAAATGGAACAAATTTGGAAAAAATTATATGAGGCAGCAAAAGCTGTGCAAAATCCCAGAGAAATCTCTGAAAGAATATATGCCGGTGGCGTGGCAGCAGCGATTGAATCCGCAAGCGGTAAGATATATACAGGAGTTTGTGTAGACACATCTTCTTCTCTTGGAATTTGTGCAGAAAGAAACGCTATGTTTAATATGATTACGAATGGAGAAAATGAGATTAGACGAGTATTGGCAATCATGCCTGATGGGAAAACAGGAGCACCATGTGGCGCATGTAGAGAATTCATGGCTCAGCTGATGATGGGAAGATATAATCAGGTGGAAATCATGCTTGATTATGAGAATGAAAGAATAGTAACGCTTGAAGAATTAACCCCTGAATGGTGGCTATAATGGCTCTAGGGGACGAGGTTAATGGTCCACTATGATAACCATCAAAATAATGGTAAATAGCACTTGACTTACCATCATTTTGATGGTTATATTTAATTAGAGGTGGTAGTATGACAAAAGAGTATTTAACTTCAAAGTATACGAATTCTAATGAAATAAAGGATGTACGCAAACTGCTTGGTCTTACGCAGAAACAGTTTGCAGATTTTGTCGGTGTATCAAAGCCTACTGTCGAAAGGTGGGAATCAGGCGACGAAAAGATAACCGGTCCAATTGTTCTTCTCTTAGAAATACTAAAGCGAAATCCGAAAATAGAGAGTGAATTTACTCTGCCACAAAGAGAGACTCCGATGCGGCTTAAGTACTACTACAAAGATATGCTTTGCACGCTTATAGATGTAGATGAGATTAAGCAGCGTGTTCTTATTAAGAATTATACCGACAATCTTTTATTTAGGGCTTTTGGAAAAAATGAGACCCCCTCATTCGCTGACTATGAGGAATTTCTAGAGTCAAGGTGTTTTCCTAAATCACGAGATAAGATGAAACTTATGCTTAAGGAGTATGATATTCCTTTTTATGATCCGCTTCTCATTATAGAAAGAACCGGCGGACGTATGGAGGATGATGATTTCCGAATTGTGGTAGAAAGGTAAGCTCATGGTTGAGTTATTTGAAAAAGAATTAATAGAAACAGAAAACAAATCATCCAAGGGCAATCAGCTTAAGTGGAGAAACGGTGATACCTGGTATAAAGCAGATTACACAGGATACGAAGGTTTGGCTGAATACGTTATATCGCATCTTCTGAAAAAGTCCACGCTGAATGCGGATGAGTTTTTGCTTTATGAATTGGAAGACATTAAGTATAAAAACACCATTTTTCACGGAGTAAAAAGTAAAAACTTTTTAGAACCGGGATGGCAGTTAATCACTTTGGAACGCCTCTTTAAAAACGTCTATGGTCAAAGTTTAAATTCAATGATATATAAGACAGAAAGTCTTGAAAACAGGTTAAAACTTTTGGTTAAAGAAACCGAGAGGATAACCGGGTTGAAAGGCTTTGGAGTATATATGTCAAAGATGCTTACAATTGACGCGTTCTTTTTAAACGAAGACAGACACACTCATAATATTGCAGTTTTGGCCAACGGAAATGGTGAGTTCAAACTTTGTCCGATATTTGATCAAGGCGCGGGCCTTTTGTCCGATACGACTATGGACTATCCGCTTGAGGAGGATGTTTACGAGTTGATCGATTCGGTAAAGGCAAAAACCTTCTGTGACAGTTTTTATGAGCAATTGGATGTGGCTGAAAAGTTGTATGGATCAAATATTAGATTCAGCTTCACCAAGAAAGATGTAGCAGACATCATTGATAGAGTTCCTTACGATAGTTACAGCGATGAAATAAAGGAAAGAGTTAAGACTATTTGCTTTGAAAAGATGAGGCAGATGAATTATTTATTTGATTAAAGTAATGCCCTAGGGGACGGGGTTAGCGGTTCATGAAATGACTGGGCGGATAAGATGACAGGTTTAGATGCCGGTTTCTTATCCGACTTTTTTGGAGGTAATATACGTGGCTGAACAGAAGAATTTTACAGAAGGAAAGATACTTGTTCCGCTTCTTAAGTTTGCGATTCCTGTGCTTTTTGCACTGTTTCTTCAATCACTCTACGGGGCAGTTGACCTTATGATTGTAGGAAAATTTGCAGATCCCGCAGATGTATCGGGAGTATCAACCGGGTCGCAAATCATGATGACGCTTACAAACCTTGTAAGTTCTTTGTCCATGGGTATGACAGTGTTCTTGGGACAAAAAATAGGTGAAAGAAAAGCCTCTGAAGGAGGAGAAATTGTAGCAAACGGAATAAAGCTGTTTCTTTCGATAGGCATTTTCCTTACAGTGTTCATTTCATTGATGGCAGGAAATCTTGCCAACATTATGAATGCGCCAAAAGAAGCTTTTGATTTAACGGTTTCTTATATAAGAATATGCGGAGCCGGAGCGATTGTAATAATAACGTACAACCTGATAGGAAGTATTTTCAGAGGGCTCGGAGATTCTGTTACACCACTTATAACTGTGGCTATAGCCTGTGTCTGCAATATCGCCGGAGACTTGATTTTGGTTGCAGGCTTTGGCATGGGAACAAAAGGTGCAGCAATAGCAACAGTATTGGCGCAGCTCATAAGTGTTTTGATATCTTTGTGGCTAATCAGTAAAAAAGAACTGCCATTTAAACTGGATAGGGCATGCTTTAAATCGGGTAAAGGGATTATTAAAAAGATTGTATTTATCGGGGCCCCGATTGCGCTTCAGGATTTTCTTGTGGGCATATCGTTTCTGGTTATCCTTGCCATCGTCAATTCTCTTGGCGTAATTGCATCTGCAGGGGTGGGTGTTGCTGAAAAGGTTTGTGCTTTTATCATGCTCATACCTTCAGCTTTTGCTCAGTCAATGTCGGCATTTGTATCCCAAAACAGAGGCGCAGGCAGGTACGATAGGGCGTTTAAAGGACTCAAGTATGCCATCGGAGTATCGTTTATATTTGCAGTGCTTATGTTTTACACCGGTTTCTTTCATGGAGATATGCTGGCCGGAATATTTGCAAAAGATGCAGAGGTTGTTGCCGCATCATGGGATTACCTCAAAGCATATGCCATTGATTGCCTGTTTACGTGTTTCCTTTTTTGCTTCATTGGATTTTTCAACGGCATGGAGTATACAAGATTTGTTATGGCTCAGGGCATAGTCGGAGCGTTCCTTATTAGAATTCCTGTGTCATACATAATGAGTAAGCAAGAGCCTGTATCCCTTTTCCATATAGGACTTGCTACCCCTTGCTCGACGGTTACGCAGATTGCAATGTGTTTTCTTTGCCTTTTCTATCTAAAAAAGAAATTAAGAAAGAAAATGCAAGGATGATTTTGACCTTTTGATAGATTATAATTGTCTGTAATAATGCAAAGAGATTTGCTGAGGGAAAACTATGAGGATAGAATACAAAAAACTAACTGAATCGGAACTTGAAAGATTTATAGACATGAGGATTAATCAGCTTACGGAAGAATACACTTCCGAAGGCAGAGAAGTACCGAAAAATGTAGATTTAAAAGGTGCGCTTCTTGATTACTATCATAGACACATGGCTGATGGCACTTTTGTATCATGGCTTGCCATGGATGGAGATGAGATTATAGGAACAAGCGGAATGTCTTTTGTTGAAAAGCCGCCCTATTTCACATGTACATCGGGAAAGCTCGGGCTTCTTTCCAGCATGTATACAAATCCTAACTATAGGCGCATGGGAATAGCGAAGGAGCTTCTTGATCGTGTTGTAAATGAAGCAAGAAACTATGGCTGCGGAGCAGTTCATATTACGGCATCTGATATGGGTGTAAAACTGTATACGGCTTATGGCTTTAAGCATAACGGAAATTTCATGATGTACAATCTTTAAAGAAACTACTAAAACTATTTTCTGTGATAAGCGCCGGAAAGAAGGACATTAAATGCCCATAATTATTGAATTATTTTTGACCTTCGCAAAGATAGGCCTGTTTACTTTTGGCGGAGGTTATGCGATGCTCTCGATTATTGAGAACATCTGTGTTGAAAAGAAAAACTGGATAACCCATGATGAAATGATGAATATAACGGTCATTGCAGAGTCGACTCCCGGGCCGGTTGCAATTAACTGTGCCACGTTTGTAGGGTACAAAAAGGGTAAGCTTTTAGGTGCTATTTTTGCCACAGTCGGGGTGGCTTTGCCGTCTTTTATTATTATTTTTGCCATTTCTATGTTTTTGGAAGGATTCCTAGAGATTACCTGGATAGCGCATGCATTCCTTGGCATCAAGATTGCGGTAGGCATATTGATTCTTGATGCGGCGATTAAGATGATAAAGAAAATGCAAAAGAAACCGCTTCAGATAGGCATTCTTTTGGTTTCTTTTGCCGTTATAATGCTTGTTAATGTGCTCAAATTGCACGTTTCATCGATTATGATTATGCTTTTGGCAGCTGTTGTAAGCGTCGCCTTCTTTCTTTTAAACAAAGGAAAGAGGAAGGAGGGACAGGCATGATTTATCTAGACCTTTTGATAGGATTTTTGGAAGTCGGACTGTTTTCTTTTGGCGGAGCATACGCAGCGATACCGCTTATTCGAGACGTGGTGATCTCCCATGGATGGATGGACGACGAGATGCTTTCGTACATGATAGCGGTGAGCGAGAGCACACCCGGTCCAATCATGGTGAATCTTGCCACCTATGTTGGCAGCAATAAGGGAGGCCTTTTAGGGGCTTTAATTGCGACAACGGCGGTTGTGCTTCCTGCATTTTTTATTATTCTTATTGTAATGGTTGTCGTGAAAAATCTCCTTAAGAATCCTTATGTGCAGGCAGCGATGGATGGGCTAAAGCCTTGTGTAATGGGTGTCATACTCGCAACAGGCGTTTACATGATTTTTGGAAATTGCTATGTAAAGACTGTGGGTAGTGTCGACATTACGGCGGTTTTAATGACCTTAGCCTTTGGGGCAATTTATTTTGGCTCAAGAAAAGTTTTAAAGAAAGGTCTCTCCCCAATTGGACTTATATGCCTTGCGGCTTTAACAGGGGTGGCGGTTTATGGAATATGATGGCCCGGGGGACGGAAATATAAGGAAAAGATATGTACAGTTTTAGTACCAAAGGAATATGCAGCAAGCGTATAAAAATCGAAGCAAACGGTCGTAAAATTCCGCTGCTGGTATTGAAACCCAAAAGTGAGCCTGTGAATGCGCCGGGAGTTATGTGGATTCACGGCGGAGGATATATGACAGGAATGAAGGAGATGGCATATATCGGCAGGGCGGCGGATCTTGTAAGAAATCATGGAGCCGTAGTGATTGCTCCCGGTTATCATTTGTCGCTGTTTCATCCATATCCTACTGCATTATATGATTGTTATGCAGCACTCCTGTACATTAAGGACCATGCAAAAGAATTTGGAATCAACCCTGACCAGATAATGGTTGGGGGAGAAAGTGCGGGCGGCGGATTGACTGCAGCAATCTCAATGTTAGCAAGAGATGAGGGTGAAGTAAAAATTGCTTTTCAGATGCCGCTATATCCAATGATAGACAATTTTGATACAGCCAGTTCCAAAGACAATCATGCCAAAGTATGGAATACGAGAAGAAATCACCAGGCATGGGCGGTATACTTGAGAAAAGATGCCAAGAAGGATGTATCACCTTATGCCGCACCTGCCAGGCAGACAGACTATTCCAAACTTCCACCGGCATATACGTTTGTCTGTACAGCAGAGCCCTTTTATTGTGAAACATTGAAATATGTAGATGATCTTAAAGCCGCGGGGGTGGAGGCTGAAGTCGACGTTTACGAGGGAATGTATCATGCTTTTGACATGAGCGAGCCCAAGAATCCTATAAGCAAAGAAGCAATAAGAAGGTTTAATGAGAGATTTGCTTACGCTAAGGAAAACTATTTCGCGAAACAGGAGAATTAGCTGTTTATATCGGAAGTTAATCGCACAAATTCAAGTTTGGAGAGTTAATTCTTACAGGTTTAGTTAAGGGGTTGGAAAAAACAGATGGATTACGCTATCGTGCTTTATATGGATGATGAAAAAACAACAATGGTTAAAGGGATGATTAAAGAACTCGCATCTGAATGCGGAAGTGATTACTGTTTGGGTATCGTTCCTCACGTTACGATTTCAGCCATTGTTTCTGGTGACGAAGAGGCTGTTAAAGAAGAGGCAAGAAATCTGAGTAAACTATTGAAAAGAGGAGAGATTAAAATCGCTTCGATAGGCGTATTTAATCCTTTAGTTATGTTTTTGGCGCCTATTGTTGATTCATATTTGCTTGAATCAAGTAAGATTGCAAATGACACTATGTTGAAAGTATCTGAAATAGGAAATAAAGGAAGATACATTCCGTATTCATGGGTGCCTCATATGGCTGTATCTATGAAGATGGAAAAAGAAGGTTTATGTAAGGCATTCAAAAAACTATCAGAAATATTTACCCCGTTTTCTGCAGAAATTGTCAAGATGGCTCTTATAAAATGGGAAGAAGATAATCCATATCAAGAACTTGCCGTATACGATTTGAAGTAGTTATAAATTAAAGTGTGAGGAGGAGTTTATGAAGACAAGTACTAAGTTAATCATCGCAGGGGCGACCGTTGGGGCATTTGTTGCAGGTTTCTTTTTGGCTAAACATTTTATTGATAACGATAATGAAAACCATTCGGTAAAGATTATTGGAGGTGCTGACGGCCCCACAACAGTGTTCTTAGCCGGCAAGATTTCGGAAGAAAAGAAACAGGCCGAGTATAAATCTATATCAATGGAAGAAGCCAAGGAAGAGTTTGCCAAGTCTGAAAACTATATCATTTTGGACGTTCGGAGAGCAGATGAGTTTGCTGAAGGGCATATTCCCAGCGCTATAAATGTCGCAAACGAAGATATCGGCGAAGAGAAGCCCGCTGAGCTTCCTGACCTTGATCAGGTAATCTTCGTATATTGCAGAAGCGGACGCAGAAGCAAGGAGGCATCAGCCAAACTTGCAGCACTCGGATACACCAATATTTATGAGTTTGGCGGAATATTGGATTGGGACGGCGAGATTGAAAAATAGTGGCCCACGGGGACAGGGGTGGCGGTCCATTTAAATGGAGCCGGATTACAGAAAATCGGCAGTTTGTGGAGGAAAGCATGACGAATAGAAAGACCAACATTGTTCCTTTTGAAATGAAGTATTTGAATGAGTATTATGATGGCTTTAATACTGAGATTACAAAATACCAATGGCCTGATCCTTTTCGTACAGTTGATGATGCAAAAGAGTTATTACAAGAAT
>JAEEXG010000051.1 GCA_016291405.1 Lachnospiraceae bacterium
CAAACGTTGCGGGCATGGGAATACTTCGAAAAGAAGGCTATACTGTAACGAATAAAGATTTCTTTAAGATTGGTATTCCTTTTACCATGACAGCAGTTGTCATAGGTTACTTATTCATTTGGTTTGTTTGGGCATAATAAAAGAAGCGGCCGTGAGGCCGCTTCTTTTTTGTAATATTCTGAGAATTCCCGGATGTTAAGATGATAAAGTAAAACGAGGTAAACTAGTGAAGAATGTGGCCGTACTGATAAGGAATATATTCGGGGATTATTCTGCCGAGGCACTTCGGGGAATAACCGATTTTTATAAAGACAAGGACGTTAACGTCGTTGTCTTTCAAACACGTACGGCAAACGATACTGCAGGTATGTGCGAAGAGCAGTACTGGATGAATGCGCACCTTGCTGGCTCTAAGGAAATAGACGGGGTCATTATTATTTCGGCTGAGTATGTTTCGGCCACAACGCCCGATGATTTGGCTGATGAACTTGCCCATTTGTCTTCAAAGCCGGTAGTTTCTATGGCTATTAAACTACCTCTTACGTTTGATAGTTCCTATACTTCCACATCCTGTGAAAAGTCTTATTTTGATGTAATTAATCATTTAAAGAGAGTTCATAACTGTAAAAAGATTGCTTTCTTTTCAGCAGGCCTTACAAAGTCTATTGAAGGAGAAGAACGTCTTGATGCATTCATAAAGGCCATGAAGGATAACCACCTTCAGTTAGGCCACATAATCATGGGAGATTTCACCTTCCAAAATTCCGTTAAAGAATTAAAAAGAGCATATAAATCAAAAAGCGACATAGATTTTGATGCCTTAGTTTGCGCAAACGACAGAATGGCCCTTGGCGCAATGGAAGTTTTAAAGGGTTATGGCGTTAAAATCCCTGAGGAAGTTAAGGTAATAGGCTTTGATAACAGTGAATCCGCCCGGACCTATTCACCGGCCCTTGCATCTATTGATCAGGATGTGTACGGACAGGGAAGAGTGTGTGCAGAGCTTTTGCTTGATAAGTTAAATGACAAGGAAGTAGCTAAAAACGTAAAGATTTCTTTAAAGCCTGTTTTTAATGAATCCTGCGGATGCAAAAAGCCATCGGAAGACTTTAATGATAAATACAATAATCCCATAAGGGCAGGCTATACAATCGATGCATTTGTTGGAAGCATGGAACTTTCAAAAATATATTTTCTTATAAGCAATGCCCAGGCCTATAAAAGCATTGATGATTTAAGTAAGGTGGCAAAGCCGTTATTAGAGACCATAAAAAGCAGTGTTTCTTCTTTGGACATTGTTTTATATGATAATAAAATAAACGTAGAAAACATCAGAAACGTGGTGCTTCCAAGAAGGGCGCATCAAATCGTGCATGTGGATATTGAAGGAGAAGTTTACGATTATTCAACCCATAAAAGTTTTTCTCCTCAGAAAGAGCTTTCGGCTTCTGAACTTTTTAAAACAAAGGAGTCAAGTGTATTCTTAGTACATCCCATTTTCTTTGAAACCACCCACTACGGTTATGCGGTGTTTAAAGAAAAAGTATTCGACCATGCCCTAAATACGCTTTATTTAAAGCTTATCGCAAACGTTTATTCAAGAGCCTATGATTATTCTGCGGCAATTACCGAAAACACAAAGCTTTCCGCTAAGTATAAAGAAGCAAAGAGCGAAAGATTAGTCTTTTCAAAGCAGTCTAAAACAGATGAACTTACCAAACTTTTAAACAGAAGAGGTGTCCTTGACATAGGTCAAAAGAACATAGACTTATCCGTTCAGACAGGGACCTTCGGAAGCGTTTTCTTTGGCGATATGAACGGGCTTAAAAGTATTAACGATACATATGGGCATAAATGGGGAGATAAAGCCATTATTGCTCAGGCCCAGATCCTTAAAAAGACCTTCAGAAATTCGGATGTACTTGGAAGGCTTGGAGGAGATGAGTTTGTAATTGTGGCGCCCGGTGCTTCTTCTGACAGAGTAGAGTTTTTTAGAAAGAAACTTGCCGATAATGCCAAAAAGATTAAAGAAGAAATGGAACTTCCCTTTGATATTACAATAAGCTTAGGGGTTGCAAGCATTACACAAGAAGAAAACAATATAAGCGATTTGATTTCAAAGGCGGATGCAAGCCAGTACATAGAAAAAAGAAACTTTCATAAGAATAACTAAGATAAAATCCTTCCGAAAAAACGGGAGGATTTTTACTTTCTAAAAAATGTATAAAAAGGCAAAATTTCCCTTGCATTATAAGGCGAAGGGGATTATAAATGTATATGTGAATGAAATTAGCACTCAGACAATGTGAGTGCTAATAAATATAAAGACAAACAGGAGGCGCTCTTATGAAGTTAACACCACTTAATGACAGAGTAGTTTTAAAGCAGCTTGTCGCTGAAGAGACAACTAAATCCGGAATTGTTATTCCCGGTCAAAATAAGGAAAAGCCCCAGCAGGCAGAAGTTGTTGCTGTAGGTCCCGGAACCGAAGAAGTTAAGATGCAGGTTAAGGTAGGAGATAAGGTAATTTACTCCAAGTACTCAGGAACCGAAGTTAAACTTGATGAAGAAGAATATATTATTTGCAAGCAGGATGATATTCTTGCCGTTATCGACTAATAAGGAGGACTATTAACATGGCAAAAGATATTAAATATTCGGCAGACGCCAGAAAAGCTTTGGAAGAAGGCGTTAACAAACTTGCCAATACAGTAAGAGTTACACTCGGACCTAAAGGAAGAAACGTAGTACTTGATAAATCCTACGGCGCTCCTTTGATTACAAACGACGGTGTTACAATCGCAAAAGAAATCGAACTTGAAGATCCCTTTGAAAACATGGGAGCTCAGCTTGTTAAAGAAGTTGCCACAAAGACAAACGATGTAGCAGGTGACGGTACCACTACAGCAACAGTTTTGGCTCAGGCAATGATCAATGAAGGAATGAAGAACCTTGCCGCAGGTGCAAACCCCATCGTACTTAGAAAAGGTATGAAGAAGGCAACCGATAAGGCCGTTGAAACCATTAAATCAATGAGCCAGAAGGTTAACGGTTCAGAGCACATCGCAAGAGTAGCAGCTATTTCAGCAGGCGACGATCAGGTCGGTGAAATGGTAGCAAAGGCTATGGAAACAGTTTCAGGCGACGGTGTTATCACAATCGAAGAATCAAAGACCATGGAAACAGAACTTGAACTTGTAAAAGGTATGCAGTTTGACCGTGGTTACATTTCAGCTTACATGGCAACAGATATGGACAAGATGGAAGCGGTTCTTGACGATCCCTACATCCTTGTTACAGATAAAAAGATTTCAAACATTCAGGAAATCCTTCCCTTACTTGAACAGGTTGTTCAGGCAGGCGCTAAGCTTTTAATCGTAGCAGAAGATGTTGAAGGCGAAGCTCTTACAACACTTATTGTTAATAAGCTTAGAGGAACATTTAACGTAGTAGCCGTTAAGGCTCCCGGATACGGCGACAGAAGAAAGCAGATGCTTGAAGATATCGCTATTCTTACAGGCGGACAGGTTATTTCTTCAGAACTTGGTCTTGACTTAAAAGAAACCCAGCTTTCACAGCTTGGCCGTGCTAAGTCAGTTAAGGTTCAGAAAGAAAACACAGTTATCGTTGACGGCGCAGGCGATAAGGCAGCCGTTCAGGGAAGAATCGCTCAGATTAAGTCACAGATTGAAAAGAGCACTTCAGATTTTGATAAAGAAAAGTTACAGGAAAGACTTGCCAAGTTATCAGGCGGTGTTGCAGTTATCCGCGTAGGTGCAGCAACAGAAACAGAAATGAAGGAAGCTAAGCTTCGTATGGAAGATGCTTTGGCAGCTACACGTGCAGCAGTTGAAGAAGGTATCATCTGCGGTGGTGGTTCAGCTTACATCCATGCATCTAAGGAAGTTAAGAAGCTTGCTGATTCACTTTCAGGTGATGAAAAGACAGGTGCAAACATCGTATTAAAGGCTATGGAAGCTCCTTTATATCACATCGCTTACAATGCAGGTTTGGAAGGCTCCGTAATCATTAATAAGGTTAGAGAATCAGAAGTAGGCGTAGGCTTTGATGCTTACAAGGAAGAATATGTAGATATGGTTAAGGCAGGAATTCTTGATCCCGCTAAGGTTACAAGAACAGCCCTTCAGAACGCTACATCAGTTGCAAGCACATTCTTAACAACAGAATCTGCAGTTGCAACAATCAAAGAACCCGCTCCCGCAATGCCCGCAGGTGGTGCAGGAATGGGCGGAATGTACTAAAATCCGATAACACTTGATTTTTTACAGGCCTTGTGTTAAGATACACAAGGTCTGTGTTTATGTGCAGACTTGTAACTAACCCTTTCCAAGGTTTAAAGATACTCCAACTTTTTGCTTTGGAATCGGCGATTTTAGAAATACAGGAGGAAAAAGCAGATGATTTCAAAAGAAAAGAAACAGGCTATCATGAAGGAATATGCCAGAAAAGAAGGAGATACAGGTTCACCTGAAGTACAGATCGCTGTACTTAGCGCTCGTATCGCTGAACTTACAGACCATCTTAAGGCAAACCCCAACGATAACCATTCTGCAAGAGGTATGTACATGTTGATCGGTCAGAGACGTGGTCTTCTTAACTACCTTCAGAAAACAGATATCGAAAGATATCGTGCTTTAATCGCTAAGCTTGGTCTTAGAAAGTAATGAAATCACAAGAGGGTGGGTTTTTAATCCACCCTTTAGTCATTTCTTTGGCGATTAATTTCAATGTGTTATAATTGAAAATTGAGTAGAAGTTTGCATCCGAGACCACTGACTGTCTTCGGAAAACCTTCCGGATACAATCAGTAGTTTCGGCATCTTCTACTCCTAAAAAACAAAAAGGAGAATTGAATATGTTTGACACATTCACAATGGAACTTGCAGGCCGTACATTAAGAGTTGACATCAACCGTGTAGGTAAGCAGGCAAACGGATGCGCATTCATGCACTACGGTGATACAACAGTTTTATCAACCGCTACAGCATCCGACGAACCCAGAGAAGGAGTTGATTTCTTCCCTCTCTCAGTAGAATACGAAGAGAAGCTTTACGCAGTAGGAAAGATTCCCGGAGGCTTTAACAAAAGAGAAGGTAAGGCATCTGAAAATGCCATCCTTACAAGCCGTGTTATCGACCGTCCTATGAGACCTTTGTTCCCTAAGGACTATCGTAACGACGTAACACTTAACAACATGGTAATGTCAGTTGACCCTGAATGCCGTCCCGAGCTTGTAGCAATGCTTGGTTCAGCAATCGCAACATGTATTTCTGACATTCCTTTCGATGGTCCCTGTGCCATGACTCAGGTAGGTATGATTAACGGAGAGTTCATCATCAACCCTACACAGGAACAGTGGAAGACCGGTGATCTTCAGATGACCGTTGCTTCAACAAAGCAGAAAGTAATCATGATCGAAGCCGGTGCAAAGATTGTTCCCGAAGATAAGATTTTGGAAGCTATCTACAAGGCTCACGATGTTAACCAGACAGTAATTGCTTTCATCGAAGATATCGTTTCAAAGGTTGGTAAGAAGAAGCATGAATATGCAAGCTGCGCTATTCCTGAAGAAATGTTTGCAAAGATGAAAGAAATCGTAACTCCCGAAGAAATGGAAGTTGCAGTATTTACAGACGAAAAGCAGGTTAGAGAAGAAAACATTCGTGTTATCACAGAAAAGTTAAAAGAAGCTTTTGCTGATAACGAAGAATGGCTTGCAATCTTAGGCGAAGCTGTTTATCAGTATGAAAAGAAGACAGTTCGTAAGATGATCTTAAAGGACCACAAGCGTCCCGACGGAAGAGAAATCACACAGATCAGACCTCTTGCCGCTGAAGTTGATATCATTCCCAGAGTACACGGTTCTTCAATGTTTACCCGTGGACAGACACAGATCTGCGACGTATGTACACTCGCTCCTTTGTCAGAAGTTCAGAAGGTAGACGGACTTGATGAAAACGTTGTATCAAAGAGATACATGCACCACTACAATTTCCCCGCTTACTCAGTTGGTGAAACAAAGGTAAGCAGAGGACCCGGACGTAGAGAAATCGGACACGGAGCATTGGCAGAAAGAGCCCTTCTTCCTGTACTTCCTTCAGAAGAAGAATTCCCTTATGCAATCCGTTGCGTATCCGAAACATTTGAATCAAACGGTTCAACATCAATGGGTTCAACTTGTGCATCATGTATGTCACTTATGGCTGCAGGTGTTCCCATTAAGGCTATGGTAGCCGGTATTTCCTGTGGTCTTGTTACAGGCGATACAGATGATGACTTCGTACTTCTTACCGATATCCAGGGTCTTGAAGACTTCTTCGGAGACATGGACTTTAAGGTAACAGGTACTACAGAAGGTATCACCGCTATCCAGATGGATATTAAGATTCACGGTCTTACAAGACCTATCGTAGAAGGCGCTATCGCTCGTTGCCGTGATGCAAGACTCTTCATCATGGACAACTGCATGAAGCCCGCAATTGCAGCTCCCAGAGCTACAGTTAATGAATATGCACCCAAGATTGTTTCAATTCAGATCGATCCCGAAAAGATTGGTGATGTTGTTGGACAGAAGGGTAAGACAATCAATGCAATCATTGCTCAGACAGATGTTAAGATCGACATCACAGACGACGGAAAAGTTTCTGTATGCGGTACAGACATGGCAATGATAGATAAGGCAGTAGAACTCATTCAGACAATCGTTTCCGACTTTGAAGAAGGAAAGCTTTACAAAGGTAAGGTTGTAAGCATTAAAGAGTTTGGCGCATTTATCGAATTCGCACCTGGAAAAGAAGGCATGGTTCACATTTCTAAGATTGCTAAAGAAAGAATCGACCATGTAGAAGATGTTCTTACATTAGGAGATAAGGTAACAGTTAAGTGTCTTGGAAAAGACAAGATGGGACGTATAAGCTTCTCAATTAAGGACGCAGAACAGTAAGATTTAATGCGAATCGGCACTTGCGTACGCGAGTGCCGATTTTTTGTATTAATGAGTATAGGTAGAGGTACGGTTATGAAAAAAACAGTAAGCACGATTATTTATGCAATTTCCGCAATTGCTTTGGTGGCCCTTGATCAGGTGACAAAGATTTTGGCCCAGAGTGCTTTAAAGGGTAATCCCAATGCCGTAATCATAAAGAATGTTTTTGAACTTGAATATCTTGAAAATACCGGAGCCGCTTTTTCAAGCTTTCTTGGTAAGCAGGGATTTTTGATTATTCTTACATCTTTAGTATTGCTTGGATGCATAGTCGAATTTTTAAGGATTCCTTCTGCAAAAAGATTTTTAGGTTTAAGACTTAGTTTTCTTCTTTTGATAAGCGGTGCAATAGGTAACTTAATAGACAGAGTAAGACAGGGATATGTAATTGATTTCTTTTATTTTGTACCTGTAAATTTCCCCAGATTTAACGTAGCAGACATTTATGTAACGGTTTCTGTTATTTTGCTTATCGTTTTGGTTTTGTGGGTTTATAAGGAAGAAGAAACCGAATTTTTATTCAAGTTTAAGAAATAAAAATCTGCCTGCTATGGTATAATAGAATAGGTTTTACCATAAAGGAGGTTTATTGGAATGAAGAGAGTTTTTCTTATCGTTTTAGATAGCTACGGATGCGGTGAAATGCCCGATGCCAAAGACTTTGGCGATGAAGGATCAAGCACTGTAAGAAGCGTAGCAACAAGCAAATTTTTTGAGGCTCCCAATCTTCGAAAAATGGGCTTATACAATATTGACGGCGTAGATTTGCTTCCAAAGGAAGAAAACCCTTCGGGAATTTACTGCAGATGCGCCGAAGTTTCAAAAGGAAAAGACACTACCTTAGGTCACTGGGAAATAGCGGGTGTTCAGTCACTTTCACCTATGCCCACATATCCTGACGGTTTTCCTAAGGAAGTTTTGGATGAGTTTTCAAAGGCTGTGGGAAGAGGCGTTCTTTGTAACAAGCCTTATTCAGGAACAGAAGTTATTAAAGATTACGGCGATGAGCATGTAAAGACCGGAGATTTGATTGTCTATACATCTGCGGATTCCGTTTTCCAGATAGCAGCTCACGAGGATGTGGTTCCTTTGGAAGAACTTTATGATATTTGCCGTAAGGCACGTAAGATTTTGGTTGGAAAACATGGCGTTGGACGTGTAATCGCAAGACCTTTCATCGGTTCAAACGGTAATTACACACGTACATCACATCGTCATGATTTCTCCCTTGAGCCCCCGTCGGTTACCATGCTTGATCAGTTAAAAGAAGCCGGAAAAGACGTGCTCGCAGTTGGTAAGATTAATGATATCTTTGCGGGAAAGGGCATTACCGAATACGTTTATACAAGCGATAATGCTGACGGAATCGAAAAGACACTTCAGTGGATGGACAGAGACTTTGACGGTATCTGCTTTACAAATCTTGTTGATACAGACATGATTTACGGCCACAGACGTGACATTGACGGATACGCAAAGGCAATTTCTTACTTTGATTCTAAGCTTCCTGAAATGATTTCAAAGCTTAAAGATGATGACGTAATCATGATTACAGCAGACCATGGTTGCGATCCCGGATACACAAAGACAACAGACCATACACGTGAATATATTCCGCTTTTAATGTATGGAAAGAAGGTTACGCCCAAGAACCTTGGCACAAGAAGCACCTTTGCGGATATCGGTGCAACAGTGCTTAAAGAATTTGGCATAGATGCCAAGTTTAAGGGTACATCTATGATATAAAGGATTTATTTTACAATGGGTAGTTTTGACAAAGAGATTAACAGAAGACGTACATTTGCAATTATTTCTCACCCCGATGCAGGTAAGACCACTCTTACCGAGAAGTTTTTGCTTTACGGAGGAGCCATCAATCTTGCAGGTTCCGTAAAAGGAAAAGCAACCGCAAGACACGCTGTTTCAGACTGGATGGAAATCGAAAAGGAAAGAGGTATTTCGGTTACATCTTCAGTTTTACAGTTTAACTATGACGGATATTGTATCAACATTCTTGATACGCCCGGACACCAGGACTTCTCCGAAGATACTTACAGAACCTTAATGGCCGCCGACTCCGCGGTAATGGTAATTGACGGAGCAAAGGGCGTAGAGCCTCAGACACGTAAACTTTTTAAAGTCTGTGCCATGAGAGGCATACCGATCTTTACATTCATAAACAAAATGGACCGTGATGCGAAAGACACATTCGAGCTTTTGGATGATGTTGAGAACGAACTTGGAATCGCAACCTGTCCTTGTAACTGGCCCATAGGTTCAGGTAAAAACTTTAAGGGTGTATTTGACAGAGATACAAAATCTGTTGTTCTCTTTTCAGACACTCAGAAAGGTACTAAAGAAGGAAAGACGGAAGTTATTTCTTTAGACGATAAAGAGCTTCTTTTAAAAGAAATCGGAAATGATGCTTATGATAAGCTCATGGAAGAAATTGAACTTTTAGACGGAGCAAGCGCAGAGTTTGACATTGAAAAGGTTAGAAGCGGTAAGCTTACACCTGTATTCTTCGGATCTGCCTTAACAAACTTTGGCGTTGAAATCTTTTTACAGAATTTCTTAAAGATGGCTACCACACCTTTACCAAGAGTATCTGAGGGTGAAACGGTAGAGCCCACAAGCGATGACTTTTCCGCATTTGTGTTTAAGATTCAGGCTAACATGAATAAGGCTCACAGAGACAGAATTGCCTTTATGAGAATATGTTCCGGTAAGTTTGATGCGGAAAAAGAAGTTAAGCATGTTCAGGGTAACAAGACTTTAAGACTTTCTCAGCCTCAGCAGATTATGGCGGATGAAAGAAAGATTCTTTCAGAAGCTTATGCGGGCGATATTATCGGTGTGTTTGATCCCGGTATCTTTGCTATCGGAGATACGGTTTGCGCACCCAAGAAAAACATTAAGTACGAAGGTATTCCTACATTTGCGCCCGAGCATTTTGCAAGGGTCAGACAGATTGATACCATGAAGAGAAAGCAGTTTATAAAGGGCGTTTCTCAGATTGCTCAAGAAGGTGCCATTCAGATTTTCCAGGAACTTAATTCAGGTATGGAAGAAATCATCGTAGGCGTTGTGGGTGTGCTTCAGTTTGACGTACTTAAGTACAGACTTGAAAACGAATACAATGTTGAAATAAGGCTTGAACCATTGCCTTACGAACACATTAGATGGATAGAAAACAAGGATTTGGATGTAACAAAGCTTACAGGTACATCCGACATGAAGAAGGTTACAGACCTTAAGGGAAGACCCCTTCTTTTGTTTGTAAATCCTTGGAGCATTCAGATGACTATAGACAGAAACGAAGGCTTGGTTTTATCCGAATTTGCCAGAAACTAGCAATGAATTTACATCTATACGGAGGCTTGATTTATGGAAAGAGAATTGATGGAACAAAAGTGTGAAAGTCATATTAAGATTGCCAATGATGTTGTGGGTAAAATCGCAGCCATAGCAGCTTTGGAAGTTGAAGGCGTATCTGCAATGGGCTCAAACATCACATCAGAAATTCTTGGTAAGGTTGGCGTTAAGAACCTTATGAAGAATGTTAAGGTGGAGATTATTAACTCAGAAGTTAACCTTGAACTTTCTGTAACCGTTGATTACGGCATGAATATTCCCGGTTTAAGTCAGCAGGTTCAGGCAAAGGTTAAGCAGGCAGTTGAAAGCATGACAAGCTTAAAAGTTAACGATGTTAATGTTCGTATTGCGGGCATTAATTTTAATCAGGAAGTTTGAGGTTTTATTGTATGATGAAAAGACGTGAAATACGTGAAGAACTGTTTAAGCTTTTGTTTAGGGCAGAGTTTAACGATGTTTCCGAAATGCCCGGACAGATTCAATACTATTTTAACGTAGACAGAGAAAGCGAAATAAGCGAAAAAGACAAAGAATATATTGTCACAAGAGAAGAAGATATCATTTCTAAGCTTCCCGAAATTGATAAAAACATTTCCGAGAGAGCTACCGGATGGACAATCGACAGATTCGGAAAAGTGGATCTTGCCATTATCCGACTTGCGGTATACGAAATCTTATTTGATGAAACAATACCTCTTGGTGTATCAATCAACGAAGCGGTTGAACTTGCAAAAAAATACGGCCGTGACGAATCCGGCAGTTTTGTAAACGGAGTGTTGGCAAAATTTGGGCAGTAGTATTTATTCTGTTTCACAAATAAATAAATACATAAAGAATATGTTCCAAAATGATTACATGTTGCAGCGCCTTGAAATAAGAGGTGAGATAAGCAACTTAAAGTATCATTCTTCGGGGCATATTTACTTTACCCTTAAAGACGAAAACAGCGCCATTAAGTGCGTTATGTTTTCTCAATACGCACGTGCTCTTTCTTTTAGATTTGAAGAAGGAATGCAGGTGGTGGTATCAGGCGGTGCCGATGTATACGAAAGAGACGGCTCTTACCAGATATATGTAAAGGCCGCAAAGCAGGATGGAATCGGTAACCTTTACGAAGAGTTTGAAAAGTTAAAGAATAAGCTTTCTGAGCTTGGCATGTTTGACCCCTTATACAAACAGCCAATTCCTAAGTTTAGTAAAACAATAGGCGTTATTACGGCACCGACGGGAGCTGCGGTAAGAGATATAATCGATGTTTCAAAGCGCAGAAACCCGGGTGTTCAGATTATTTTATTTCCGGCAATTGTACAGGGAAAGGAAGCGCCTGCAAGCATAATAGAAGGTATTAAAGCCTTAGAAAACTTAAAGGTAGACGTTATTATCTTAGGACGTGGAGGCGGCTCCATTGAAGACCTTTGGGGCTTTAACGATGAGGCTGTGGCTCAGGCTATTTTTGACTGCAGTATCCCCATTATTTCAGCTGTAGGTCACGAAACGGACTTTACAATAGCCGACTTTGTATCTGATTTAAGAGCACCCACACCTTCAGCGGCGGCTGAGCTTGCAAATGCGGATGTAGCCTCACTGGTACGTGAATTAAGGAATAAAAAAGAATTACTTACTAAAGACATAAATCATCTTTTGATATCTTACAGACAGGATATAGTTAATTACGGTAACAGGATATCCCTTCTTTCACCGGTTACTAAAATTAAGCATAAAAAAGAAGTGCTTCTTAGGTTAAAAGAGCTTCTCACAAAGGATTTTGACAATCTTTTGGTAGAAAGAAAGCATAATTTAATGCTTTTGGCAGGACGCCTTGACGGGCTATCCCCGTTAAAGAAATTATCATCGGGATACTCTTTTGTTACTGATGATAAGGGTAAGAGAGTTAAAAGCGTAAATGACCTAAATGTCGGTGATGAAATGAAAGTTAATGTTACCGACGGTTTCTTTAAAACAAAAATTGTTTCAAAGGAAGGTAAAGATGGCAGATAAAGAAAACAAAGAAAAATCTTTGGAAGAAAATTTCGAGCTTTTAGATAAAACCATTTCCGAACTTGAAAAAGAAGATGTCACATTGGAAGAAGCATTTTCTTTATACGAAAGCGGCATGAAACTGGTTTCTTTGTGCGAAAAAGAAATTGATACGGTCGAAAAGAAAGTATTAAAAATCAGTGGAGGCTCGCTTGATGAATTTCAATGATGAATTAAAGAGAAGAGTCGATGAAGTAAATTCACTTATGGAAGAGACTCTTTCTAAAGATACAGGCTTAGCTGAGCCTTTGATGGAAGCAATGCGTTATTCCGTACTTGCGCCCGGAAAAAGACTCAGGCCGATTTTTATGAAGGAATCCGCGTTGTTGTTTTCGGATTCTTTAGATGAAATACCGGAACTAAAATATTTTATGGCGGCAATAGAGCTTATTCATTCGTATTCTTTGGTGCATGACGATATGCCCTGCATAGACAATGATGAATACAGAAGAGGCCGTAAGACCACTCATGCCGTTTATGGAGAGACAAACGCATTGCTTGCGGGTGATGGGCTTTTAAACTTTGCCTATGAAACAGCTTCTCAAGGGCTTTTACATTCAAAGCACTTAGACCGTGGGGCAAAGGCTATGGCGATTCTTTCAAAGAAAGCCGGCATTTTTGGCATGGTTGGCGGACAGGCCGTTGACGTGGAGAGCGAAAAGACCGGTAAAGAAATCACCAAGGACAGACTCATTTTTATTCATGAAAACAAGACAGCTGCTTTGATTGAAGCTTCAATGATGATTGGAGCGATTCTTTCGGGAGCGGCGGATAAAGACATAGAAGTTATTGAAGAGGCGGCATCCAAAATCGGAATTGCTTTTCAGATTCGAGATGACATTTTGGATGTGGAGGGCTCTTTTGAAGAGCTTGGTAAACCAATCGGCTCCGACGAAGAAAACGAAAAGGCTACATATGTAACGCTTTTTGGCCTTGATAGGGCTAAAAAGGATGTAGAAGAATACTCAAAAAGAGCCTTGGAAATTTTAAACTCATTTGACGGAAAGAACGAATTCTTGATGGAGTTGGTTAACAGCCTTATTGCAAGAAACAGGTAATCGTATGGTGCTTGAAAAGATACTTAAAGAAAATGATATAAAGAAGATTCCCGAATCGGAATGGCCAATTCTGGCTGGGGAAATCAGAAGCTTTTTAATAGAAAAAATAAGCGCTGCAGGCGGACACTTAGGCTCAAACCTTGGATGCGTGGAGCTTACTATGGCCCTTCATTTAGCCCTTAATCTTCCTAAAGACAGAATCATCTGGGACGTGGGACATCAGTCTTACACCCACAAGCTTTTGACAGGAAGAAGAGAAGGCTTTGATACACTCAGAAAATACGGCGGAATGGCAGGCTTTCCTAAGAGAAAAGAAAGCGAATGCGATTCCTTTAATACAGGACATTCATCCACATCAATCTCCGCAGGCTTAGGTTTAGTTAAGGCTAGAGAACTTAGAAACGATGATTATACAGTAGTTTCTGTAATCGGTGACGGCTCTTTAACAGGCGGAATGGCTTATGAAGCTTTAAACAATGCTTCTAAATTAGAGACAAACTTTATTATTGTCCTTAATGATAACAACATGTCCATTTCTGAAAACGTGGGCGGTGTATCAAAATATTTAAACCAGATAAGAACCGCAGACAGCTACCTTGATTTAAAGGAAAGCGTATTTAATAAGCTTATGAGCTTTCCGGGCGGTGAAAATATAGTTAAAAGAATCAGAAAAGCCAAGAGCACCGTTAAGAGTATGGTGGTGCCGGGCATGTTCTTTGAAGATATGGGAATTACCTATTTAGGCCCTGTGGACGGACATGACGTTAAAGGCGTTTTGGAAGTTATAAATGATGCAAAGCGTTGTAAAGGACCTGTTTTGGTGCATGTTCTTACAAAGAAGGGTAAAGGCTATTTACCTGCTGAAAGACATCCTTCAAGATTCCACGGAACAGAGCCATTTGACATAGCAACAGGCTTATCAAAGAGCACAAAGTCAAAGTCAAATTACACGGACGTTTTTTCTACCGTTATGGTTAAAATGGGAGAGAGAAACCCTAAGGTTGTTGCGATTACCGCTGCAATGGCGGACGGTACCGGCTTAAAGCGATTCAGAAACGCTTATCCCAATCGTTTCTTTGATGTGGGAATTGCGGAAGAACACGCAGTAACCTTTGGCGCAGGCTTAGCCGCAGGGGGCATGATTCCCGTTGTTGCCATTTATTCTTCATTTTTACAAAGGGCATACGATCAGATTTTACATGATGTTTGTATTCAGAATCTGCATGTGGTATTTGCCATAGACAGAGCGGGAGTTGTGGGAAGCGACGGAGAGACCCATCAGGGAATATTTGATATTTCATTCCTTTCATCCATTCCCAACATGACCATTATGGCTCCAAAGAACAAATGGGAATTATCCGACATGCTTAAGTTTGCCGTAAATGATTTTGAAGGCCCAATAGCCATAAGATATCCAAGAGGAGAAGCTTATGACGGATTAGAGGATCACAGAGAGCCCGTAAAATACGGCAAGGCTGAAATGCTTTTTGAAGAAAAAGACATTGCAATAATGGCCTTTGGCTCTATGGTTAAAACAGCTGAAGTTGTAAGAGATAAGATAAAGGAATCAGGTTTATCATGCACACTTGTAAATGCCAGATTTGCAAAGCCTTTGGATGAAGAAATGTGTGCTTATTTAACCAAGAACCACAAACTTATAGTTACCTTGGAAGAAAACGTTGCAAGCGGCGGCTTTGGAGAGAGAACCCGTGAGTTTTATGCAAAAGAAGGCTCAAGTGTTTCTTTACTCAGTATTTCAATTCCCGATGAGTACGTTGAGCACGGTAACGTGGATATTTTGAAAAAAGAAATCGGAATCGACGCCGATACGATTTATAATAAGATTATTACAAAAGCAAAAGAATTAAATTTGTAAGAGGAAAGCATGAAAGAAAGACTGGATGTTTTGCTGGTTGAAAGAGGTCTTGTAACTTCCAGAGAAAAGGCAAAAGCCGTTATTATGGCGGGTGATGTCTACGTAAACGGTCAAAAGGAAGACAAGGCAGGCTCTGTGTTCGACCCTGAAAAATCCAACATAGAAGTAAGAGGAGAAAAGCTAAAATACGTAAGTCGCGGTGGCCTTAAGCTTGAAAAGGCATTGGCATCATTTCCGATTGATTTAACGGGTGCCACCTGTATGGATATAGGCGCATCCACCGGAGGATTTACGGATTGTATGCTTCAAAACGGTGCGGTTAAGGTTTATTCCATAGACGTAGGTCACGGCCAGCTTGCCTGGAGCCTTAGAAACGACGAACGCGTTGTGTGCATGGAAAAAACCAATTTTAGGTACGTAACTCCCGAAGATATAGGGTGCGAACCTGATTTTGCTTCCGTAGATGTTTCTTTTATTTCTTTAACAAAAATTTTGGAACCTGCAATAAACATTATACGTAACGGCGCAAAAATGGTATGCTTAATAAAACCGCAGTTTGAAGCCGGACGTGAAGAAGTAGGTAAAAAAGGCGTAGTTAAAGATAAGAAAGTGCATATTTCCGTCATTGAAAAGGTGATAGACTATGCAAAGAGCGTGGGATTTACTATATTGGGATTAGACTATTCACCCATTAAAGGTCCCGAAGGAAATATAGAATACCTTCTTTTTATTGAAAAAAGCGATTCTAATAATGATAATAGTTTTGATATAGAAAAAATAGTTGATGAAGCGCATTCAAGCTTGGAAAAATAACGCTTGTCGGAATGGAGAAAAGAATGAAACACTTTTTGATACGCACAAATGAGTCTAAGGATCAGGGATTTGAAGTAACAAATCTTATTAAGGATTTCCTTGAAAAGAATGGCAAGACCGTAGAACTTGAAATCATGAACGATGAAAAAATCTACGGAAAAGAGGAAGCAGCCGTATTTGAAGGCTCAAAGCGCCCCGATGCCATTATTGTTCTTGGCGGAGACGGCACAATGCTTAGAGCCGCAAGAGACCTTGTGGAAGAAGAGATTCCCCTTCTTGGCGTTAACTTAGGTTCTTTGGGATACTTGGCAGAAGTTGAAAAGTCTAACATTACTTCCGCATTAAGTGACCTTATTTCAGGCGAATACTTTATCGAAGAAAGAATGATGCTTGAAGGTACAATAATCCGTGATGGTAACGTGGTTACAAGAACTGTTGCTTTAAACGATATTTCCGTATTAAAGTCTCAGCCCTTCAGAGCCATCAACTTTGATGTATATGTAAACGGTCAGTTCTTAAAGTCTTACGGAGCTGACGGTGTGATTGTATCCACTCCTACAGGTTCAACAGGATACAACCTTTCAGCAGGCGGCCCCATTGTGGAGCCTTGCGCAGATCTTTTGGTACTTACTCCCGTATGCCCTCACACAATGAACTCAAGAAGCATTGTGCTTGCAGGCGAGGATGAAGTATATATTGAAATCAAGGAAGCAAAGAACGGCGGAGATCAGGTTGCTTTTGCTATGAGCGACGGTGCCGCACACTTTGACTTAAAGACAGGTGATTCTTTCATCATGAGAAGAAGTGATAAGCGTACAAGAATCATTAAGCTTAACAAAGTTAGTTTCCTTGAAATTTTACAAAGAAAAATGAACGATTAACAATTACATTCGAGGCTGAGGGAAACCAATGAAGAATGCAAGATTAAGAAAGATACTGGAGATTATTGAAAAGGAAGCCATTGAGACTCAGGACGAGCTTTGCGCCAGACTTTCAAAGGAAGGCTATAACGTAACACAGGCCACCGTTTCAAGAGATATTAAGTCTTTACACCTTTATAAGCAAAATATCGGTAACGGTCGTTCCAAGTATGCTGTGGATACCGCAAACGATTATGAGCTTGATGAAAAGTATTTAAGAGTTTTAAACGACGGTTTTGTGTCTATTGATATGGCTCAGAATATTTTAGTTATAAAGACAGTTTCGGGAATGGCTATGGCAGTTGCTGCAGCAATCGATTCCATGCACTTTGCGGAAATTGTGGGCACCATTGCAGGCGATGACACCATTATGATGGCTGTAAGAACCGTGGAAGACACTAAGCTTTTGCTTGAAAAGATTTCACAGCTTATAAAGAAATAAAACAAAAACTCCGAGAGAGAAGAGAAGGCGGAGAGTATGTTAGAGTACATGCATGTAAGGAATCTTGCACTTATTAAGGAGTGCGAGATCTCCTTTGACAAGGGGTTAAACATCTTAACCGGTGAAACAGGTGCCGGAAAATCAATATTGTTAGGCTCCATTAACCTTGCCCTTGGAGCGAAGGCAGATAAAGATATCATTCGCACCGGGGAGGAAGAAGCCTATGTTGAGCTTGTTTTTTCGGCTAACGAAGAAATAAAAGCTCTTCTTAATGAAATGGAAATCTCTTCAGAAGATTCTTCCGTTTGCATTTCAAGAAAAATAACTCCCACAAAAACAGTTTTTAAGATTAACGGTGAAATTGTGCCGGCCAAGCAGGTTAAAGAACTTGCGGGCGGCTTAATTGACATTCACGGACAGCATGAGCATCAGTCTTTGCTATCAAACAATAAGCAAAGAGATATGCTTGATGCCTTCGGTGGAACCTCCATCGAAGAAGCAAAGAAAAGTGTGGTTTCTTTTTGCAAAGAATACAACAGGTTAAAGAGTGAGTACGACAAGGTTTTGGAGTCTTCAAGTCAAAGAGAGAGACAGATAAGCCTTTTAAGATATGAGATTGATGAAATCATTAACGCCGATTTAAAGGTAGGCGAAGACGAAGAACTTGAGGCAGATTTTAAGAGAATGCAGGCTTCAGAGAGAATTTTAAGCTCTCTTAATGAAGCTATGGCAATTATTTCTGAAGGCTCAGGGAATGATGTAAGCAGCATGTTATCAAGAGCAATCTCTGCGGCAAAAAAGGTTACATCTCTTGATGAAGAAGCGGCTACCTTAGAAGATTCGCTTATTCAGTGTGAAGAGTTTTTAGGGGACTTCATGCTTGATGCGGCTAACTACATGGAAAGATTAGAGTTTTCACCTGAAGACTTTGAAAGAGTTGAAGAAAGACTTAATACCATCAACTCTCTTAAGCTTAAATTTGGTAACAGAATTGAAGACATTCTTTCTTACCTTGATGAAAAGAGCGAAGAATTATCTAAGCTTGAAAACTTGGAAGAATACCTTTCAAATCTTAAAGCAGATTTAGACAAAGCGTTTTCTTCATACAAAGAAAGTGCTTTAAAGTTATCTTCATTACGTAAGAGCGCAGCCAAAGAGCTCTCAAAGCTTTTATCAGGGGAGCTAATGAATCTAAATTTCCTTGATTCAAGATTTGAAGTTAACTTTGATACAAACGAAGAACTAGTTTCGGAAAACGGTTTTGATAATATAGATTTCCTTATTTCCACTAACCCCGGTGAGCCTCTTAAGCCTATGAAGAATGTTTCTTCGGGCGGTGAATTATCAAGAATTATGCTTGCCATGAAGACAATCCTTGCTAAGAAGGATTCTGTTGATGCCCTTATTTTTGATGAAATCGATGCAGGCATAAGCGGAAAGACCGCATGGGAAGTATCGGGAAGATTATCTAAGTTATCAAAAGAACACCAGGTTATTTTGATTACGCACTTGGCTCAGATTGCGGCATTTTCAGACAGACATTTTGAAATCAAGAAGGCCTTTGAAAACGGCGCCACCACAACAACCATCAATAAGCTTGATGAAAACGGCGAGATAGAAGAACTTTCAAGACTTTTGGGATTTGATGAAGAGAGTGCGGCTACAATAGAAAACGCCAAGG
>JAEEXG010000052.1 GCA_016291405.1 Lachnospiraceae bacterium
CATCATCTTTAATCATAGGTGTGTAGATATCGTACATGTGAAGCTCTGAAACGCCTAAGCATTTCTTTCTTAAAGAAACGTATCTGTGAAGCTTTGAAATGTTTCTGTTTACGCTATCAACCAGGTTTTTATAAACTGTGGGAGATACGTTATTTTTATCAACGGCAGCTTCCAAGTTTGAAGAGTAGCCTCTAAGCTTTGAATTAAAGATTCTTGCCTTTACTTCGGAAGCGTATGTGGCTGCCATAGTATTTAAGTACTTTTTATAGGTAGAATAGTAAGCTTCAAAGGTATCTTTTCTTACTCTTCTGTCTGAAGATTCAAGCAAGTGAACAAATCTTCCGTCTGTAATTCTTACTTCTTCACCATTTTCGTCTTTAATAGAAGGGTAAGTAATATCAACGTTTGTAAAGGCTTCGTAGATTTCGCTCGGAGCCTGCGCCATTTCACCTGTCATGGCTGCAACCTTTTCTACTTCGGCGCTGAGTGTATGATCTTTAAGTCTTCTGATTTCCTTAATGTATTTATCGTAAAGCTTAAGGCCTTCTTCTTCCTTCATATAAGAAGAAATTGTTTCATCATCCGTTGCAAGGATTTCAGGGTCGATAAATGCTGTCTTTCCCGAAACGTCCACCCACAAAGACATCATCTTTTGATTCATTGACTGATGCTTTGAATTTCCCTGATCTTCATCAAAAAGTCTTGCGGTGTATTGATAAGCCTTATCAAGCTTTTGCATAAGTGCACTTAAATGATCGAGTACGCTAAGTAAATCCTTTGCGCTCTTTGTGACCTTTCCTTCATAAGAGCTTACAACCTTTGAAAGCTCTTTAACTTCTTCAACTTCTTTTTCCCATTCTTTTTCATTTGCATACATGGGGGTTAAATCCCAGGTATATTCTTCCTTGGCTTCGCTTCTTGCCATTAACTCTTTAGCCATAACTTCTCTCCTTGATCTCAATTTTAGGTATAAAAAAATCCCCTACCGAACTACTTCGGCAAAGGACGAATTATCGTGGTACCACCTTTGTTTATGCACTTTTCGCAAAGCACACCTTCATAACTCCCATCAGAGTCAGGCGCTGTAACGTGCGCACACGTGAAAGATTACTGAACTAAATTTCACCCTTCCGGTTCAAAAGCTACCTTCCGTATTTTGAGCCTGAGCGTTTGCACCAACCACGCTTTCTCTGAAGACCTACAATACGTACTCCTCTTTATCATAACCTTTTTCTTTTTTTGGATAATAGCACGTTTACTTAGAAAATGCAACAATAAAAGCATCTCCTTCATTGACACGAAAATAAAAAAAAACTAAAATAGCATAGAAATAGACAAATTTTAAGAGGTTGATTATGGAATACGTTAAAGAACCCAAAATGCGCCCGGTTTTCCCTAAGCGCGCAGTTGTAACAGCCGGAATGCCTTACGGCAACAAGGAACTTCATTTCGGTCATATAGGCGGTGTGTTTGTGCACGCTGACACCTTTGCCAGATTTTTAAGAGACAGAATCGGTGAAGAAAACGTTATCTTTGTGTCAGGTACAGACTGCTACGGCTCTCCTATTTTGGAAGGCTACAGAAAGGCTAAAGAGGCCGGCACTTTCGATGGCACCATCGAAGATTATGTTAAAAGAAACCACGTTTCACAAAAAGAAACTTTGGATAAATATGAAGTAAGCTTAAATCTCTTCGGAGCTTCCGCTTTGGGAAGAGCGGGCGAGATTCACAAAGAAGTGTCTAAAGAAGTATTTGAAAAGCTTTACGAAGCAGGCACTCTTGAAAAGTTAAGCACACCTCAGTTCTACGATCCTAAGTTTAAGTGCTTACTTAACGGCCGTCAGGTAATAGGTAAGTGCCCCATTCAGGGTTGTCAGTCAGAAAAAGCTTACGCAGACGAATGCGATTTGGGACATCAGTACATGCCCACAGAGCTTATCGACCCTCACAGCACTTTGTCAGGCTTAACCCCTGAACTTGTGGACGTTACAAACTGGTATTACAAGCTTGAAGATTGCATCGACATGATGCAAAAGTATGTGGATGATTTAAGAAACAACTCAAACGCCCGTAAGTACATGCTTACAACAATTGAAGAGTTCTTAAAGCCCCCTTACATTTATGTTCAAAAGAAATTTGTGGAAGACCTGGATGCTTTAAGAGCAAAGTTTCCCGGTCACGAAGTTATAGACGATAACAAAAATTCATATACATTTGTATTTAAAAACCTTGATGACAGAGATGCCGCAAGAAAGGTGCTTGAAGGACTTTCAATTAACTACCGTACAGGTAAGACATTGGTTCCCTTCAGACTCTCCGGTAACATCGAGTGGGGCGTTCCTTTCCCCGAAAAAGAAGGCTTAAAGGATTTAACCTTCTGGGTATGGCCCGAATCCTTATGGGCTCCCATTTCATTTACAAAGACTTACCTTGAGAGCAAGGGCTTTGACGATAAGGAATGGCTTAAATACTGGAACTCAGACGACGCTACCGTTTATCAGTTTATAGGACAGGATAACATTTCTTTCTACGGAATCGCTCAGCAGGCAATGTGGGAATCAATGGGACTTAAGAAAACATTCCTTGTGCCCAACAACCACATCTTATTTATGAATAAGAAGGCTTCTTCATCAGGCTCCATCAAGCCTCCTATGGCAAAGGACCTTTTGGAATTCTACACTGCAGAACAGATGAGAATGCACTTCTTAAGCCTTGGCCTTGCAAACAAATCCGTAAGCTTCGATCCTCAGGTTTACCTTCCCAAGGAAGAGCAAAACGGTATGGATCCCGTGCTTAAAGACGGTAACTTACTTACAAACGTATTTAATAAGATTATTCGTACATGCTTTTACACCATTCAAAAGGACTTTGACGGAAAGCTTCCTGTTAAGCCCGTAAGCGAAAGCGTTTTGGAAGAAGCCAAGGAATCAATCCTTACTTACGAACAAAACATGTACGACCATCAGTTCCACAAGATTACTTACGTACTCGATACTTTAATCCGTAACATAAACAAGCGCCTTGTAAACAACATGAGAACAGCAGACGCTGAAGGAAACCTTGATTTAAAGGCTCAGGTTTTGACAGATGCATTCTACGGAATCAGAGTTGCAACCGCTCTCTTACATCCCATTGCTCCTTCGGGATGTGAAAGGGTTAGAGAATACTTAAACGTAAGTGAAAAGATTTACGATTGGAATTACATTTTCTCTACTCTCACTGATTTATTTGAGGATAAAGAAAATCATGAGTTTAAGTTCTTAGAGCCAAGAGTTGACTTCTTTAAAATGCACGAAACACAGTTGGCAGCAAAAGAGCAATAATAACAACTTTCCCCGGTGTTACGTAACACCGGGGATTTTTTATTTTGTTTACTAAACCAACTCTTGATTTTTTTCATAATCCTTTATATGCTTATCTCGTATAAGGGTATTATTTTGGGATATCATATTTTGGAGGTTACATGAAAAAAATAGGAACAAAGATATTTGTCTTGGTAGGCGCATTGTTTTTAGCCTTTGTGTTAAACATAGGTGCCACCTTCTACACCACAAGCAGCGTAAAGCAGACCGGAAATTTATTAAGCAATGCCTTTATTCCTGCTGAATATGCTGCGGCTCAGATCGGTAAAAATATTGAAATCTGTCAAAAGAACGCAAACCTTACCGTTCTTATTCAGGATCCTCCTCCGGGAGTTATCGACGGAATCATCGCAGGATACAATAATTCTATGAGTATCGTTACAAATTACAGAACAGAGCTTAGAAAAAGCGTTCTGATGATTAACGACTCAAAGCTTACAACCGCATTCGAAGCCTATGACGGCTTTCTTGGAAAAGCGGCAACCATGATGGACCAAAGCCTTTCTTTATACCAAAACGGCAATAAAGAAGCTGCCAACAAAATGCTTGGTGAATCCTTTATGGCTCTTGTAACGGAAGTGGGCGAGCCTTCAAGCGAAGCTTTCTTTGACGCTTTAAGCAAAGCAAACGCATCTGCCAGCGCAAAGTACAACACCACCATCACTTTAAGCATTATTTTTAGCATAGCAATGACTGTTATTTTCCTTGCTACCTTGGCTGTGGGAATAATCTTTATCACAAGGACCGTAAGTAAGCCCGCAAAGAGAGCAAGCGACCAGCTTGAAACCATCATTAAGGACATTGAAAACAACGAAGGCGACTTAACCTTAAGACTTGATGTCACCACCAAAGACGAAATCGGTGTTCTTTCAAAGGGTATAAATGAATTCATTTCAAACTTACAATCAATCATGCACACAATCGGAGAAGAATCATCAAAGCTTCTTTCCTCCGTTGAAACCATGAGTAAAAACGTTTCCGCATCAGACGATGACGTTTCGGGACTTTCCGCCGTTATGGAAGAGCTCTCCGCCAGTATGCAGGAAGCCGCAAGCATGACCCTTCAGGTTAGCGACGGCATTAGCGAAGTTAATGCTTCAGTATCAGACATGAGCGATAAAACAGCTCAGGGTTCTAACCTCGTGCTTGATATTAAAAACAGAGCAAATGTTGTTAAAACAGATGCCAATGCAAGAAAAGAAAAAGTATTAAAGCTTGTGGATGAAAGAAAGGCTGAGCTTGACGCAGCCATTGAAGAAAGCAAGCGAGTTAACGAAATAAGCGGTCTTACGGATGACATTTTGGAAATCGCATCTCAGACAAACTTACTTGCCTTAAACGCTTCAATCGAAGCCGCCCGTGCGGGAGACGCAGGCCGAGGCTTTGCGGTAGTTGCTGAAGAAATCAGTAAGCTTGCCGGAAACAGCCAGGCAACCGCAAATATGATTCAGGATATAAGCGAAAAGGTAATAAGCGCCGTTGAAAGCCTTATGAAGAGCGCAAACGACTTAACGGAGTTTATGTCTAAGGATGTTGTTGAAGACTACAAAAACTTTGAAGGCGTTGCGGATAAATATCATTCAGACGCCGAAGACATGGACAGAATCTTTGAAGCATACAAAGAAAGCATGAGCGCCCTTGATAAATCGGTATCAGAAATCACCTCTTCCATTAAGAGCATTTCAAGTGCCACGGAAGAAAGCTCAAAGGCCATCACTTCTGCTGCAGAAAACACAACAGACCTTGTATCTTCCATCACAAACATCAAAACCGAAGCCGATGAAAACCTTGCAATATCCGGCTTACTTCAGGACGAAGTTAAGAAATTTAAAAATATCTAAGTGCTATTTAAAAAGCCCGAAGGCATCGCCTTCGGGCTTTTATTTTAATCAAGTTCTTTCTTTCCTGTATAGAGTTCGTAGTATCTTCCTTTTTGATTAAGCAAATCTTCGTGGTCACCACGCTCTATGATTTCACCATGTTCAAGCACTATGATGGCGTTTGCATTTCGAACCGTTGAAAGCCTGTGGGCTATAACGATTGTGGTGCGCTCCTTCATAAGTCTGTCCATACCGTGCTCGATGTGACGCTCGGTTCTTGTGTCGACTGATGATGTAGCTTCATCAAGGATAAGAATGGGAGCCTTTGAAATTGCGGCTCTTGCTATATTAAGTAGCTGTCGCTGGCCCTGACTTAAGTTAGCGCCGTCTCCTTCAAGCACCGTATCGTATCCGTCTTCAAGACGCATGATAAAGGAATGAGCGCTTGCAAGCTTGGCTGCTTCAACCACTTCTTCATCCGTAGCATCAAGACGTCCGTAGCGGATATTTTCTCTTACCGTACCTTCAAAAAGGTGAGTATCCTGAAGCACCATTGCGATGTTTTTACGTAAGAAATCTCTCTTATAATCCTTTATGTCTACGCCATCGATTGTAATCTTACCTGAATCGATATCATAAAATCTTGTCAAAAGATTTGTAACCGTAGTCTTTCCGGCACCTGTTGAACCTACAAGTGCAATCTTCTGACCGGGCTTTGCGTAGAAAGAAACATGCTTTAAGATTTCCTGTCCTTCTACATAGCTAAAGGTTACATCATCCAAAATCACGTGACCTTCAATCGATACATCGGAAATAGCATTCGGAGCATCTTCTTTTTCAGGCTCTGTATCCATTACCTGGAACACTCTTTCAGCACCTGCAAGGGCTGAAAAGATTTCGGTAACCTGCATGGAAATTTCATTTATGGGGCGGGCAAAGTGCCTTGAATAGTTAACAAAAATCGTTAAGCCACCGATATCAAAGCCTCTAAGTACGCATAAAAGGCCGCCCACCATAGCAGTCATTGCATAAGAAACCTGGCTTAAACTGTTCATTACAGGTCCCATGATGCCACCAAAGAACTGAGCAAACAGCTGCTTGTCTCTAAGATCTTTGTTTAAATAATCAAACTCATCGATTGCTGCCTTTTCATGGTTAAAGACTTTTACAACCTTTTGTCCTGAAATCGTCTCTTCAATGTATCCGTTAAGGGCACCAAGAGCTGCCTGCTGTTTTCTGTAATACTTTCTTGATTTCTTTGCAACGGCGCCTGCGGCAAGAGCCATAACGGGCGCAAGCACTAAGGTTACGATTGTAAGTATCCAGTTAGTGTAAAACATTAAGGCTAGTGTACCAAAGAGTGTCACAATACCGGAAACCAAAGAAACTATAGTGTTTCCAAGCATATTTCCCAAGGCATCAACGTCGTTTGAAAAACGGCTCATGATATCGCCTGTTTCATGGGTGTCGTAGTAGTTAAGAGGTAATTTACCTACCTTCTTTGACAAATCGTTTCTTATAGCAGCAAGGGCGCTTTGAGAAACATTTACCATGATTCTTGCGTAGAAATACTGGGTTGCTACGGCTGTAAGGTAAATAATTCCCATTTTTAAAATGCCCATTGCAAGGCTTTGAATTGTAGCATTTCCTTCGGTTAATGAGTTAACCACAGGTCTTAAAATGTAAGAACCTGCAAGGCTTAAGCCTGCGCTAAGTAACACAAGCACTATAACCACAAAAAGCTTCCATGTGTCTTTTCCGATGTAAGAAAAGATTCTTTTTAAAATGCCTTTTGCGTTCTTTGGCTTTGCGCCCTTACCCATGGCAGCCCTTCTTCCGGGACCTCCCATTCCGGGGCCTTTTTTCATGGCAGCCCCCGGTGCATCCATTGCCTTTAAGTATTCTTCATTTTTCTTTTTATACTTAGCTTCGAGGCGAGCAAATGTCTTTTCATCCATTAGCCATCACCTCCTTATCCATCTGCGAGTAGTAGATTTCCTTATAAGCCTCGCATGAATTCATAAGTTCATCGTGTGTGCCAAGGCCTACGATTTGGCCATCGTCAAGCACCACGATTTTATCGGCATCGATAACAGAAGAAATTCTTTGAGCAATAATAATCTTCGTGGTATCTTTGTTTGTCTTTGAAAGTTTGCTTCTGATGTTTCTTTCGGTTGCTGTATCAACAGCGGAAGTTGAGTCATCAAGAATCAAAATCTTAGGGTTCTTTAATAATGCTCTTGCGATACAAAGTCTTTGCTTCTGGCCACCGGATACATTTACGCCTCCCTGACCTAAGTCGGTTTCATAACCTTCCTTAAAGCCTGCCACAAAGCCGTCCGCTTCAGCTATCTTTGCTACTTCTCTGATTTCTTCATCCGTAGCTTCTTCTTTACCCCATCTTAGGTTTTCTAAAATGGAACCTGAAAAAAGCACGTTCTTTTGAAGCACCATGGATACGGCTTCTCTTAAGTTATAAAGGGAATAATCCTTTACGTTTACTCCGTCAACAAGCACTTCGCCTGCATCGGGATCGTATAGACGAGCAATCAAAGAAACAAGAGTGGTCTTACCCGAACCTGTGGAACCTATGATTCCGACTGTTTCTCCCGATTCAATCTTTAAGTTAACGTTGTTTAAAACAGGCTCTCCCGAGTGCTTATAATATCTGAAGGTTACATCCTTAAATTCAACGCTACCTGTTGAAACCACCTTTTCAGGATACAAAGCATTTTCATCGGAAATATCTGTCTTAGTATCAATTACTTCGTTAATACGCTTTGCGGAAGCGATTGCTCTTGAACTTTGTAAAATCATCATTGATGACATTAAAAGTGAAGTTAAAATCTGAGTGATGTATGTGATAAATGCAGTCAAATCACCAACAGGCATATCGCCAACGATTATCTGCTTTCCTCCAAACCACACAACCAAAAGAGTGGTGGCATTCATAAAGAAAGCCATCAACGGCATAGCGGTAATGATTACTTTAAATGCCTTTAAAGATGTATCCTTTAAGTCTCCGTTTGCTCTTTCAAACTTTTCCTGTTCGAAGTCTCCACGGACAAATGACTTAATTACTCTAACGTTTGTAACGCTTTCTCTGACGGTTGAATTAAGCTTATCGATTTTAGTCTGCAAAGCCTGGAATCTAGGGAATGCAAACTTTATAACCACGATAATGGTGCCAATAAGCAAAGGCATAATTGCGAGTACAACTGCCGCAAGACGGGCATTCATGATAAACGCCATAATTAAAGCACCAATAAGCATTCCCGGCGCTCTAAGCATCATTCTTAGCATCATGTTAATCATGTTTTGTACTTGAGTAATATCGTTTGTAAGTCTTGTTACGATTGAGCCTGTGCTGAATTTGTCGATATTGTTAAAAGAAAACTTTTGGACGTTAGCAAAGGCATCTTTTCTTAAATCGGCGGCAAAATTGATTGAAGCTTCTGCTCCAAAATATGCGCCTCCCGTACCGCCAAAAAACATAATGGCGGCGGTTAAAATCATGAGTAAACCATACTTTACGATAACAGCCGTAGCATGAGGCACCACGCCTTCATTTATAATCGAAGCCATAAACTTTGGAAGCATGATTTCACCAAGCACTTCCACCACCATTAAAATGGGGCCGATTATAAAGGCTGATAAGTACGGTTTTATGTATTTTCCGTATCTTTTCATAAAAAAATCTCCTTAACGCTATACAGGAAAATTCTATTTTCTTATAAAAATAAAGTCAATTAATTAGCGATAAATTTCACCGAAGTTTTACATTTTTGAAAAAAACTTTAGAAAGATTGACCAAAATCGTTTTTTTATTTCAATAAGTATGATAGAATGAGACAAGCACTGGGGAGTGCTATCTGTTATGGGAGTACGTGAAAGTTGGGGAATTGCTAAATGAGAATAGCCGTACTCATATGCAGTTTGGTTTTTGACAGCCAAAAGGCATTTATGAAAGGAATAGAAAGACGAATTCGAGACTGGGGAGATATCTGCTCAGTCTTTTGTTGCCATGTAAATATAGCGGGAACCGATAAGTATGGAAAAGGTGAATACTCCATATTCGATCTTCCCGATTTATCCAAGTTTGACGGCGTGGTGTTTGTAAGAAATACCTTCCAAAACTCCGAAGCCGAAGCTTGTCTTGTGAATCGCATATTAAGCGCAGGCACTCCTTGCGTTTGTGTGGATTCTTACACCCCCGAATTTGTAAACATAATGAGCGATGAGCGTGGCCTCATGGAAGAAGTTACAAAGCACTTAATCGAAGTGCATGATTGTAAGAAGATTTACTTCCTTGGCGGTCAAACTGCAAGTTCAGATACGGCCCTTCGATTCGAAGGCTTTAAAACCGCGCTTAAAAATGCGGACTTAGAATTTAAAGACACCTGGCGAATCGACGGAAACTTCGAATATTCAAGCGGTGTAGAAGCTGCAGACTATTTTCTTAATTTAGAAGAAACCTATCCCGATGCCATCGTTTGCTGTAACGATGAAATGGCAATCGGACTTGTGGTAGAGCTTAAAAGAAGAGGAATAAAGATTCCTCGTGAAATAAAAGTAACCGGTATCGACTTTGACTCTGTATCAAGGGTTTACACTCCCCGACTTACAACAGCCAAAAGACAGCAATACCAAAAGGGCGTAAATTCAATCAACACCCTTCATGAGTTTTCGGAGCACCATGCAGGTGAGACTTTGACCCTTCCCATTTCTTTATACATAGGTGAAACCTGCGGATGTAAGGGAATCGATGAAAACAAGAACGATATGACCACCACAAATGCCCTTGCAATCGACAGATACATGCAGTCAGAGCTTACTCAGACCGTTAAGAGAATGACCGCAGACCTTATGGGAAGGCGCGATTATTACGCGCTTCTTGATGAGCTTACAGAGTACGGATGCCGTTTAAAGGCAGACGAATTATACCTTTGCATGAACGTGCGTCCCGATGTTTTGATTGATTATTCAGACTATGCAAAAGCATTGATGCTTATAGACAGAGACAATCAGGAAGATTATTCCGATGAGCTTATTTGTAACGTAGCTATTTTAAACGGAATATCTCCCGAGAATGCGGAAAGAGAATACTTTGAAAAGAAGAACCTCTTCCCTCCCGCAGCAAACGGCGGAAAGCCCGGAGGAACCTACTATTTCCTCCCCATTCACTACATGAACAGAAACTTTGGATATGCAATCCTTGGTACCTCGGGAGAGCTTATAAGAAACGACTTCTTTCCCAACTGGTGCACCATCACTAGTAACGCTTTGGAAAATTCAAGAAAGCGTACCGTTATGGAGCAGATGATTGCAGCTTTAGACCGCATGTGGATATACGATACTTTGACAGGTATCTACAACCGAGCAGGTTTCTTTAAACTTTCAGAGCCCATCATCACAGAGGCCATCAAAAACAAGATTCCTGTCTGCGTAATCTTTATGGATGTGGACGGACTTAAAGAAGTTAACGACGTTTACGGTCACGACGAAGGCGATGCCTTAATTAAGACCATTTCAGAAATATTAAAAGATACCAAACGCCACGGCGAAGTCATGATGCGTTACGGTGGAGATGAATTTGTGCTTATGGCCGCAGGCTATGACGATGAAGCTGCCGAAAACTGTGTGGCAAGAATCGAAGCCGGCATGCAGAAGTATAATGAGACAAGCAATAAGCCTTATCCTTTGGAAGCTTCCATCGGATATTGCATCACTACATTAAGTGCTCCCGAAGAGTTAAACGCTCTTATCGATGACGCCGACCACGAGATGTATAAAAAGAAATATGTAAAGAAGGCTTTAAGAAATAAGCCGGTAAGATAGTTAAAATGTTTAAACCCCACCTGACAATGTCAAGTGGGGTTATTTGAATATTATATTCAGTCAGCTGAGGATATTCAGGACAGAGGTTATCAGTGCAAACTTGAAGTTATCATTGTCCAAGATGCCCCAGTTCATTTATAGCAACAACTTCTTTTCTATCAAACACTATTTCAACTATATTAGGCATCCAATCCATCATTCTTATGAAATCATCGTATCCATATTCAGGCGATAAATAATCCAGGATGGTGCTTAATGCCGTTCCATGTGTTCCGATAATGATATTATGTCCCTCATACTTGTCAAGGACATCCATTAATGCTTCTATATTGCGTTTCCTGACTTCTGCTATGCATTCGCCCCATTCTTTTTTCCAACTCAGGGATTTCCATCGTTCCGGGTTTTTCCTAAGCCCCTGACCGGGCGTTCCTCCTTCTCGTTCTCTAAAGCGTTCATCAGTTTTTATTTGAATGCCCAGAGAATCCGTAAATGCTTTAATTGTATCCATACTCCTTTTATAGGGACTACTAAAAGCAACATCTATACCTTTGTCGCTTAATATTCTAGTCACAAAAGGCGTGGAGGCAATTCCCCTTTCAGTAAGAGGTCTGTTTCTATCGTCCTTAATTGTTTTGTCTGGCTCTGCATGTCTCACAAAAAATACTCTCGTCATATATACTATCCTCCGAACAAAGCAAACTCTTCACTTGTTCCATAGAAAGCATTCATAGCTATGTCTATGATTGAATCCATAGCAACCCCGTATATAACTTTTTCGTAATTATATAATAAAAAAGTAAAAACAGGAAGGTAAAACCTCTTTCCTATTCGCACATTAGCTCTAATTAGAGCGACAGTTTATTATATGCTCACACCAAAAAGAGCCGTACATTACTGTACGGCCCTTTAAATTTGCTTTATGCTTTTTCTTTCTTAAATGCTGTCTTTACCAAGAATAGGATCAAGAATGCAAGGGCACATGCAAGGCCTACAGGATAAGCGATTGCAGTTGATAAGTGTAAGCATTCCGGAGCACAGAAGAAATAGGTTACGGATACAGCCGACATAAAGGTTGCGGGTATAACCGTAATAATGTAACTCTTCTTATTCTTGTAAAGGAACATGGATGCTGTCCAAAGAGCGATCATTGCAAGAGTCTGGTTTGACCAGCTGAAGTATCTCCAAACTACGCTATAGTTAAGCTGTGAAATGATTGCACCTGCAATAAGTAAAGGTGTGCAGAGATATAATCTCTTAAGCATAGGCTTTTGGTCAATCTTAAACCAGTCTGCTATAACCAAACGTGCGGAACGGAAAGCTGTATCACCTGATGTGATGGGGCAAGCGATAACGCCAAGCATTGCAAGCACTATACCAAATCCGCCCATTGTCTTTGTGCAGATATCGTAAACTGTTCCTGCCTGACCTGCGGATGACATCATCTCTGTAAGACCTGTCATAAGACCGCCTGTCTTTTCGTAAACTGCGCATCCTGCTGCTGCCCATACCAAAGCGATGATACCTTCACAAACCATTGCTCCGTAGAATACAAAGTGTGATTCTTTTTCAGACTTACAGCAACGAGCCATCAAAGGTGACTGCGTAGCGTGGAAACCTGAAATCGCACCGCATGCAACGGATACAAACATCATAGGCCATATGGGAGATTTATCTCCTGAAGGATGAAGTGAATGAAGGGTAATTTCGGGGATTGAGAATCCGTGAGTGAAAATACCGATTCCTACACCTACAGCCATAACGATTAAGCAAATACCGAAAATAGGATAAAGCTTACCGATGATTTTATCGATAGGAACGAAGGTTGCAATAAAGTAATAAACCAAAATGATTGCAAGCCAGAAATAGTTGTTTGTAAGGATGCCTGAAGTGCCGCCCTTACCAATGAGCATTGCAATAAGGCCTGCGGGACCGACAGCAAAGACGGTACCTACCATTACAAGCAAAACTACACTAAACACTCTCATAACCTGCTTCATGAAAATTCCGAGATATGTTCCCGTAAGTTCCGAAACAGAAGCACCGTCATGACGCATACTCATAAAGCCCACTGAAAAGTCGTGAACCGCACCTGCCAAAATAGTGCCGAGAGTAATCCACAAGAATACCGAAGGACCCCACTGAGCGCCTGCAAGGGCTCCGTAAATAGGTCCCAAACCCGCAATGTTAAGAAGCTGGATCAAAAAGAGCTTCCACTTGGGCATAACCACAAAGTCCACTCCGTCGTTTATTCTAACGGCGGGAGTCTGTCTGTCATCGGGTCCGTAAATTTTTGAAACCATTTTTCCGTAAAGGAAGTAACCACCAATAAGGACCGCCAAACATAAGAAGAAACTAACCATTACTTCACCTCCCAATTATTTAGTTTTTTGCTACAAATAAATTATAGCACTTGGGATTGAATTATCAATTCAAATAATGAAGTAAAGAGATTATTCTTAAAAGTCTGATATTTTTGTAAAATTAGTACCATTCATCCCAGAACTTCTCTATTTTCGCAGTAGTATTGTCTACATCTATCACATCAAAGTCGCTCCACTCCTTAGGAAACAGCCTTTTGTATGAAGTTTGCAGAAATCTCTCATCTAATAGTACCACTATGCCTATATCGTTTTCCGTTCTTATCACTCTACCCGCTGCCTGAAGCACTCTGTTCATACCGGGATACTTATAGGCAAAGTCAAATCCGTCTGCTTCAGAGCTTTCAAAATAATCTTTCATGATCTCACGCTCTAAGCAAACTTGCGGTAAACCGGTGCCAACGACAATTACGCCTATTAAGCTTTCATCCGTTAAGTCTATTCCCTCAGAGAAAATGCCACCAAGGACGCAAAATCCAAGAAGGGTCTTATCTTCTTCTATTTCGATGTCGGCATCGATTGAAGAAAACACATTTTCAGGCATTTCATCCTTTTTAAACTTTGATAAAAACAGCTCCTTCTCTTCTTCAGACATATTGCTTCTTTGAACCGCAAATTCAACTTCGTCTACATCGAAGTTATCTTCATAAGCATAAAACACATCTTCCAAAAACTGATATGAAGGAAAGAAAACCATATAGTTTCCGGGCTTTGCGCTTATGGCTTCATGGATATAAGAAGCAATGCGGGCATACTCATCCTTAGAGCGTCTCGTATATTTACTGGTAACATCGCTTGCCAGAAACAATCCCTTTTTATGAGAGTTAAAGACTGACTCTGCGTACACTTCATAATCATCTTCGGCGCCTGCAAGAAGGCTTTTATAATATTGAATGGGTAAAAGAGTTGCGCTAAATAAGACGCAGGCCCTTGCTTTCTTCATGCATTCAGAAAGATTTGTGGAAGGGTCTACACAAAAGAGTCTTAAAGAAAAGGACCCGTTATCTTCGTAGTAAGCGTAGATTTTATACTTTTCATCCGCAAGCTCATACATTTCAAGAAAATGGCCGATTTCAAAATAAAACTCAAGAACCGCTTCTTTTACTTCCTTAGAGACTTTGCTTTTGTGCCCGGGCTTTCTCTCGCTTTTTAAAAACCTTTCAATATCCGAATAAAGCCTTATTAAAGCGGCGGTAAAGTCGCCTATTAAAGGATCAAGCAAATAGTTTTCACATTGATGCTTTAGATTTAAAAGTTCTTTATTGCACTTATCAAACTTCTTAGACATGTTTGGAAGCTCGACCTTAGTAAGCTTACTCATTTCGATAAAGGTTTCTTTGGTCATGGTGGCAGAGTACATTTCTCTTGCTCTGTCCACAAGGTTGTGAGCTTCGTCTATTAAGAAAATGTATTTTCCGCTTTTTGTTTCATCGGAAAAGAACCTTTGAAGCTTTGCATGAGGGTCAAAGGCATAGTTATAGTCTCCGATAATGACATCGCAAAACAGGCTTACGTCAAGACTTAACTCAAAAGGGCAGACTTTATACTCATCAGCATATTTTAGTATTGTCTCAGAGTCTATTGTCGATTCTGTCGTAACAAGCTTATAAATACAGTCATTGATTCTGTCAAAGTGGCCCTTTGCGTAGGGGCAGCTTTCAGGATTACAATCTGTTTTTTCTAAGGGGCAAATCTTTTCTTTTGCCGTAATAATGACACTTTTAACCTTTAAGCCATCCTTTTTCATGGCTTCAACCGCATTCATGGCAACGGTACGAGTGATGGTTTTTGCGGTTAAATAAAAGATTTTTTCACTCATCTCCTGCCCTAAAGCCTGGATTGCAGGATACATTGTGGAAATGGTCTTTCCAACTCCCGTAGGGGCTTGAAGAAACAGTTTCTTTTTATGATAAATGGTGTAATAAACTTGCCTTACAAGCTCATCCTGCCCTTTTCTATATTCAAAAGGAAAAGGAAGGCCTTTAATGCTTTTGTTTCTTTCTTCTTTTAAAGAAGCTTCGAGCCTTGCCCACTTTACATATTCTTTAAGCACGCCCGAAGTAAAGGAAAGAAGCTCTTCTTTTAAAAATGTGTAGTTAAAATATTTGATTTCTTCCGTATCGATATTTACGTAGGAAAGACGTACATTGACAACCGGTAAATCCTCTTTTTCGGCTATCATGTAAGCGTAGAATTTTGCCTGTGCAAGATGCAGGGGCTTAGATTCTTTGTATTGCATTATATCGGCGTAGGAAGTCTTTATTTCATCGACCGTTACGCCGTTAACATTCCTTATTATTCCGTCTGCTCTTCCTTCAACGGATATTTCCACGTCATCTTCAACGTAGGAGTAAGAAAGCTCCACTTCAGGGCTATAGTCAGATCCCGCACGCTTTTGAAGCATTCTGTGAATGCGTGCCCCCTCTGCCATAGCGTCCTCTGAGAAAGTGCCGAAGCGATTGTCGATATCGCCTTCTCTTAATATGAATTCTATTAAGTTGCGGACACTTATGCGGACATTAATCATGAAATGAAAAAAACTCCCTTTCTTATGTTCAATCTTAGCAAACATAAGTTTGGGAGTCAATCTATTAATGCCACTATTCTAACAAGCCATTGAATGCGCTTTTAAATACTGTTCAAAATCGGGATTGTAGCCATCGTATGTAACTGTAAGCACACTTGTCAAATCAAGGCCATATACGCCTACAATTGATTTTGCATCAACACAGTAGCGGTTGTAGCTTGCAATATCGATATCAAAATCACAAGCAGATGCAACATTAACAAATTCTTTTACCATTGAGGGTGTTAAACTGATTTTTGCCTGCATATATACCTCCTATGCCAAAACCTATCAACCTTTTCCTCAAAAGCCCTTCTACTGTGTAAGAGTTTACATGAATGAGAAATAAATATGAATATACAAATCTTACAAAATTATTGAAACCGATTTCACAATTCTGTCATTAGGGCCCAAACTTGTGTCAGAATTGTCAGTTTTCTTGTTTTTAACACTCTTTTTGTGCTCTTAATTTAAACAATTTTTTAATTACTTCGTGATAAACTCTCCCTAGATTTGTGTAATGTGGGAGTTTATATGCCGGAAAATATCATTGAACTAACCCCTGAGGTTATCAAAGAGTTTTTTAAAACTTATAAAACCCATGTCAACAAAGTGAATGCATTCGGCGAATTTATCTACACCGAAAAAGATCGAAACTCCTGGATCATGGGCTACATGGCTCGCTCAAACGCCATCCGCGAAGCATACGTAGACAACACCCGTATCGGCGGATACTTTGACCTTTACTTTTCGGGAAAGCTTGAGCTTGATTACGATTCAGCCATTGCCATTTTCGACGAATTCATGGATCTTGACATCTCAGTCTACGACGACGCTTTCTACGCCGTCGGTTTTTGCAATGCTTTAATAGATTATTTTAAAGAAAGAAGCGACTTAGAAAGGCTTCTGCCTCTTTATGAGCGCCTTGGAATCGAGGCCGTAATTGCCTGCAAAATGGGCTCAAAGGAATATGCAAAGGTAGCATACGATACCTTCTTAAAAATCATAGCCCACAGGGATAAGTATGCTTCATTTGAAGATTTTAAGGTAAGAAGAACATTCTTTAGGGCATATCTAAACATAATCACCCACATGCCCGCTTTAAACGTCATTTCTGTCGATAAGGCCCTAACCTTTTTAAACGAGGCAGTGGATTTTTATGAATCTTCAAAGGTTCAGGACATTGATTCCGACAATAATGAGCTAAAAGAAACCATCTTCAATTGCAAAAAAAGCCTTCTTATTCATGAGGCTCTGATAACGGAAGCTAAAGATGAAACCATTCGCGAATTTTGTAAGCTTGCGCGCCTTGTGTACCACGAAGAGTGTAAAACCTTGCAAAATGAAATGAATATTTCATCCGAAACTTTGCTTGCAAACTACAGAGCCCTGGTTTTAGAAAGGCGCTGCACATATACTGATGCCGTTGAATACTTAATGGCATATTACCGCATAAGGAAAGAAAAGAACCTTCTTCATTTATCACAAGAAGGCCCGGCCCTTTGTAACGAGTTCTTTTCTCAGACAAGGCTTTGTGAATCCCTGATTTTTGACTGGCTTAAGAATCCAAAGATTTCAGATGACTTAAGATTAAGCTTTACAAGGATTTTGCTTGAAGGAGAAAACGAATACTTTAATAAAGTGGGAAATACCTACCACACAGCCCAAGTCAATTCATGCATGACGGACTGGTGTTTTAAGACTTTAAATCTTTTAGAAAATGTAGGACAAAAAGAAAAAGCGCTTATAAACGTTATCTTAAAGCGCCAGATTCAAACCTTCTTTCATTCATACATGGTGGCAAAACTTGCAACCATGGTTACTAAGAGTGTGCTTGAGAAAAACAGATCACTCCTTGGCGATTATTTACTTTCCATGACAGACGGTCAAATCTTAAACTATGTAAGAAAGTGCGCCCTTTTCCACGACATCGGAAAGAACAGAATCACTCAAATCATAAACACCCAGGATCGCCCTCTTACGGATGATGAATTTGCCCTTATAAAAAGGCACCCCGGCATCGGAGCAGACTCTGTTGACGAAGAATTTGACGCCTACCACGACGTAATCCTAGGTCATCACAAGTGGTACGACGGCTCAAGCGGTTACCCCGAAAAATACGATACATCCTCGTCTAAAGTCAAAAGCATCATAGACATTATCTCAATCTGTGACTCTCTTGACGCAGGCACCGACTTTTACGGCCGCAACTACGCAAAAAAGAAGACCTTCCAGGATATCTTGGAAGAACTTAAAGAAGGCGCCGGCACCCGATACAATCCGGACTTTGTATCACTCATAAGTGAAGATGAATCTCTTTACGGTGAAATCAATGATCTTTTGTCGGTCAACCGTGAGAACTATTATTTCGATTTGGTAAAGATTCACCTCCAGGCCCAGCACTAAAAGCTCCGGCCCGAAGAAAACACTCTCCTAAACAAGAAGAACACAATATTCCAAATTAAGACATAAAAAAAGCATCATGGATTCATATAATGTATTCGAGACTATGCGAAGCCTCGGCACTTAACGAGCCGAACTGCAAGGAACGGCGAGTTTAGTGAGCAGGCTTCTTTATAGCCTGCGTCCGTTAGTGCGCAGCCCTAAGCGGAAGCGTGTCGAGAAACATTATATGAATCCATGATGCGTTATTATACCTTATAACAAAGGAATATTGTGTTCTTCCAACAATTTAACAGTTTCTTCGGGCCAAAGTGAACACTGGACTTCGCCGATGTGAGCCTTACGTAAGAAGAACATACAAATACGGGATTGGCCGATACCGCCACCGATTGTGTAAGGAAGCTCATCGTTTAAGATGGCGCGCTGGAAAGGAAGTTCTGCGCGTTCTTCGCAGCCTGCTTTCTTAAGCTGCTCTTCTAAGGACTTGGCATCAACTCTTATACCCATTGAAGATAATTCTAAAGCGATGTCTAAGACGGGGTAGTAAACGAGGATGTCTGCGTTTAATGCCCAATCATCGTAGTCGGGAGCACGTCCGTCATGGCGTT
>JAEEXG010000053.1 GCA_016291405.1 Lachnospiraceae bacterium
CTTGCGGATAAGATTACAAGGCTTGAGTTTAAGGAGTTTGACAAGGTAGAAAACGAAGGCGGAAGAGCTTCCTGCCAGGATGATTACTTTACCTTTGAAAAGATGCGTAAGGCCCAGTATTTAAGCTTTACAAAAGAAATGCTTATGCAATACCTTTACGACCTTCGCAGGGAAAGTAGCTTAGGCCACAACCTTATAACCGAAAAGTACGGCCGCATGATGGAGAGTACCGCACCTTTAGAATACGAAAAGATAAAGGACAATTTCCCTCCCATAGATGAAGATAAAAAGAAGATAATAGAGGCCGTATGCGCTATCTGTGTTTCATGGATGGAAAAGTTCGCGGAAAAATATCCAAAGTTATCTATGAGGGCAAGAAGCATACATACCTATGAAGATACTGAATATAACACTTCCTATGAAACCTATTTAAGGGGAGAAATATCCACTTATTCAGACAAAATGCTTCAGCTTTTCGCGGGCTTTGTGGCAGGTCTTTTAAATGAAGAAAGAAACCTTTCTTTTATCATTATGGAAAACACGGCAAAGCTTTACGGATACGACTCCCTGGAGACGCTAAACAAAGCTTATGATAAGTAAGGGCTAAACTCGGGATTATATAGAAACCGATAAATTAAATATGTTTATTTTATCAAAAGGGTGTCTTTACATAGGGCACCCTATTTTATATAATTTTTGATAGAAAAAACACATGAGGAGGGAAAGATGTTATACATCAATAATTTAACCAAACGCTATGGTCAAAAAGTAGCGGTAGACAATTTAACACTTCACATTGCTCCGGGTGAAATTTACGGATTCATCGGACATAACGGAGCAGGTAAAACCACCACAATCAAAGCTTGTGTGGGCCTTCACGATTTTGATGAAGGAGAAATCACCATAAATGGTGTTTCGGTAAAGAAAGATCCCATTAAATGTAAATCAATGATTGCATACATTCCCGATAACCCGGATTTGTATGAATTCATGAGCGGAATCAAATATCTTAACTTTATCGCAGACGTTTACAAGGTTTCCGAAGAAGACAGAAACTCAAAGATTGAAAAGTACACAGACCTTTTCGGAATCACAAAAGACCTTGCAAACCCTATCGTTTCTTACTCACACGGTATGAAGCAAAAACTTGCTATTGTTGCAGCTTTGATTCACAATCCTAAGCTTATTATCATGGACGAACCCTTTGTAGGTCTTGATCCCAAAGCAGCTTTTGAAGTAAAAGAAATTATGAGAAACATGGCAAAAGAGGGAACAGCTTTCTTCTTTTCAACTCACGTATTGGAAGTTGCGGAAAAGCTTTGCGACCACATTGCCATCATAAAAGAAGGTCACCTTATAATCGACGGAACGGTTGATGAAGTTAAAGGAAACAACTCACTTGAAGATGTATTCCTTGAATTGGAGGGTAAAGATGTTTAAGACACTTGTACTTACCAGGTTCAGTTCTATGTTCTTCAGAAAACCGAAGGATGGTAAGAAGCAAAAAGGTAACACAAACATTTACTTTGGCTTAATCATCTTCCTTATTTTGGATTTTGGTTTCCTTTTCTTTTCTAATTACATAGTGATTTCGGACCAGTTTTGTAACGGAACGACAGGCGACGGCACATATTTCGCTCTTGCCGCATTCCTTTCAATGATGCTTGCGTTTATAGGTTCGGTAATGACCACGCAGCAGCAGATATACGAAGCAAAAGATAACGAATTGCTTCTTTCGATGCCCATAAAACCTTCGATGATTTTATCAGCAAGAATTGTAGTTTTATATGTTTGGGCATTTGCTTTTTCGGCGATAAACTTTGTGCCTGCTTTAATCGTTTATGCAGGAAAATATGCGCTTTCCGCATCAGGATGGATAATGTCGGTTCTTTGCCTTATCCTTGTTCCCTTGATTTCTATGACGGTAAGCTTCATTATCGCTTGGCTCATTCAGCTTATTACAAGCAGATTGAAGAATAAGACATTATTTAACATAGTGCTTACATTTGCACTTATGGTTCCTTACATGGCTTTCTGCATGAAGATGTACAACATTGTTTCTTTTGTTGCACAAAGAAAAGACGATGTGGAGAGCGTATTAAAAAAATACCTTTATCCTTTCTACGCATGCGGAATGGCAGTAAGCGACTTTAACATAGTTAATTTCCTTATTTTCCTTGCTGTTACAATAATTCCTTTCGCAATTGCTATGACTGTTATTTCAAAGACATTCATAAAGATTGCCACAAGAAAGAAAGGCTTTGTTAAAACAAAATATGTTGAAAAGAGATTAAAGGTAAGAAGTGCAAGAATGGCAGTTGCCATGAAAGAAGTAAGACACTTTACAAGTAATTCAACATATGCCGTCAATGGCGGTATGGGACTTATCATGCAGGTTGCGGCAGCAATCTATGCGGTTGTAAAGTTTAACACACTTGCTGAAGCACTTAACTCAATGCTTGGCATGAGCGCTGATTATGCGGCAGCAGTTGTGATTGTTGGTATCGCAAGTATCGGAACAATCGTTGAAGTTACTGTTTGTGCCATTTCACTTGAAGGAAAGAACTTGTGGATTTTAAAATCCTCACCCCTTAGCGCTATAGATGTTTTAAAAGGAAAGCTTTATGCTCACTACATCATCGCTCTTCCTTTTGCAATAGTATCAGGCATCATTATTAACTTTATTCCCGGAATCAGCCTTGTAAACAGATTCTTTGCAATCGTGGTTCCTGTAGTGCTTCAGATATTCGTTGCATACTTTGGTCTTGCTTGTAACCTTTGCTTCCCTAAGCTTGACTGGCAGAACGAAGCTCAGGCAATTAAGCAAAGCACAGCCGCTTTCATCGCAGTATTTGGCGGCATGGGAATGGTAATCTTGTTAGTTGGTATAAGCATTGCGCTCTACCTTGTATTGCCTTATTCAATCCTTCTAATCATCATTACCGCAATCTTTGGCTTTGGATCTTTCTTGTATGAACTTTACTTACATGGTAAGGGATCAAAGAGATATTTAGAATTATAAGAGCTACATAAAAACAGGCCGGACATATGTCCGGCCTTTTCTATTACACATCTTTTAGAACTGTGAAACTAACACAGGTGCCAAGGCCGGGAGTGCTCTCCACGGTGAGGCCTTCGTTGTAGAGGTTCTTTAGGCGCTTGTCGATGTTGTAGATACCGATGCTTTGGTTGTCTTTAGGAATGCGGAATAAGTGCTTAATGGCTTCTTCGTCCATGCCCTTTCCGTTGTCGCTTACAAAGAACTGAACACTGTCGGGATTTTCAACAATCCTTAATGTTACGACCCCGGGCTTATCGGATTTTCTAACGCCGTGCTTTATGGCGTTTTCGATAAGAGGCTGAATCGTGAGGGGTGGCATCATGATGGCGGGAAGCTTAATTGGAAAGTCCGTGTAAAAGTTAATGGAGGGGAAGCGCTGCTTTTCAATTGCTGTGTAGGCAGCGGCAAGCTCCAGCTCTCGCCTTAGAGGAACCGTTTTATCCATGTTATCTAGGCTTAGGATAAGCTTTAAGTATTCAGAAAGTGAATTAATAAGCTTTTGCGCTTTCTTTGAATCAGTCACACAACAGTCTGCAATGGTGTTTAAAGTGTTGTATAGGAAGTGTGGCTTCATCTGAGCGTTAAGAAAAGCATTTTCCGATATCTGCATGGCTTCAAGCTTCTTTGAAAGCTCTGTTGATAATTTGGATTCTTCACTGTATTGAAGCGCATATTCTCCTGCAAGAATTGATACGATGGTGACTGCGAAGACTACGTATCCGCCAACGTATGCAAAGCGGGAAGGAACCGCCATATCTCTTGTTGAGTAGTATAAAAGAAGGCTTATTTCCACGGCCAATACGCCGATTCCGTAGGGAAGGGCGTGGGGTAGCTCTCTTGAATAAGCTATTACAAACATGTATAAGCAGATTGCAAAAGGCACAACATTTATGGCACTTGCAACTGATGAAAGCCAGGGAATTCTGCTTAAAAGAATGGCATTTATTATAGGTATTATCAAAGAAATATAAATGTATATGGCGTGGCGTTTTGGATAAATTTCTTTGTACATTGAATAGGAGAAAAATACCAAAGATAAAATAAACAAAGGCGGCGCCAAAAACTCTAAAAGACAGGCAAATCTATAGTGGGTTGTGGGGAATAATACAGCAAATATTCGCCCGTCCATAAAGGACATTGCAAGCATTGTAAAAAACGACATTACAGAGAAAGAAAGAAGTCGCAAGTCGTTTCTTATGGCAATAATCTGTACAATCGTAAACACCATTGTAAAGAGTATAAAAGAAAGGAAGAATAAGCTTACAAGCTTAACATTTCTAAAGGATTTTTCAATTCTTTCAAGACTTCCTATAAGCACAGCCCCCGAGCGGTCAAAAGGAAAGTCGGAAGGCGCTATCACATTTGCAATTACTTCATAGGTGCCTGTTTTGGATGCGGGTAAAGGTACGTAGAAAGAATTTGCAATGTGAGGAGTCTTACTTCTGAAAGTATCTGATGATGCGGCCAAAGAACCGTTCACGTACACATTGTATTCGCAAAAATCAGCAGGAAACCAGATTGCATATGATGCATTTGAGGGTAGCTTTAAAAAGAAACAAAACGTTGCCATGTAAGAGCCGTTAACTTCGTATTCTTTACTCTTAATGTCATCTAAGGAAGAAATGGTTGTGTAGTTTGGAAGTGTACGCACTTCGGATGAGAGAGTAGAGTAGTATCTTCCTGAGCTTGAAGACATTAAGTTATAGTTTGTGGGCATCAAAAGAGCACCGGGAATACATCCGATTTCTCCCTTAAGGCTGTAAAACTTTCCTTCATCTATGTAGGTAGTCTGGAAATACTCATCGTCACTTGCCAAAGATAATTCGGCAGGCTGAATACTCTTTGCCAAAAAGTACAAAGAAAGCACGGAAATTAAAGGAAGAAGGGTTATAAGTAAAATGGAAATCTTTAATTTGCTCATTCCTGATCCTCCATTTCTTTAGCTTTAAGATATGCGATAGCATCGGGAGGAACCACAAAAGAAATACTTGTGCCGACTCCGGGTGCACTTTGAATAACGAGCCCTTTTCTAAAAAGCTCGATCAGTCTTGTGTGTATGTTGTATACGCCGATTCTTGCGGAATCGCTTAAAGTCGTGGTCAAATCTTCAACCTTTTGTTCATCCATTCCCATTCCGTTATCGGAAACGTCGATATGATAGTAATCTCTGTAAGGAATAATGGTTATAGTAATTTTCGGATTTGGCTGATCCTCATCAAATGCATGATAGATGGCATTTTCAACCAGTGGCTGAATGGAAAGAGGAGGCACATGAAAATCAGGCAAAGGATCCGGAAATCTATATTCAAATTTGATTTTTGGATTCTTTGCTTTTTCAATAGCTATGAAAGCCTTTGTAAGTTCAATTTCATTACTTAAAGGCACAATTCCTTTTAATTGCTTAAAGTTAAGGGTGTGACGTAAATATTTAGATAAAGAAACCGTAAGGTCTTCGGCTTCATAAGGGTCTTCGTCACACTTTTTGCTTATTAAATCAAGAGTGTTGTATAAAAAGTCTGCCTTCATCTGGGTACACATCAAAGCGTTATCAGAGTGAGTGATTCGCTCGATGGTATCTGCCAAAGAGGCGGACAGTTTCTTTGTCTTTAAAATGGATGTGCGGTACTGAGTCGTCATCATAAAGGCGTGAAGCAGCAAAAAGAAAGGAGTACAGAAGACTCTGGGGCTCATTAGCTTAGGACAAACATAAGAAATTATAAGCCCTATAACCGTCACCAAAAAAATAAGAGCGTAGGCGGCAGCCTGGAAAATAAAATATTTTTCACCGTTTCGCATGCTCTTCATTGCTATGTCAAAAGCACCTGCATAAGAAACAAGTGTAAATCCTACGATAACTAAGAATAAGTAGGGGAGAGAACTAAAAGGCATAATCAAAGAAAGCACGCTTAACACAAAGCAGGAATAGCAAAAGGCCATGCTTTTTGACGATAGTTTCCTATCGCCGTAGAAGTGTGTGTATAAGCATACGCAAAGTGGAGTTAAAGCATAAGAACACAGAAAGATATTAGCATTGATACCGGCCGATTGGCCGGCATCAAATAGTCTGTGCGGGTAAAATGAAATTGTAAAGTTAACATTTACGGCCATAACAAGGCAAAGTAACGCAAACCACAGCATGCGCTTTGCGTTACGGAAATGATAAAAAATAATACAGCCGTATATGCCGGTTATAAGACATGCAACAAAGCAAAACGATCGAAATACGTTTGCCATTTAATAACCTCGCATCAATAGATTATATGGCTTTAATTAAGTCCTTAATTTCACGTGAAGGTTCAAGGCCATATTCCTTGAAAAGTAAATCACGATACTTGTCATAGTATTCTCTGATAGCTGCGGGAGGAAGTTTCTTTTGTTTTAAGCGGATAACTTCTTTGAAAGCGTCTTCTTCGTAAAGGTCTACTCTTAAAACGGATTCAAAGGAATCGATTGCAGCATCGATTCTTCCTGCTTCCGAATAAAGTCTTCCTGCACGGTATAAAAGCTGAATGTATCTTCCTTCAAGCCAGCCCTTGGTTTCTTCCGCCCAATCATAGAAACGGTTTTCAAGATAGGGTCCCTTATAAATGCTTATAAGGTATTCAACATCGGAAAGACCCAAAGTATCGGGATTTGCAATCTTGTTTCTAAAATCAAGGTAGTCACACTTGATTCTTGAAGTGTTTATGTTGTAATCGTCGTGATCACGCACCAAAACATCCGTGTATCCAAAGTCCGCAAGGGTACTTCTTATATAAGTACAGGTTACGCGGAAATTGTTTGCCGCTTTATCAAGGTCTGCATCGGGCCAAAGAGTATCAAGAATCATATCCTTGGAGCGGGCTCTTCCTTCATTTTGAATAAGGTAAGCAAGAAGTTCTTCAGCCTTGGATGTTCTAAATCTTAAAGGCTCAAAGTCTGTTGCTTTCTTTATTGAGAATGCACCGAAACAGTTGATAATAAGCTTATCGTCTTCCACAACGTGGGTCTTTGAAAGCTTCTTTTCCATACTGTCTATCTGTGCGGTGAAATCGTCGTGAGATAAGGGCTTTAATAAATATCCGGTAGCGTGAGCTTTAAAAGCTTCCAATGCGTACTGGTTGTAGGCCGTCACAAAAACTACCTCAACATAAGGATTTATATCCATGAGGCATTCTGAGAGCTCAAGGCCTGTCATTTCAGGCATTTCAATATCCAAAAAGGCGATATCTACGGGATTTGCTTTCATGAATTCGATAGCGTCGGCCGGCTTTGTGAATGTTTTAAGAAGTTCCAGTCTGCTATCTTGAGTGATAAGACGTTCGAATCTGTTTAATGCGTTTTGTTCATCATCTACAGCTATAACTTTAAACATTTGTATAACCCCCAATTGTTAGTTTCGTCGCTTTCGACTCTATACTCAATATTGTATATGAAAATGTGAAAATGCACAAGAAAGTTTTGAAAATACAAACAATTATCAGATAACTTATTCAGCCAAAATCTCATCATTTTGTGGTATCATAACAAACATGAGAATAGTATTTTTTTATTAACGAAGAATTTAAGTTTAGAGGTGTAGCTATGAGAGAAATAGAGTTTAAAATGGAACGTCCGGGACTTGTTAAAGAAGGAGAGACGGTTACTGTTACGGAAGGCCTTCTTCCCAGTAACTACTACTACACAATCGACCCTTCTTTGGCCATGTCTCCAAACATTCCCTTTAACCAAAGACTTAAGTCAAAGTCCGGAACTGTATTAAAGATAGAAGAAACTCCTCGCGGTTTCTATGTGCTTGTTGGTTTTGATGAATAGAGGTTAGTATGCAAGAATTCACATCCTGCAAGATGGCAATGCAAAGTTGTATGGACACAAAGACCTTTGCGGTTGCTCATCTTTATAAAGAAGAAAAAACTATGGACATGCATGTCCACGATTGCTACGAAATTTATTATTCAATATCGGGTGGAAAGCAGTTTCTTATAGACAATAAGTTTTACCCGATTGAACCCGGGGACGTGTTTATAATTAACCAATACGAAAGCCACTATATCACTCAGATTGAGTCTAGCGTCCATGAAAGAATAGTGCTTTCCGTGCATCCTGATTATGTAAAGGCTTTAAGCGAAGAATCGGCAGACCTTACCGGTTGCTTTGTAAAAAGAAACCCGGGCTTTTCCCATCGGGTTTCTTTTACCAAAGAGCAAAAGCACGACTTTTTGTATCTTGTAAACAAAATCGTAAACGCGAATGACTTTGCCCATGAAATCACGGAAAAAGCGGCTTTCATGGAGCTTTTGGTGCTCCTAAACAAAGCCTATCTAAAGCCTGAAGAAAAAGAAACGGCAATAGATACGCCTCACTACAACTCGCAGGTTGACGAGATACTTAAGTTTATAAATTCAAATATCGAAAATGACCTTCGCCTTGAAGATTTGGCAAAGACATTCCACATGAGCGAATCATACATTTGCAGAATCTTTAAGCAGGCCACGGGAACAACCGTAAATAAATATGTGACGGCAAGGCGCATCACAATTGCAAAGGCACTTTTAAGCTCCGGGCACGCAGTCAGCGAGACCTACGAGCAAAGCGGTTTTTCCGACTATTCTAGTTTCTTTAAAGCATTCACAAAAACTGTAGGCATTTCGCCTAAAAAATATGCTCAATGCAGCAACAAATAAAAAGGAGAGTACACTATGAAACTTATTAAAACAGACAAAGCACCTCAGGCAATCGGACCTTACTCACAGGGATACATCGCAAACGGCTTTTTCTTTGCTTCGGGACAAATCGCCATCATCCCCGAAACCGGAGAAATTGAAACAGGCGATATCAAAGCACAGACAACTCAGGTTTGCAAAAACATCGGAAATCTCTTAGAGGCAGCAGGCCTTTCTTTTGATAACGTGGTTAAGACAACATGCTTTCTTGCAGACATGAACGACTTTGGGGCTTTCAATGAAGTTTACGCTTCATACTTTACATCCAAGCCTGCAAGAAGCTGTGTGGCAGTAAAGACACTTCCAAAGAATGTTCTTTGCGAAGTTGAGATAATTGCAGTGGTTGAATAGAACTATGAAGAAAAATCATTTTCGCTTACGGTAATTCTATGAGGTGGTAAGAGAATGAGTATAATTGGTGATTTAGTTAAATACTATCGTGAAGAGCGTGGAATGTCTCAGGCGGATTTGTCTGAGAAAGACTGCAGTAGAGAAAGCATTGTAAAAATCGAAACAGGGAAAAATGTACCAAAGATTGAGACTATAGCACTTCTGTCTGAAAAGTTGAATGTTAATCTTTTCGGGGCAATAAGCGCGGTATACGCGCATAATGATTTGCGGACACATCTTCTTTGCAGAGAGGGCGATGAGGCCTTGAACAGTGAAGATATGGACAAATTGGAGAAGTGGCTTATTGAGATTGAAGGTAAGGGTGATTTTTCAAAGGGCGAACCCAAACAACTGGTATTCTACGCTAAGGCATTGATAGAGTTTAACAAGGGAAACTATGAGGGCGCAAAAGAAAACCTTTTGAAAGGGATACAAATAAGGCATCAGGAATTCCCTGAAAAACTTGATGAAAATGCCAGGTTTAACAATAAGGAATATGCGATGATAATGGCATATGCAGTTACATTAGAACGCTGCAACGAAAAAAAGGCAGGAGCCGATATATTAAGATTCGAGAAAAACCACATAGAGAAACTTTTGAGTATGAAGGATTTCTTTGATGATACGACGAAAGGTTTTTTGTGTAACATGATGAGCTCTTGCCTATATAACAGGTACTGTATAGAGCCTGAATTAAGTATTGAACTATACAATGAGATTGATGCTGCAATTGATAATCAAAAAGAGAGTAAAAGAGTGTTCAATTTGCCTGATTTACTGTTTTGTAAGGCGGCACTGCTAGCCAATATGGGAGAACTTAAAGAGGCTAAGGATACTTATAATACGGCTCTTGTTTTTGGGAATTTCTATTACGGAACAGAAAAGACAAAAGAATTGGCCCAAAATATTATTAATGCTCGTGCGGATTATGCGGTATTTGGCGAATAATACTTCATTGCGGTTAACATAAAGTGAGAATGTGAACTAAGATTCTCTATGCAATGATTTCTTTCTTAGTTAGAATGAGGCAAGAAAGCACTTTCGGTCTTTGCAAATAATATGATTTGCCGAAGCAAGGATGGAATTTATGGGGAGGGTACTGATATGCCATATTTACGTTCTGACTTTGTAAAGTTGTATAAGTCAAAGCAGGTCAAAATCATGCTGATTGTTTTGGCTTTTGTAATGATTTTTGATCCGATTTCGGTTCTTATCATTAATTCGCCACAGAGCGGATTCTATGAAAATGTCGGAAGACATTATTTTCAATTTTGGGTATTAATGAATTCTGTGAGTTGGGGAAATACGGTGTATATGACACTGTTATGGATTTTTCCGGTTATCTCGACAGGCCTTATCATGTACGAAGAAAAAGTGACATCGGTAAAGGCTTTTTTAGTAAGCAGAAATGGGTGGGGAAGTTACTATATATCTAAAGTTCTGACTGTTTTTATTTCTACTTTTGTGAATTTCTTTGTGCTTCTTTCTGTAAACGTACTGGTTACTTTACTTTGTTTTCACTCCGAAGTTAAGACTGATCAGTTTTGGTTCTGTGTTCCGAAAGAAGCAACGTTTGCATATAAGTTCTATGAAATATCTCCAATGTGCATGATTTTTGTTTATATCTTTCTGAATGCTCTTCTTATTGCGCTTTTAGCTGTCTTAATCATGACGACCTATTCAATTGTAAGGATGAAAAATAAGTACATCGCTTTAATAGCTCCGGCAGCATGCTTGTATGTTATACAATATGCCGTAAGCTGGCTCTTGGTTGATAGAATGAATTATGATATCAGCCTTATTATTCAGCCCATGGCGAGTGCCGCATTGATTCAGACAATACGAGGAAGTGATGTGCTTTTGACATATGGAATTATAGCCATAATCGTTTTTTTGTTTATCATACTTGGATATAAGAGGGGAAGGGAGATAGTATGATGCTTACAAAAGAACGAATGACTCTTTATGGTCTGAGCGTACTTGTGGATACAGTATTTATGATTGTTGTAGCAGTGACTACTAATTACAGTGATTTGTTTCAGGCGTATGTTATTTCGGATAAAGCTTATGTTTTCTTTTTGGCACCTGTTATACTTCTTCAATTGGCTTTTTCAGACAGTCATTTTCAAAAGAGCTTAATAGTGAGGATGCGCTCAAGAGTTTCATACGAAGCGCGTGCATTACTTATGAAGGCAGAGATAATTGTAGCGAATATGTGCATATGGTTTCTTGCATTTTTCATTGTGTCCGGCTTTTCGGTAAAGTGGGGCATCAGCTATTTCTTTGGAACATTTGTAAGGTTTTTACTTGGATTTTTAATTATGTGCACGCTTACGGAAATACTAAGAAAAGTTGAGTATAAGCCTGTGAGAGAGGGGGCTTATTTATTTACCGAAATAATACTTGCTATGGATGTAACGGTCATTGCGCGGGGGATGATGTTAAACGGCTTTGGAAAGCTAAGGACCATCCTTTCTCAAATTTTCTCTGAGTCATGGCCTTCATATACAATACTCGGTTTTGTCTTGGCGATTCTTTTACTTGTTTTATTCAGGGTAAGCCTTAGGAGAGACATTTTATGACGCTTAGAATAGTAAACAGCATAAAGCATAAGTACTTTTTTTCGTTCTTAACGTTTTCAATTGTGTTTATGGTCTTAAAGGAGGTTGAAGAATATGAGTTGACTGATTCGGTCAGAATTCTTTTTAACGGAATTAATGTAAGAAAAAGCCTTCTTATTGCCGTGTTTGTTCTTTTTACGCTGCTCATTCAGTATGTTAATGTCGACGCTGTCAGATTATTCTTGCGTGAAGATATTTACGTTCTTATCAGATATAAGTCTAAGAAAACTGTTTTTTTAAAGCTTCAAGCAATCATCTTATTGGTGGACTTCCTACTGGTAGTCACTGTTGCTCCGGCGATTCTTTCGTCCTACGGAATTAACGCATTTAGAGGGCTAAATGTGGCGGAGCTAATGGGTGTGCTTATAGGCGGATTTTTACTATCTGTTATTTACTCTCTTTTGTTTGTTGTTTTGACGGTAAAATGCAGCGAAACAAGGGTTTTTGTCGGGATGATTGCTATGGCCCTTTTATCTATCGGTTATTCCAGAATAGGAATAGCTGAAATATCTTTCTTCCCAAACAGAGATGCATTTAATAGCAAATGGATATGTTTTTTGATTATTTTAATCTTATATTTTGTCTCGTGGAAACTAATCAATAAAAAAGAGGAGATTAAGTAAATGAGAATTGAGGTTAGGGATTATACAAAAAGAATCGGAAGTGCAACGGTACTTGATAATATAAATGCCATTTTTGAAAGTAACAAAGTGTACGGGTTGGTGGGAGTTAACGGAAGCGGAAAAACGATGCTTTTAAGGGCATTGGCCGGGCTTATAAGGCCTAATGAAGGTAAGGTAATTGTTGATGGACAAGAACTAAATAAAGATATATCCTTTCCCAACAGCATGGGCATCATTATCGAAACACCGGATTTGCTTGGACATTTGACAGGGCTTGAAAACTTAAAAATGCTTGCGGATATACAAAGAAAGGTTTCAACCGAAAGAATATGTGAGCTTATGGAAACATTTGGTTTAGACCCGAAAGACAAAAGAGTGCTAAGAAAGTATTCATTGGGGATGAAACAAAAAATCGGTATTATTCAGGCAATTATGGAAGATCCCGAACTCTTGATTCTGGATGAACCCTTCAATGCCCTTGATAGAGAAACTGTGGAAAAAGTATGGGGGATACTTCTTGAGTTTAAGAAAAAAGGAAAAACGATAATTCTCACGTCACACCACAAAGAAGACATTGACAATCTGTGCGATGAAGTGCTATTCATGGAAGAAGGAAGATTGGTTTTGCCATAATAATGAATCGATTGCAATAAATTGACCTCCGTATTAATACGTAGGTCTTTGTCTACACATATTTAAAGAAGGTCTTCGGGTTTAATAATTTGAAACATGTTTGCCGGAACCCGTGACTGAGGTGAGAAAAGAAGATGGAATTGCTCAATTCAAGAACTCTAATGATGTAAATGCAGTAAACAGATATACGAAAAAGAAGTACAATATTTTCTTTAATGATTGATGGAGAGACTAAAAATGAAAAGACTGTTTTTGACAATCATTATGGGTTTAATGCTCACGATTGTCGGATGCTGTAGTGCAAATGATAATTCGAAGGTAAGTATTTGCGTAGGAAGCAACATCTCTTATGTACAGGATGATGGAACGGTATACTGTGTAAGAGCAGGACAACCGGCGATAACACTTGGCGAGAACGTAAAGGATGTTGTCGGGGAATGGGACGAACTTATACTCCTTTGCAATGACGGGACCGTTATGATATACGATCCTTATACGGGAGATAAACTAACATCAGAGTATTGTTATGATAAAGCAATTAACTCTCCCGGTACAGGAGATCGTGTTATGGCGGCTTATGCAGATGTTTGCGCATTCTTTGAGGAAAACAAAAAGGTAGATGATATTATTTTTTATTCTCCGGACGTTTTTATGGCAAAGGTGAATGGTGAATGGATAGGGCCTGCATGCGAGTGGTTTCTGGATGTGGATTTTAACCAAGCCAGAAAGTTCGTCGGAAGCAATCCCAATGAACCTGATTTTTTGCTTAATGATGATGGTTCAATTATATGCCTTAGCGGGTATTATCATGACGTCAAAGGCCTTCTTGGTGATGATAAAAAGTATAAGGATGTGGATGAATCCTTTGAGACTTTCTTTTTGGGAGAGGATTCAAAAATATATGCTCAGAAAGATACGGTTGCTCTTGACTGGGAGAATGTCGAACAAATATCTGTATACGCTTACAATGTTGTGGGTGTAGACAAGGCAGGAAATGTTTTGCTGGAAAATGAAACAAGCCGACACTATGAAGAAGTCTCTACGTGGAAGGATGTCATATATGTTGAATATGCCGGAGATTTTATCATCGGCGTTGATAAGGCAGGAAACATTCTTGCAACAAAAGAAGCTGTTGAAAGGTTTTCTCTTGATTTAGAGAACCTTCCAAAAGTAAGAGTATCAAGATAATTAAAGCCCTCCGTGCTTTTGTACGGAGGGCTTAGCATATGTTAAAGAAGGTCTTCAGGCTTGCAATGCAAAACTCCTGACAAAGAAACAACACTCTCGGCGGCGGCTTTGGTTAAATCCTTGGAACCGAGCTCATATTGTTGTAAGGTGCGAAGATTCACGCCGGATGCGCTTGCAAGTTGGGATTGCGTCATACCCATACGTTTTCTGTATGCTTGAAGCCTGTTAAACTGTGATTTCTTTCTGTATAGGTCGTCAATAACTTCAATTGCATGTTCTTCAGATACCGTATGCAAAGAAGGGTACATGCGAAGCAAGTCGGTAGGCTTTATTATTTCGGTTATTGCTTTAAAAGATTTATTGATATGCCATTGAAAATAGGCCAGTATATACCCAATCCAGTAGTATTCTTCAGTAGTGTATTTTGTGAGAGGCTCAGGCCAAACGTTAAAATCTGCACCGCATTTTTTGCTTATTTCTTTAAATAATTCTGTGCCGGAAAGGCCGCAAACCACACGTGGATTCCCAGCCGCAAAGGAATCTGCATACCCACTTATTATGAAGTATTTTAAGGCAAGGTCGGGATCAAGATTGCAAGCATCATGGGCATATTCGGTCATTTCGCCTAAGTTTCTCATTGCATCGTATAAATAGGTTTCGTTATATGCTTGTGCCATCGATATTAAAGCCTCCCTTCAGTATGTCTCGTGCAAAAGTTCCTGATGTGACATCCTTTTCTAAAAGCCTGTAATAATCTTTTCTGGCTTTAGCGTTTCTTTCTTCTCGTTTGGCATAATAATCGCCTGAAACAGTTTCTGAGTCTACGAAAGAAAGATTATCAAATGCTTTTTGACTTTGTATAAAAACTTGCATTCCGAGGTTGCCAAGCTTCATAGCCTCCCCAAGTTGCTCTAAAGAAATCGTGTTTGATAAGAAGGCTCGGACAAATGAAAAGTATGAGTCGTCTGCACGATATCCCGTAATTATGTCATAAGAAGAGTAGTCTGAATAGAAGTTGGCTATTACATATTCAGCAATTTGTTTTTCAATAGGACTTGAATATCTTATTTGTCTGTTCTTAATTAGGATAGCCAGCCATTCCAGGATTTTTTTCTCATTCAATTTAAGAGTATTAAGGTTTGCAGTATCCAGGTTATATATATTTACGAATCCACCGTTAGGATCGTAGCATGCCCATTCTTTTGCTAAGGCAATGTTTTCCGTACAGTAGAAGCCTTGCCCGTAATCGTTGTAAGGCTTGCCGTAACCGAATAAAGGTTTATTTACAATAACATTTGAACCATGGTATAAAATCATATTAACCTCTTATGTACTTCTAAAGACGTAGCTTAATTAAATCGTACTTCTTTAGACGTATATTGTCAATAGTAGTGGATTTATCTAAGGAAAGGGTATATAATAAACCGATTTATGTGGGTTTAAGCATATACGGAGAATCATATGGATAGAAAGATATATTATGAAATGGGCTTTTCTGACCCCGTTCTTGATTTGGGAGAAAAGTGCGTAAAAGAAATAAAAGACAGATTTGAAAAGATTGATGAAATAGCTGAGTACAATCAGTCGAAGGTTCTTTTGGCTATGCAGAAAAACAAAGTCGATGCGAGCTGCTTAACAGGCACAAACGGCTATGGTCATGATGACATAGGAAGAGACACTTTGGAAGCGGTTTATGCATCTGTATTTAAAACGGAAGCAGCCATTGTAAGACCGCATATTACCTGTGGCACCCATGCCCTCACAATAGCTTTATCTGCAAACCTTCTTCCCGGGGATGAACTTTTGTCTCCCGTAGGAAAGCCTTACGACACATTGGAAGAAGTTATAGGAATTAAGGATAGCCCCTGTTCTTTAAAAGAATACGGAGTTACCTACAGACAGGTAGACTTGCTACCTGACGGTTCCTTTGATTATGAAAACATAAAGAAAGCGATAAATGATAAGACAAAGCTTGTGACCATTCAAAGGTCCAAGGGATATCAGATGAGACCTTCCTTTTCCGTAAGTCAGATCGGAGAGCTTATTTCCTTTATTAAAGGAATCAAGCCCGAAGTAACGGTTATGGTGGATAACTGTTACGGAGAATTTACCGAAAAGATGGAACCTTCGGAAGTCGGTGCTGATATGATTGTTGGTTCTTTAATCAAAAACCCGGGGGGAGGCCTTGCACCCACAGGCGGATACATTGCAGGTACAAAGAAATGCATCGAAAGATGTCACTACCGCTTAACGGCTCCAGGCGTCGGACAGGATGTAGGCGCAAGCTTACATGTAATGGGAAATCTTTATCAGGGATTTTTCTTGTCCCCCACAGTTGTTTCCGGTGCGGTTAAAGGTGCTGTTTTTGCAGCTAAGATATACGAAGAACTCGGATTTAACGTGCTTCCTTCTTCAAAAGAAGACAGGCATGACATTATACAAAGTATTGAACTTGGATCAAAAGAAGCAATGGTTTCTTTCTGTGAAGGAATCCAGGCAGCGGCTCCCGTTGACAGTTACATCACTCCCGAGCCTTGCCCCATTCCCGGATACCCCGATGATGTAATTATGGCAGCAGGCGCCTTTGTGCAGGGCTCTTCAATCGAGCTTTCCGCCGACGGCCCCATCCGTGAGCCATATGCCATCTATTTCCAGGGGGGATTAACCTGGGAACATGCAAAACTTGGAATCTTAATGTCGGTTCAAAAGCTTTACAATAAAAAATTGATTTCTTTATAGAAAGAGAAAAATATGAGCAAAAAGAAAACGGGCGCCCTTACAAATGCCCTTCAGACAAACAAAACTATTTTAAAGATAAAATATGTACTTATCGCTTTATGTGTAATAGTTGCGGGTATTTATTTTTTCAAAGGAATGAGCACTCTTTTAAGCCCCATTCCTTCCTATGAATTTTCAGGTGTTGAAACATTTACAAGAGTCACAGACAAAGGCGAAGAGGAATACGAAGACGAAACGGTCTGTCCTGTTGAATTTGAAAGCGAAGATGGCTCAGTGACCATGACGGTCAATTATACTTTTGATGAGTGGGAAGAGCTTGAAGGCGGAGTTAAAAAGGACGGCTATGTATATACAGGCTCTGACGGCTCTAAGCTTGCTTTTGATAAAGAAGCAAGTGAAAATGATTTTTCAAGCGCTTTAAAGAGTTTAAGAGCGGATGAAACAGAAAATGTTTTTGGCGTAGCAATGGCATTTTCCCTTATGGCTTTAAGCTTGCTTGTAATGACCGCTTTTGCAAAACACTTTACTGCTTATGAGCAAATCTGGTTTGTATCAATTATGATAATAGCCGCAATCTTTTCACTTATTTTCCCTGAAGAGAGTGCAAACGGCATAAACGGCCTTGTCATTATGGCTCTTTATTTGCTTGATACTTTCCTTAATATCCTTTGCGAACTATTGATTTCAAAGCAAAGCAAGTGGAACTTTATTGTATCTGTATTTGTTGAAATAACGGAAATAGCGATTTGCTTAGTGCTTATGTATAGATTTGCCACATTGGCATCCACTCTTTTCTTCTGGCTCCCTTGTGACATCATAAGTTTCATTAACTGGCACAAGCATCCCGATAAGGAAGAAGAGGAGCTTACAAAGGTTCGTACCTTAAAGGGCTGGCAGGAAGCTTTAATTATCATTGGAATCATCGTTTGGACAATCGGTATCGGATATTTTCTTACCACACTTGATTTAGGCTCCGATTTCTTTAAAAACCGTACACTGGAAGTCATTGTTTGCTACATGGATGCGTGCGCTTCGGCTGTAGGTATTGCCAACGGATTGTTTATTTTGTTTAGATTCAGAGAACAGTGGATTGCATGGTATTTTGAAGCGTTCCTTGAAGCACTTATGAATATTCTTTCCGGACAGTTCGTTTTACTTGTATTAAAGCTTGGATACTTTACAAATACCACTTATGGCTATATTAAGTGGACAAAATATATTAAAGAAGCTGAAGCTAAAAATATAGAGGATAAGACTATTTTCTAAAAAATAAAACCTTCGTACATTGATTTGTACGAAGGTTTTTAATTACATAATTTTGATTGAAAGAGACGGAAGAAACAGTATAGTAATAATTAAGGCTATCTGAATAAACAATATTGCGGGCATTCCGTAAATAAAAGCTTTGTGCTTTGTCTTATGATGGAATGTCTTCATGCCGAGTATTGAGCCTAAGCTTCCGCCTATTATGGCAAAGAAGAAAAGCACCGCTTCGGATATTCTCCATTCGTGATTTTTAGCTTTCTTCTTGTCAACGCCCATTGAGATGAAACCAATCAGGTTTGCAATCACAAAGTAGGCAATTATCAAAATCTTTGTAGTCATGTTTCTTTATTTTACTTCCTGCATTTTCATTGCACGAACCTTAGTTGAAAGGCCAAAGAGATTAATGAAGCCTTCAGCATCGTGGTGATCGTAAAGGTCGCCTGTCTTAAAGGATGCAATGCTTTCATTGTAGAGAGAATACTTGGAAGTGGTACCTGCTTTAATGATGTTTCCTTTGTAAAGCTTAAACTTAACATCACCTGTTACATAAGCTTGTGTGCTTTCAATGAAAGCCTGTGCAGCTTCACGAAGAGGAGAGAACCACTTTCCTTCATATACTATCTGAGCAAACTTCATGCCCATCTCTTCTTTTTCGCGTAAAGTTTCGCGATCGAGGATTAATTCCTCAAGCTGTTGATGTGCTTCGTACAATATTGTACCACCGGG